>DASVNI010000220.1:0-8309 GCA_036383935.1 Gemmatimonadaceae bacterium | reverse complement strand
AAATTTTGAGGACCCGGCGGAGAAGTCTCCCCGCCTCCCCGAGCGATCCGGCCGTTTCCGAAAAATCCGTGCAGTTATCCGCGTTCCGTCGTCGCAAAGCCGACAGCGCTCCGCGGTCGCTCGGTTCCCTCCGCGCTCTCCGCGTGAACCCCCTTGCGCGATCAATCCTGATGGTCGAACGGCCCCGGCACGCCGAAGCGTCCCGAGGCCGTTCACCCTCACACACTCACGCACTCACGCCGCGGTCAGAACCCGATGCCCCGATTCAGTGATCGCAACCGTATGCTCGAAATGCGCCGACCGTGAGCCGTCCACCGTCACGATCGTCCACTTATCCGGCAGCGTGCGCGTCGTCGGGCCGCCGATGTTCACCATCGGCTCGATCGCGAGCGTCAGGCCGGGCACGAGCTTGAGCCCGCGCTTTGGCTTGCCGTAGTTCGGCACCTGCGGCTCCTCGTGGAACTCGACGCCGATCCCGTGGCCGACGAGGTCGCGCACCACGCTGAATCCAGCCGACTCCACCACCTCCTGCACCGCCGCGCCGATGTCGCCGAGGTGGTTGCCCGGCACTGCGGCGGCGATCCCCGCCTGGAGCGAGCGCTCCGTCACTTCCAGCAGCCGGCGCGTCTCCTCGTCCACTTCGCCGACGGGCACCGTCGTGGCCGAGTCGGTGAAGTAACCCTCGTAGCCTACACCGACGTCGATCGAGATGATGTCGCCGTCCTTGAGGACGCGCTTCCTGGAAGGGATGCCGTGCACGATCTCGTTGTTGATCGATGTGCAGAGCGTGCCGGGAAAACCGTAGAGCCCCTTGAACGCGGGCGTCGCACCGCGATGGCTGCGGATGAACGACTCGGCCAGGGCGTCGAGATCCATCGTCGACATCCCCGCCTTCACCTCGCGGCGCAACATCGCCACGGTGGCCGCGAGGATCTTCCCCCCGTCAGCCATCAGTTCGATCTCGCGCGTGCTCTTGAGCTGAATCACATCCCCTCTGTGTCGCTAGCGTGCCAGCGCACCAAGCGCGCGGGCCGTCACGTCCTGCACCGATCCTACCGCGTCGATGACCGCGACGCGAGTGCCGTGCTCGCGGTACCAGCGCAGCACGGGTGCCGTCTGCCGCTCGTAGACCGCGAGCCGATTGCGGATCGCCTCGGGCTCGTCGTCCTTCCGGCGGACGAGCGTGCCCCCGTCCTTGTCGCACTTTTCGCCCGGCTCGCGCCCGGTGTACGGCGTCTGACAGGTCTCGCAGACCGTGCGGCCGGCCAGGCGGCGCACGATCTCCTCGTCGGCGATGTCGAAGCAGAGCACGGCGTCCACCTGACGCCCGAGCTCCGCCGTCACCGCGGCGAGTCCTTCCGCCTGAGGCACGGTACGCACCACGCCGTCCAGGAGCACGCCGTTGGCGTGCCTCGGTTCGGCGAGCGCAGCCTTGATGATGCCGAGGATGACCGAATCGGGGACGAGATCCCCGCGGTCCATGTATGCCTTCGCTTCGAGCCCGAGCGGGGTTCCTTTGCGGATCGCCGCGCGCAGCTCATCGCCCGTGGCCAGCGTGGGAACGCCAAGCGCCGCTGCGAGCAGCGGCGCCTGCGTCCCCTTTCCGGCCCCCGGTTTTCCGAAGAGAACGATGATCATCGGTTGGGGGAGAACTTGGAGAGCTGCGTGCTCAGAACCCTCCGGGCGCCGCCTGACGCCCGCGGATCTTGAGACGCCCCTTCTTCATGAAGCCGTCGTACTTCCGGAGCAGCATGTGCTGCTGCACCTGCGCCAGCGTGTCGAGCGCCACGCCGACCACGATCAGCAGCGAGGTGCCGCCGAACGCGAACGGGACGTTGATCGCACGCGAGATGACGACGGGCAGGAGGGCGATCAGCGTGAGGAAGATCGCGCCCGGGAAGGTGATACGGCTGACGACCTGGTCGATGTACTCCGCCGTCTTCGCTCCCGGCTTCACACCGGGGATGAAGCCGCCCTGCTTCTTCAGGTTCTCCGACAGATCGATCGGGTTGAAGATGATCGACGTGTAGAAGTAGGTGAAGAACAGGATCAGCACCGCCTGGGACGCGATGTACCAGAAGCTGCCCGGCGCGAAGATGTCGGCGATCCGACGTGCGAACTCGTATTGCGGGAAGAACTGCGCGAACGCGCCCGGCACGACGATGATCGACTGGGCGAACACGATCGGCATCACCCCCGCTGTATTGATCCGCAGCGGGATGAAGCTGCGCGCCGCCTCGCGCATCCGCCCCCGCGCCATCGTGCGCTGCGGGATCTGGATGAGGATGCGACGTGCCGCCATCGTCATCGCCACCACCGCGGCGACGACGGCGACCATGATCGCCGCGAGCACGACGAGCGAGAACGCGCCGATCGCGCCGGTCGTGACGAAGCGGAACGTGGTGCCGATGCCCGGCCAGATGCGCTCGACGATCGAGAAGAAGATGATCAGCGACGCCCCGTTGCCGAGCCCGCGCTCCGTGATCTGCTCACCGAGCCACATCACGAACACGGCGCCCGTCGTGAGGAAGAACGCCATCTCAAGCTTGAACGCGAAGCCCGGATAGGCCACCGCGCCCTGCAGCGATTCCGTGAACAGGGCGAAGCCCCATCCCTCGACCGCGGCGAGGAACACCGTGGCGTAGCGCGTCCACTGGTTGATCTTTTTCCGGCCCTCCTCGTCCTTCTGCATCTTCTCCACCTGCGGGACGACTGCTCCCGCGATCTGGAGGAAGATGCTGGCCGAGATGTAGGGCATGATCCCGAGCGCGAACACGGTCGCGCGCGAGAGCTGCCCGCCGGTGAACAGGTCGTACAGGCCGAGAAGCCCGCCGCTGTTCTGCTGGTTGCGGAAGAAGTCCGTCAGGGCGAGTACGTCCACCCCCGGCGCCGTGATGTGCGCCCCGATTCGATACACGAACAGGCACAGGAGCGTGAAGAGGATCTTGTCCTTCAGCTCCGGCGTGTTCATCACGCTCTTGACCGCTTGCGCGGGGTTACTCTGGGCCATGATGGCTCCTGGGGGTGCGGCGTTACTCCTCGACCGTGCCACCGGCGGCGACGATCGCCTCGCGCGCCTTGGCGCTGACCTTGAGGCCACGCACCGAGACCGCCGTCGAGACTTCGCCGTTCGCCAGCACCTTCACCGGACCCTTGCGCCGCACGAGACCCGCGGCGCGCAGGCTGTCGGGCGTCACCTCGCCCTGAACCTTCGCGAGCTGGTCGAGACGGATGACGCTCGCCTCCTCGCGGAACGGGTTGGTGAACCCGCGCTTCGGCAGACGGCGCGTGAGCGGCATCTGACCACCCTCGAAGCCCGGCTTGCCGCCGCCCGGGCCGTGATGCCCTGCGCGCGCCTTGATACCCTTGTGGCCCTTACCAGACGTCTTACCCGTGCCGGAGCCGGGACCGCGCCCGAGGCGCTTGCGATCCCGATTGCTGCCCGGCATGGGCGAGAGGTTGTGGAGGCCGATCTTTTCCGTCGCCACTGTCTTACTCCGAGACGGGCTCCACCTCGACGAGGTGGCGCACCTGCTTGAGTTGTCCACGCAGCGACGGGGAATCCTGCTTGATCACCTCGTCCTGGTGGTGCTTGAGGCCGATCGCCTCGAGCGTCCGGTTCATCCGCCACGAGTGCCCGATGCCGCTCCGGACCTGCCGGATGCGCACCTTGCCCGTGGTCAGCTCGTTCTTCGACGTCTTCTTCGGCCCCCGACCAGGGTGCCACACAAAAGTCCGCGGCATTGTTACACCGTCTCCTTCGACTTGGCGCGCGAGCGGTAGCCGAGCTTCGAGGGCTCGACGCCGCGCTCACGTGCGACCTGATCCACCGTGGTCAGCTGCGTCAGCCCGTTCATCGCTGCCCGCACCATGTTGTGCGGGTTCGTCGAGCCGAGGCTCTTCGTCAGGATGTCGTTGATGCCGACGCACTCCATCACCGCGCGAACCGCGCCGCCAGCGATCACGCCGGCGCCGGGCGCCGCGGGCTTCATCCACACCTTCCCCGCGCCGTGCTCGCCGACGATCTCGTGCGGGATCGTCGATCCCGTGAGCGGCACCGTGACGAGATTGCGCCGCGCGGCCTCGACCGCCTTGCGCACCGCCTCGGACACTTCGTTCGCCTTGCCTGACGCGAAGCCCACCTTCCCCTGGCCGTCGCCGACGGCGACGAGCGCGTTGAAGCTGAACCGGCGACCACCCTTCACGACCTTCGCGACGCGGTTGATCGCGACCACGTTCTCGATCAGATCGCTGCCTTCGCGCTCCTGACCGCCACGCTGGTCACCACCACGTCCGCCGCCGCGGCCACCACGCTCGCCGCCGCCCGGACCGCCACCCTGGCCGCCACGACCGCCGCCGCCACCCGGGCCACCGCGACCACGTCCGCCGCCGCCACCTGGGCCGCCACGTCCACGTCCGCCGCCCGGGCCGCCGCGACCACCGCCGCCGCCGCTGCGCGCGCTACCACCGCCACGCGGACCGCCGCCCTGCGATCCGCCCGATCCCTGATTGGATTCCATTTTAGAACTCCAGCCCGCCTTCGCGGGCTCCGTCGGCCACCGCCTTCACGCGGCCGTGATACTGATAGCCACCGCGGTCGAACACGACCTTCGAGATCCCCTTGTCCTTGGCGATCGCGGCGATCTGCTTCCCGACTTCGAGCGACTTCTCCGACTTCTTCCCCTCGCCAACCTTCACCGACGTCACCGTGGCGAGCGTGCGCGCCGACTGATCGTCGACGAGCTGCGCCGTGATGTGCTTCAGCGAACGGAAGACGACGAGGCGCGGACGCTCGGGCGTGCCCTGCACGGTCTTGCGAACCCGCAGGTGCCGCCGGACGCGCTTCTCGGCTCGATTCTTCGGAATTCCGATACGGCCCATGATTACTTACCCCCCGCCTTGCCGGCCTTACGGCGAATCTGCTCGCCCGCGTACTTGACGCCCTTCCCCTTGTACGGCTCGGGCGGACGCAGGCTGCGAATCTCCGCCGCGACCTGGCCGACCACTTCCTTGTTCGCGCCTTCGACGACGATCTGCGTCGGCGCGGGCGCCGTCAGCTTGATCCCCTGCGGAGCGCGATACTCGATCGGGTGCGAGTAGCCGAGCGCGAGCTGCAGCCCGTAGGGCCGCACCTCCGCCTTGTAGCCGACGCCGACCAGCTCGAGGTTCTTCGAGAAGCCCTTCGTCACGCCCTCGACCATGTTGGCGATGAGCGTGCGCGTCAGGCCGTGCAGCGACTTGTGCTGATCCTCGTCCGACGGGCGCGTGACGGTGACCTGGCCGTTCTCCTGCTTGACCGTCATGGCGGTGGGCAGGGAGCGCGTCAGCTCACCCTTCGGCCCCTTCACCGAGATGACGTTCCCATCCTTCAGCGTGACCGTGACTCCGTTCGGAACGGCGACCGGTGCTTTTCCGATTCGTGACATGTGAGTCGCCCCTTACCAGATGAGGGCGAGAAGCTCGCCGCCCGTGCGCGCCTGACGCGCCTCGCGGTCGGACATCAGCCCCTTCGACGTGGAGAGGATCGCGATGCCGAGGCCGTTGCGCACGCGCGGAACCTCGGTGACGCCGACGTACTTGCGCAGGCCGGGCGTCGAGACGCGCTGCAGCGCACGGATCACCGGCTGGCCCCCCGCGGCGTACTTCAGCCGCACGCGGAGCACCTTCTTGCCATCCTCGGTCTCGACCGTCGCGTAGTCCTGAATGTAGTCGTTCTCCTTCAGGATGCGCGCGATCTCGGTCTTCATCTTCGACACCGGCATGTCGACGCGGCGGTGCTTCGATCCGCAGGCATTGCGGATCCGCGTCAGCATGTCGGCGATCGGATCGGTCATGCTCATGAGTGATTCCTGTCTCCTCTCGTATCCGTGGACGTGGAGGAATGAATGTGAACTTCTGTTAACGGTTGTCGGTCATCGGTTCACAGCCGACGTCGGGAGGCCCATAGCGCTTGGAACGTCCCGAGGGTGGCTGACAACCGAAAACCGTGAACCGACGACAGCGTGGCGCGAAGCGCCGCGCGTTTACCAGCTCGCCTTGCGCACGCCCGGGATCATCCCGAACAGCGCCAGCTCACGGAAGCAGATGCGGCAGAGACCGAAGCGGCGCAGGTAGGCGCGTGAGCGCCCACAGCGGCCGCAGCGGTTGTGCTGCCGGACCTGGAACTTCGGCTTCCGCTTGCTCTTCTCGATCATGGCCTTACGAGCCATCGCAGTCTCTCTTCCCTGAAGTGACCGGGCCGCTTACGCGCGCGCGCCCGTCTTGTCGTTGCCGCGGAACGGCATTCCCAGCTCCTTGAGCAGGGCAAAGGCGAGGTCGTCGCCAGGCGCCGTCGTCACGAACGTGATGTCCATACCGTGCGTCGACTCGATCGTGTCGTAGTTGATCTCCGGGAAGATCAGCTGCTCCTTCACGCCGAGCGAATAATTGCCGCGCCCGTCGAACGACTTCGTGCTCACGCCGCGGAAGTCGCGCACGCGCGGGAGCGCGACCGTGACGAACCGGTCGAGGAACTCCCACATCCGCGCGCCACGCAGCGTCACCGAGGCGCCGATCTCCTGCCCCTCGCGCAGCCCGTAGTTGGCGATCGACTTCTTCGCCTTGCGCCGCACCGGCTGCTGGCCGGTGATCGTCGCCAGCTCCTCGACGATGCTGTCGAGGAACTTCGGCTGCTTGATCGCTTCGCCCGCGCCCACGTTGAGCACGATCTTCGACAGCGTCGGAACCTGGTGCGGGTTCGTCAGCCCGAACTGCTCCATCAGCCGCCCGCGCACCGTCCCCTGATAGAACTCGCGCAGCCGCGGCGGCGGCACCGGCTTGTCGGCACCAGCGTGTGGGCCGCGCGCCTTCTGGGCCTCGCCACCCTTCTTCTTGCCTTTGCCGCCCTTTGCCGCGGCGTCGCCGCCCTTCTTCTCCTTCGTCGCCATTTCCTAATCCTCGCCGGTCAGCGGACGCGGGGAATCGCGTCCCCGCTCTTCACACTGATCCGCTCCTTGGTTCCGTCCGTATCGATGCGACGGCGCGTCCGCGTCGGCGTATCGTCCTTCGGATCGAGCAGCATCACGTTGGAGGCATGGATGGGCGCCTCGAACGAGACGATCCCGCCCTGCTCCTCCGCCGTGCGCGCCTTGCGATGGCGCTTCACGAAGTTCGCTCCCTCGACCACCACGCGGCCGGTCTTCCGGTACACCCGGACCACCTTCCCGACGTGTCCCTTGTCGTCGCCGCGCATCACCTTCACGGTGTCGCCCGTCGTGACGTGCAGCTTCACGCGCTCCGCATTCTGCGCGTGGCGCTTCTGACCCTTCGCCTTCGCGCGATCGGTCTTCTTGTACTTGAGGATCCGCATCTTACAAGACCTCCGGCGCCAGCGAGACGATCTTCATGTACTTCTTCTCGCGGAGCTCACGCGCGACGGGGCCGAAGATGCGCGTCGCTCTCGGCTCGCCCGCGTCGTTGATGATCACGACGGCGTTCTCGTCGAAGCGGATGTAGCTGCCGTCCTTCCGCCGCGTCTCCTTCACCGTCCGCACGACGACCGCCTTCGCGACGTCGCTCTTCTTCACCGTCCCGTTCGGGAGCGCGTTCTTCACGGCCACGACGACGATGTCGCCGAGGCCGGCATAGCGCCGGCGGGTGCCGCCGAGGACGCGGATCACGAGCGCCGTCTTGGCACCCGAGTTGTCCGCGACCTTCACCATCGACTCTTGCTGGATCATGGTCGGTCTCCCTTACCGTGCACGCTGCATGATCTCGACGACGCGCCACCGCTTGTCCTTCGACAGCGGACGCGTCTCCACGATCCGCACGGTGTCGCCGACCTTCGCCGAGTTCTCCTCGTCGTGGGCCTTCAGGCGCTTCGTGCGCGTCACCATCTTGCCGTAGACGGGGTGCGGTACGCGACGCTCGATCGCGACCACCACCGTCTTCTCCATCTTGTCGCTCACCACGAGGCCGGTGCGCGACTTGCGCGCGCCGCGGGCCGCGGTCTGTTGCTCGTTGGTCATCTCAGCCATGGTCATTCCTCCCGCGCTCAGCGCGCGCTCTCGAGCTCGCGCTCGCGCAGGATGGTCTTGAGCCGCGCGATGTCCTTGCGGATCCAGCGCAGCCGGAGCGGATCCTCGAGGGGCTCGGTGGCGCTGCGAAAGTTGAGGCGGAAACGCTCTTCCTCGAGCTCGGCGATTCGCGCCTTCATGTCCTCCGCCGACAGCTCGCGAATGTCGTTAGCTCGCATCGGTATGCGCCTCCTCGCGCACGACGAACTTGGTCTTCACCGGCATCTTCGCCGCCGCGAGCGCCATCGCCTTCTG
>DASVNI010000219.1:0-3194 GCA_036383935.1 Gemmatimonadaceae bacterium | reverse complement strand
CGGGCGCTTCTCCCTCGCGAACGCCGCGGGGTCGATCGCGGCGGCGGTGGCCTACTCCACGCTCGGCTACCTCTTCGGGCGCGACCTGCCGAAGCTCGAGCACCACCTGACCGAGGCGACGATCGTCGGCGTCGCGTTGATCGTGCTCTGGTTCGTGTATTCTCGCGTGCGCGGGGGACGCACCGCCGAGGCACGTTAAGGTTTCGCAAATATTCGAGCGTGCCTGGCTCAGGCCGTCGACATCCGAAGCTCGGCGTTCCAGATTCGAGCCGCTCACCCAACCGCCGCCCCGCGCCCCAGGCGCCCTCTGCGCCGCCGCCCACTCCTCGCCGATCCCATGCTCAACGCGCCATGGCGCGTCGTCCGGGGCAACCTGGCTGTTGTCTGCGCTTCACTCGCACTCGTCGGCATCGACGCGTCGCGGCTGCACGCGCAAGCGACCCAGAGCACCACCCCCGACACGAGCCAGTGCCCCTTGATCGACGCCGACCGGCCCGGCATCGCCGACGGCAGTCACCTCATCGGCGCGGGGCAGATCCAGCTCGAGACGGGGTATGCGCAGGAGCGTCACCGCGACGGCGACGTGCCGAGTCGACTCTCCATCGCACCGACGCTCCTGCGCATCGGACTCTCGCAGTGGGTCGAGGCGCGCCTCGAGGGCAACACCTTCACCCACGAGCGCGTGTCGCCCCCCGACGGTTCGGCGACGACGAGCAACGGCTTCTCCCCCCTCTTTCTCGGTGCCAAGATCGCCCTCTACGATCCGAAACAGAGCGGGCCGCTCCAGGTCTCGACGATCGTGCGCATCGCCCCGCCGTCGGGGACGGACGACTTCAAGAGTGACCGCACGACGGCCGACGTTCGCCTCGTCGCCAACTGGCAGTTCACGCCGACGCTCTCGCTGAACCCGAACGTCGGCTATGGAGCTTACGAAGGCTCCAACGGCACACTGGTCAACACTGCGCTCGGCGCACTCACGCTCAGCTACAACCCGACGCCGAGGTGGAACCCGTTCGTCGACGTCGCCTACTCCTCACGCGAGGATGCCGGCGGAACTTGGGCAATGGTCGCCGATGCCGGCGTCGCGTACATCATCGGCTGCAACCTTCAGCTCGACTTCAGCGCCGGACAGAATCTTCACGGCGTCACCTCGCCGAAGCCCTTCGTCGCCGTCGGCATCAGCGTGCGCGCCGATCTGCTCCACCGAGCCACCCACCCATTCGAACGCCTCCATGGAGATCGACCCGCTCAATCCACCCGGCTCTGACGACGCGCCCGCATCGACCGCCGACGCGCGCGCGCGGCGACTCAACTCGTGGGTCGCGGTGACCGTCGCGATCCTCGCCACCTTCATGGGGATCTGCAAGGTGAAGGACGACAACCTCGTCCAGGCGATGCAGCAGGCGCAGGCCGACAAGCTCGATCACTGGTCGTTCTACCAGGCGCGCAACATCCGGCAGGAGGTGGCGCAGTCGGCGCTCGATCAGCTCCGTGCCGTCCAGGCGGCCAAGCCGGTCGCAGAACGCGCGGCGATGGATTCCGTCGTCAAGCGCTATGATGCGCTCGTCGCGGATCAGAAAGCCAAGAAGGACTCACTTCGTACCGCGGCGGCCGACGACCAGCGCACGTACGACGCGATCAACTACCGCGACGACCAGTTCGATCTCTCCGACGCGCTGACGGCGATCGCCATCTCGCTGCTCGCGCTCACCTCGCTCACGCAGAAGCGGTGGCTCTTCGCCGTCGCCATGATTCCAACGGCACTCGGCGTCTTCATGGGACTGGCCGGCCTCTTCGGATGGCACGTGCATCCGGCGGCGATCACGCAGATGCTCTCGTAGCCGCTCCGCGTCCGCTGTCGAGGAGTGAGGCCAGCGCGTCGAGCACGCCGTCGATCTGGGCGACGGTGTGGTGCGCGTTCAGGATGAAACGCAGCCGGCTCTGGCCCGGCGCGATCGCCGGGAAGGTGATCGCGTCGACGTGGAAGCCGGCCTCGCGCAGCCCGGCGGCGACGCGGACGCATTCACGCTCATCGCCGACGTGCACGGGAACGATCGGTGTCTCGAGGGAGAGGGGCGTGAGGCCGCGCGCGCCCATTCCCTCGATGAAGTAGCGCTGGTTCGCCCACAACCAGCTGCGGCGCCCCGGTTCATCCGTCACCATGTCGATCGCCTCGAGCACCGCGGCCGCCTGATCGGGGGGCAGCGTCGACGTGAAGCCGAACGCGGAGCAGGTGAAGCGCAGGATGTGCGCGACGTGCGCGTCCGTCGCGACGAACCCGCCGATGCATCCATACGCCTTGCTCAACGTGCCCATCTGGATGAGACGCGGGCTCGTGACGCCGAAATGCTCGCTCGTTCCGCCACCGGTCGGGCCGAGCACGCCGGTACCGTGTGCATCGTCGACGTAGACGACGGCGTCGTGGCGCTCCGCCACCTCGAGCAGCTCGGGAAGGGGGACGATGTCCCCATGCTGGCTGAACACCCCGTCAGTGACGACGATGCGGATGCGCGCGTTGGACGCGGCGAGCTTCCGCTCCAGATCATCCATGTCGAGATGGCGATAGGCGAACGACGGCGCGCCCGACGCGCGGATCCCCTCGCGGATGCTGAGATGATTGAACTCGTCCGTGAAGAACGCGTGCGTCCAGGCGGAGCTCGGCGCGTAGCCGAAAGCGCGCGCCAGCTTCGACGCCTTCACCAGCGTCGGGAGCACGCCGAGGTTGGTCAGGTAGCCGGTGGCGAACAGGAGCGCTGCCGGCTTCTGCTTGATCTCGGCGAGCCGCGCCTCGAGCCGGTCGTAGAGCGAGAGGTTGCCGCCGAGCAGGCGCGACTCGCAGTTGCCGACACCGTAGCGGTCGAGTGCCGCGCGGGCGGCGGCCTTCATGCGCGGGCTCGTCGCGAGCGCCAGATAGTTGTTCGAGCTGAACGAGACGAGCTGCCGGCCGCCGGCGAAGAACACCGGGTCGGGGAGCGTTTCGGAGGCGACGTCGTCGCGCTGCGTACCGCCGCGCGCCGTGAGCCAGCGGTCGACGTCCTTCAGGTCGTGCATCGTGTGCTCCTATCCGTGGTAGCGGCGCGCGACGAGCACCGCGTTCATCCCGCCGAAGCCGAACGAGCTCGACATCGCGATCTCGACCCTCGCGTCGCGCGCCACGTTGGGCACATAGTCGAGGTCGCACGCCGGGTCGACGC
>DASVNI010000218.1:0-9586 GCA_036383935.1 Gemmatimonadaceae bacterium | reverse complement strand
CCAGGAGGATTGGCGCGGGGCTACCTTGTGTTGATCCCTCTCCCCTGCTGGAGACTGACTCCTCCGACCCGAATTACCCAACCATGTTCGTGCACTCCGTGTATTTCTGGCTGCGTGACGACCTCAGCGCTGCCGACCGGGCGAAGTTCGTCGACAGCGTCCGGTCTCTCACCACGATCGACGTGGTGCAGCTGGGGTTCGTCGGCACGCCGGCGGCCACGAACCGGGCGATCATCGATACGACCTACTCGTACGCGCTCGTGCTCACCTTCGCCGATGCGGCCGCGCAGGACGCTTACCAGGTGCATCCGGTACACGACGCTTTCCGAGAGGACTGCAAGGGGTTCTGGCACAAGATCGTGATCTACGACGCGATCAGCGCATGACCCCACTTCCGCGTAAGCGGAGAAGGACACAGTGCAGGTGAGCTTGAAGCGAACGACAATTTCGAATGAGAGGCGCGGCTGGCCGCTGGTTGCGGCCGTCGCGCTGCTTTGTGCCGTGCGCGGCGCGTCGGCCCAACAGGTGCCGAGCGCGCCGCCAGCCGGCGCGCCTCCCGCTGGACAGCCAACCGCTGCCCCTCCGGTCACGGTGCGCGGCCTGGCCGTCCGCATCGACACGCTCCTCGACCTCCCCTCGGTGATCGAGCGGGCACGGACGGCGAGCCCGGTGATCGCGCAGGCCGAGGAAGGGCTCCGCATGGCGCGGTCGCAGGTTCGCGTCACCACCGGCGCGTACCTGCCGACGGTCTCCGCCAACTCTGCCGCGCTTCGGTCCAACATCCTCAGCTCGACCGGCGGTGGCGTGGCTGGAGATCCCGCTCCGGCGTCGGCCGACGCGTACTCCGCCGGCCTCTCTTCTTCCATAGACCTGTTCACCGGGGGGCGGCGCGGTGCGGACCGCCAGCGCGCCTCGGCGGACCTCGCGGCGGCGACGGCGACCGACCGGTCGCAGACGTACGCGATCGCGCTGGTGGCCAGCCGCGCGTACTACGAGGCACTGCGCGGCTCGGACCTGCTCACCGCGGCGGCATCGCGCGTCACGCGCGCCGAGCGCGGGCTCAAGTATGCGCAGGACCGGGTGCGCGCCGGCACAGCGACGAAGTCCGACGAGCTCCGCGCGCGACTGGAGCTCACGGGCGCTCGCCAGCAGCAGCTCGCCGCGCGCGACACCCTGCAGTCGGCCGCATTCGCGCTCGGCCGCGTGGTGGGCGCCGACGTACCGATCGGCGCGAAGCCGCCGGCGACGCTCGAGCCGGCGCCTCTCGCCCTCTCCGACTCCGCCGTCGTCCAGCTCGCGGTCACGAGCGCGCCCGCCGTGGAAGCGGCGCAGGCAGCGCGCGAAGCGGGAGCGGCGACGGTGCGTGCGTCGCGGACGCTGTATCTGCCGAACGTCCGCCTCACCGGCGGCTACAACTGGGCGCGCGAGTCGCAGGTGATCGGCGCCGTGCGGCCGGGCTGGCAGCTCGCCCTCGGGACGTCGCTGCCGTTGTTCAATGGCTTCCTCCGCGAGGACGCGATCACGCGCGCCGAAGCGACGGCGCACGTGGCGCGCAGCACGTCGCTCGACGTGCAGCGTCAGGTGCGGAGCGACGCCGCGCGTCTGGTGACGGCGCTGCACTTCGCCGAGGAGAACGTCGCGCTCGCGGAAGAGGCGGTGCGTGCCGCGCAGGAGGATCTGCGGGTGCAGACGGAGCGATACCGGGCCGGCATCTCGACCGTGCTCGACGAGCTCACCTCGCAGGTCGCGCTCACGCAGGCGGAGCTCGGCCGCGTGGCCGCCCGATACAACTACGCCGTCACGCGTGCCTCGCTCGAGGCGCTGGTCGGCCGGACGCTGTGAGACGCTGAACCATGTGGCTCGTACTTCTCGCGCTGCGGCGCCCGTACACCTTCGTCTGCGTCGCCATCCTGACGCTGGTGTTCGGCATCGTGGCGATCGTCCGGATGCCGATCGACATCTTCCCGTCGATCAACGTGCCGGTGGTGTCGATGCTCTGGTCGTACGGCGGCCTCTCCCCGAAGGAGATGGAGCAGCGCGTCGTCGCCGTCTCCGAGCGCGTGTACTCCAGCTACGTCAACGACATCGAGCACATCGAGTCGCAGTCGCTGAACGGGCTGAGCATCATCAAGGTGTACTTCCAGCCCGATGCAGACGTGCAGGCCGGGATGGCGCAGCTCACGGCGGCGTCACAGGGCATCACGCGCATCATGCCGCCCGGGATCTCGCCGCCGTTCATGGTGCGGTTCAACGCCACGGACGTGCCGATCCTCCAGCTCGGCGTGGCGAGCCCGCAGCGCACCGAGGCGGAGCTGAGCGACCTCGGGACGAACTTCATCCGCGTCCCGCTCGGTACCGTGCACGGCGCCGGCGTGCTCCCCGCGTTCGGCGGTGTGCAGCGCACGGTGAACGTGGACATCGATCCGCAGGCGCTGTACGCCAAGGGACTCGCGCCGGGTGACGTGAGCCGCGCGGTGAACGCGCAGAACGTCATCCTCCCCGCGGGCACGGCGAAGATGGGCTCGCGCGAGTACTACGTGCGGATGCTCTCGAGCCCGGACTCGGCACGCCAGCTCGGTGATCTCCCCATCAAGCAGGTGAACGGGGCGATGGTGTACGTCAGCGACGTCGCGCAGGTGCGCGAGGGCGGCGGCGTGCAGACGAACATCGTGCGCGAGAACGGCCGGCGCGGCACGTACCTGTCGATCCTGAAGAACGGCCGCGCGTCCACGCTGGCGATCGTCGACCAGATCAAGTCGATGCTCCCGGGGATCAAGGCCACGCTGCCGGACGACGTGCGGCTCGAGCTGCTCGCCGACCAGTCCGTGTACGTGCGCGCCACGATCGACGGGGTGATCCGCGAGGGCGTCATCGCGGCGTGTCTCACCGCGCTGATGATCCTCCTCTTCCTCGGGAGCTGGCGCTCCACGATCATCGTCGCGCTGTCCATCCCCCTGAGCGTGCTGACGTCGATCATCGCGCTCTGGGCGACAGGACAGACACTCAACGTGATGACGCTCGGCGGGCTCGCGCTCGCCGTCGGCATCCTCGTGGACGACGCGACCGTGGCGGTGGAGAACATCCACCGCAACCTCGAGCTGGGGCTGCCGCTCAGGCGCGCCATCGTCGTGGGCGCGCATCAGATCGCGATCCCGGCGTTCGTCTCCACGCTGTCGATCTGTATCGTGTTTCTGCCGATCTTCGCACTGTCGGGACCTGCGGCGGCGTTGTTCAAGCCGCTCGCGCTCGCGGTGATCTTCGCGATGGCGGCGTCGTACTTCCTGTCGCGCACGCTCGTGCCGACGATGACCGACTTCATGCTGCCGGGCGAGATGGCGGCGCATGCGGCCGATCCGTTGAACAAGGGCAACGCGCTCCGCCGGTTCTTCGCCCGGTTCGATCGCGCGTTCGAGCGGTTCCGGGGCGCGTACCACGCGCTGCTCGCCGGTGCGATGGCACATCGCCGCGCGGTGCTGATCGGCGGCGGGGCGTTCGTCGTCCTGTCGCTCGCGCTGGCGCCGGCGGTGGGGGAGGATTTCTTCCCGCAGGTGGACGGCGGCCAGTTCCAGCTGCACGTGCGCGCGCCGTCGGGCACGCGGCTCGAGGAGACCGAGCTGCTCTTCGCCAAGGTCGAACAGACCGTGCGACGCGTGATCCCCCCGTCGGACCTCGCGCTGATGCTCGACAACATCGGGCTGACGACGTACGGCGTCGCGCTCGCCGTCGGCTCGAATGCGACGGTGGGACCGGCGGACGGCGACATGCTCGTCCAGCTCAAGCCCGATCATCGCGGCTCCACATGGGACTACGTGCGCGCTCTTCGGAAGGAGCTTCCGAAGCAGTTCCCGGGTGTGACGTTCTTCTTCCAGCCGGCGGACATGGTCAACCAGGTGCTCAACCTGGGACTCCCCGCGCCGATCGACGTGCAGATCGCGGGACGGCAGCCGGGCAACTACGATCTCGCGCGCGCCCTGGCGCGCGAGATCTCGAAGATCCCCGGTGCAGTGGACGTACGCGTGCAGCAGGTGATGGACGCGCCCGAGCTGCGCTTCACCGTGGACCGGACGAAGGCGCAGCAGATCGGGCTGTCGCAGCGCGACGTCTCGAGCGACCTGCTCATCTCGCTCAGCTCGAGCGGACAGACCGCGCCGAACTTCTGGCTCGACCCACGCAACGGCGTCCAGTACGGGGTGAACGTGATGACGCCGCAGTACCGCATGGGCACGATGGAGGCGTTGCAGAACACGCCGGTCACCGTACCGGGCCAGGCGCAGCCGCAGCTGTTCGGCAACCTCGCGACCTCGACGCGCGGCGTGACCCCCGCAGTGGTGAACCACTACAACGCCCAGCCCGTGTTCGACGTCTACGCGAGCGCGGACCGGCGCGATCTCGGCGCGGTCGCCCGCGAGATCGACAAGGTGATCGCGAAGATGAAGCCGAACTTCCCGAAGGGGACGCAGGTGACGATGCGCGGGCAGGTGGAGAGCATGCGCACGTCGTTCACCGGACTCGGGCTGGGCATCATCTTCGCGATCCTGCTCGTGTACCTCGTCCTCGTGATCAACTTCCAGAGCTGGGTCGACCCGCTCATCATCATCATGGCGCTGCCCGGCGCGCTGGCGGGGATCGTGTGGATGCTGTTCGTCACACATACCACGTTCACCGTACCCTCATTAATGGGCGCGATCATGGCGATGGGTGTGGCGACGGCGAACAGCGTGCTGCTCATCACCTTCGCGGACGACCAGCGCCGCGGGGGACGTTCGGCGTCGGAAGCGGCGATCGACGCGGGCTTCGCGCGGCTCCGCCCGGTGTGCATGACCGCGTTGGCGATGATCATCGGCATGCTGCCGATGGCGCTCGGCCTCGGTGAGGGGGGCGAGCAGAACGCGCCGCTCGGCCGCGCGGTGATCGGCGGTCTCGTCATGGCGACGTTCTTCACGCTCGTGATCGTGCCGCTCATCTACAGCTTGCTGCGGACGGGTGAGGTCCGCGAGGAAGAGGAGATCGCGAGTGCGTGAGCACATGGCGACGCGATCCATCGATCGCTCGCCAGGTGACCAACTCGCCCGTTCGCACCATATTCGAACCCAGCGATGAGCCAGTCAGAGTTCCACCACGATCCCAACCACCACGACGCGCACGCGAGCGCGGCGCCCGCCGTGACGCCGATGAGCGGCGCGAAGCTGCGCCGCTTCGCCATCGGTGCCTTCGTCGCGCTTGTGCTGCTGCTGGCGCTCACGCTGGTGCCGCGGCACAGCGTGTCGCGCGAGCTGCTGGCCGACGCCGCGGCGAACGACAGCGCACCGACGGTGCAGGTCGCGATGGTCACGCGCGCCGCCCCGGGCAGCGCGCTGACCCTTCCGGGCACGGTGCAGCCGCTGCACGAGTCGGCGATCTACGCGCGCGTCGGCGGCTACGTGCGGCGCTGGAACGCCGACATCGGCTCCCTCGTGCGCCAGGGCCAGGTGCTCGCCGAGATCGACGCGCCGGAGCTCGAGCAGAACGTGCAGCAGGCGCGCTCGCAGGTGCAGATGAATCAGGCGACGCTGCAGCTGGCCAAGGCGGATCTCGCACGCTGGACCAGCCTCGAGCGCGACAGCGCCGTGACGAGCCAGGAGCTGGACCAGAAGCGCGCGGCACACGCCTCTGCCGAGGCGAACACTGCGGCGGCGGAAGCCAACTTCCGCCGGCTGGTCGAGACGCGCGGCTTCACGCGCGTCGTCGCGCCGTTCACCGGCGTGGTCACGGCACGCAACGTCGACGTCGGCGCGCTCATCAGCGCGACGGGTGCGACGAGTGCTCCGGTTGCCGGTGGAAGCGTGGCCGGCGGCGCGTCCGGGAGCCTGTTCCGCATCGCGCAGACCGACACCGTCCGCACGTACATCACCGTCCCCTCCACCTATGCGACGTCGATCCGTCCGGGACTCGAGGCGGAGGTGGACGTGCAGGGACTCGCGGGCCGGCATTTCGCTGGGCGCGTCGTGCGGACGTCCGCGTCGCTCGACGCATCCACGCGCACGCTGCTCGCCGAGGTCGACATCCCGAACCGCGACTTCGCGATCCTGCCAGGGATGTACGCGCAGGTCTCGCTGCACTTCCCGCGTGTCTCGCCGCCGATCCTCGTGCCGGCGAGTGCGCTCGTGATCCGCTCGGCCGGCCCGCAGGTGATGATCGTCGAGGGCGCCAACGGCGCGCAGAACGGTCGAGGGACGGTGCGTCTGCGCTCGGTCCAGGTTGGCCGCGACTACGGGTCGACCGTGGAAGTGCTGGACGGGCTGATCGACGGGACGGCGATCGTGACGAACCCCAACGCCGACCTCGGCGACGGGATGCAGGTGCGCACCGCGGTCGCCAACACCAGCAACAACAGCAACAAGAAGTAGCGTCGCGCTGGCCGCGGTGCATCGAGCCCGACCATCTCCGGCGAGGGCACATGCCATGCACTCTCGCCCGAAGACCCGTTCGGGAGGATGCATGGCCAGCGACAGGAAGAACGAGCTCGACCGCCGCGCGCACGACCTCGACGATACGCAGGAGATCGCCGCGATTCCGAAGCAACCCGAGGAAGACGCGCCCAATCCTCCGCGGACCACGACGCACGGCTGGACCTCACCGAAGTTCGGCTCTGCTGGAAGTGGCGGAGCGGAGCTGGAGCCGGGGCCGGAGAGGGACTGAACTGCCACTCCCAGTAGTGAGTACTGAGTATCTGGTACTCGGACTGGCATACGAGCTCCCGCAAGGCCTCGTATGTCCCTCTATCTGAAAAGCAGACGGCCGTACTCGGTACCGAGTACGGCCGTTCGCATGTGGGGTCAGAGCCCGGGGTCAGAGCCCGGGGTCAGAGCCCTTTCGCGCCAAGGGGTCAGATACCGAAGGTATCTGACCCCAGGATCCGACCCCGTCTGCCTTAGATCTCGCCCCGCATTCCGGGAGGCAGTATGCCAGTCTCGGTACCAGGTACCGAGTACTCACTACTGGGCGTGGCAGTTCACTGCGCGACCGGCCTCTCAACTCGACGCTCGACCAGCTTCCCACTCTCCGTCGAGCCGGCGACGGTACCGCCGACATCTTCGAGCAGCACGCGGCCGTCCGTCGTGTGCACGCGGCCGCTCGCGTACGACTCGCGCAGCGTCACGTTGCCGCGCTTCGTCTGCAGATCGACGATGCCGGAGAGGCGACGGAGCTCCAGCGCACCGGCTTCCGTCTGTCCCTTGATCTCACCGTCGACGCCTTCGATGCTCACTCCGCCGCCCGCTGATGCGAGCTGCAGGTCGAAGTGCTCGGGGACCTCGATCTCGAATTGCAGCTTGCCGGCCGTCACGGCGCGCGTGCTGCGCACCTGCAGACCGTCCTTGCTCTGCTCGATCGTCACGCCGCAATCGCCGCACGGCTTGCCCCCATCAGTCACACGAATGCGTACGACCTTGTCCGTGCCGCCGGTGATCTTCACGGAGCCACCCGACTTCAGATCGAGCGACAGTCGCTTCGCGACGGGCGCGGCGACGGCCGTATCGAGCAACTCGCGTGGCTGCGTCACGCCGCGCGTGAAAGGAGACGCCTGCACGGTGGGCGCGAGCACTGCAGCGGCGAAGAGAGAGAACAACATGGCTGGGCACCTCTCACTGGTGTGTTGTTCGACGTGCGGGTCGTTGAACGATCTTGCTCTCGAGCGAATCGCTCCGACCACTTCATTTGCACATCGAGTGGGACACGCACCAAGTACGGATGGTTTGCAGCCGTGTTTCAACAAATGTCGTGCGTTTCGCTGTGTATAAAAGCGAACGTCACACCTCGATCTTCGAGAAGCGCCACGCACCGAGTGCCATCAGCACGCTCGCCGCGAAGACGAGAGCAAGAATGTTCAAGGCGAGAGGAAAGTGCATGCGACCGGTGAGCACGCCGCGCAGCGCATCGACGCCGTAGCTCAGTGGATCGAGTCGCGTCAACACGGTGAGTGCAGCCGGAAGGTCGTTCAACGGATAGAGCGCGCCCGAGAGAAAGAAGATCGGCATGACGAGGAAGTTCATGATGATCTGGAACCCCTGCATCTCCTTCAGGCTCGAGCCGATGATCGTTCCCATCGCCGAGAAGACGAGCGCGACGAGCGCCATGACGAGAATCGCGATCGGCACGACGAGAAAGTGCGCCGGCCGGAATCCGGCGAGCAGACTGATAAGGAAGACGAGACATCCCTGAAAGAGCGCGACGGTCGCACCGCCGACGGTTCGTCCCACCATGATCGTCAACCGCGGCACGGGCGCGACCATCGTCTCCTTGAGGAAGCCGAACTGCCGATCCCACAGCAGCGCCATCCCGGAGAAGGTGGACGTGAAGAGGATCGTCATGCCGATGATGCCGGGCGCGATGAACTGGAGGTAGCTCCCCTCGCCGGCGCGCTCGAAGATGCGCCCGAGGCCGAAGCCAAGTACGCCGAGGTACATCACCGGAGAGCCGAGCGTGCCGATCATCTGCGCGGGAGAGCGAAAATATTTCCGTACCTCGCGCATCCAGAGTGCGAAGATGACTCTCATCGACGCCTCCACATGCGTGCCGCTTCCCGCATCTGATCCGTCGCGCCGGCGGATTCGTCGCGGATGTCCGTTCCGGTGAGCGCGAGGTACGCCGCCTCGAGCGACTGGGTGTTCGTGCGCTGCTTCAGCTCCGCCGACGATCCGATGGCGACGATGCGCCCATGGTCGATGATCGCGATGCGATGGGCGACGCGATCCGCCTCGTCCATGTAGTGTGTCGTGAGGAACACCGTCACTCCGTCGGTCTGGTTCAGGTTCTGAACGTGCGTCCACATCTGGTTGCGGCTCTGCGGATCGAGGCCGAGGGTCGGCTCGTCGAGGAAGAGCACGCGCGGCGTGTGGAGCAAGCCGCGCGCGATCTCGAGCCGGCGGCGCATGCCGCCGGAGAAGGTCTTCACGACGGCGTTGCGACGGTCGGCCAGCTCGAACAACTCGAGCAGCCGTTGCGCGCGCTCGTGCCGCTCGGCGCGCGGCACGCCGTACAGGACGCCGTGGAGGTCCAGGTTCTCCCAAGCGGTGAGGTCCTGATCGAGGCTCGGGTCCTGGAAGACGACGCCGATGCGCCGCCGCACGGCGTTCTGCTGGTGCACGGGGTCGAGCCCGTCGAGCTCGAGCCTGCCGCCGGTGGGAGGGAGGAGAGTGGTGAGCATCCGGATCGTCGTGGTCTTCCCCGCCCCGTTCGGGCCGAGGAAGGCGAAGATCTCGCCGCGCCGGACGTCGAAGGAGACGTCGTTTACGGCGACGACGTCGCCGAACTGCTTGACCAGATGCTCCACCCGGATGATCGGTGGCGTATCGTTCATGGGACCTTGGCCCGAAGGCCGGAGTAGAATCACAGGAAATCTAGAGCTCGGCGGAGCGATCGCCATTCGCCCAGCTCGTCATGCCGCAGTATCATCCAAGTGCCGTCTCGACGGCCGAGTGATCTTCGCTTCGGACCGCGCCGACGATCGGCGCGGTTCGCGTTGCGACCACCTTCTCCACCGCATCCGTGTCTCACGTAAGACTGCTCGTCGCCGCCACCGCCGCGGCCTGCCTCGCGGGAAGCGCGA
>DASVNI010000217.1:0-6581 GCA_036383935.1 Gemmatimonadaceae bacterium | reverse complement strand
TTGCTCTTCGCCACGATCTCGTCCACCTCCTCACGCTGCCCGCCGTCACGCTGCCGGGGGAGCGTCCGCGGGATCGCGCGCGGTGGCACTTCGTTGGGGTAGTCCGGCGCCGGCGAGATCCGCTGCCGCAACCGCTCGATGCTCGCCGCCGGCGGCGTCCGCATGTACAGCCACGCGAACGCGATCCCGCCCATGTGAGCGAGGTACGCGATCCGTACCCCGCCTGCCACCTCGGCGCCCGCACCCATCGCACCGACACCGAGGATCAGCGCGCCCAGCAGCACGAGCACCGTCCATGGGCGCATCCGCGCCACGCCGAACAGCGAGATCTCCTCGTCCGGCCACTGCTGCCAGTACGCGAACAGGACGCCAAGAACGCCGGCCGATGAGCCGACGAGCAGGCCGTTGCGGATGAACAGCATGTGCGCCACCGCGCCGCCCAGTCCGCACCAGAGATAGTAGAGCGTGAACGCGCGCGTCCCCATGGCGGTCTCGAGCCGCGGGCCGAACGCGACCAACACGTACATGTTCAGCGCCAGATGCCAGACGCCGTAGTGCACGAACATGTACGTCAACGCACTCCACAGCGTGCGCTGCAGACTCCCCGCCTGGAAGCCGAGCACCGCGAACGCATCCGCGTCGCTCACGACCGTCCACTGCAGGAAGAGCATCGCGACATTGATCGCGAGCAACGCCTGCACCGCCCGCGTCAGATGTGGCGGGGTCTGCGGTTCAAGAGGTGTGGAGGAAGTCGCCATCAGACGAAGCTGCTCGGGGTACCACGAGTCGGACGTTGCGCGTCACGCTGGCTGCCATGCTATCAACGTACTAACCAGCGAGCACGTTGCGGGTTCCTGCACACTACGTCACCGCTCAGCAACGCGTTCCCGTTGGCTCCGGCAGCTGGGGCAGCAGTCGCACGTCACCGTGCACTCCAGACGCGCGCTCCAACCAGAGCAGCCAGCGTCGGTCTTCACTCAGACTGTCGATCGTCGGATGTACGACGACCGCCGTTTCCGCGCTTGCTTCCTTCGCCTGCTCGACGATCCTCAGAAGTCGGCCGTCACTCGGGTCCGCCTTCGCCATCAATACGAGCGCATGCGCCACATGTTTGTCCGCCGCGTGACGAATTGTCGCCATCGCTCGGGACACCGCTTCCTCGTCCTCGTCACCCGTCAATGTGACCTGCACGAGTGCGAGCGACTTGATCACGCCATCCAGCGACTCCGGCCGTTGCCCGCCGTGATCGAGCATCACGGACAGGGGAGCACCATCCAGCGCGGCGGCGAGAAAGTCCGGCTCGGCGAGGGGATCGCCTCCGCAGATGGCGATCGAGTGATACGTCGAGCGCTGCGCGAGCCGCACCAGCTCGGTGCGCAACGCGTCGGCCGTCCACATCGTCGCCGTTTCGGCCACCCGCGCGAACCGCACGAACAATTGCCGCCGGCCCGCCCAGGGTCCCGTCGAGCGCACACCCGACGGAATGCCCGCCAGCGCGGCTCCCATCGGGATGGGCTTCTCACGCGGCGTCATCGATCCACATCCGCCGGCGCCAACGCTTCGGTCGCGAGCAGCGCGATGCGCTCGCACAGCTCCGGGAAGGGAATTCCAGCCGCTGATGCTGCCTGCGGAATGAGGCTGGTCGCCGTCATCCCCGGCAGCGTGTTCGCTTCGAGGCAGTAGAACTCACCGGACGGCGACATGCGGAAGTCGATCCGCGCGCAGCCACCGAGCTTGAGCGCGGCGAACGCCTGTCGTGCCTGCGCCTGGACGGCGAGCGTCTGCTCCTTCGTCAACGGCGCGGGAAAGATCTCTTCGGCCATCCCCGCCGTGTACTTGCACTCGTAGTCGTAGATCTCGTGCTTCGGGATGATCTCGCCGACCGGGAGCGCCTCGCCACCGAGGATGCCGACCGTCAGCTCGCGACCGGCGATGAACTGCTCGATCATCACCTCGTCATCGTGCTCGAACGCCTCGGCGATCGCGGGTGCCAGTTCGGATTCCTTCTTCACAATCGAAAGGCCGACTGTCGATCCCTGCTTCGATGGCTTCACGATCACCGGCCACCCCAGCGAACGCTCCACCTCGGACGCGCTCGGCGGCGACGAGCGATCCGTCGCCATCAGCCAGTTCGCCGTCCCGACCCCGTTGGCCCGGAAGAGTTGCTTCGACAGATCCTTGTCCATCGCCAGCGCGCTCGGCAGGTGACCGCTGCCGGTATAGGGAACTCCCGCCAGATCGAGTAGCGCCTGGATCGTCCCGTCCTCACCCCGGCCGCCGTGCAGTGCGAGGAACGCGACGTCGCACTCGCCGCGCTTCGGCAGACGCGCCGCCGTGTCGGTAACCGACTCGGCGTTCATGCGCGCCAGCTCGCTCGGCGTGGGCGGCTGCGCCTTCACGACACCCGCCGCGAGCATGCGGCTCTCGTCCGCTTCGGTGAGCGGCCCGCGCGCCGTGTCGATCGCGCGAACGGTGTGCCCGCGCGTCCGCAGCGCCTCGGCGATCCGGAGCCCGGACGCCAGCGACACGTCGCGCTCCGAGGAAGTGCCGCCCATCAAGACCGTGATTCGCAATCGTCAGCGTGTTGGAGTGTTGGCACCAGCGGAGCGCGGCACGGCGCTCATCTCGACATCAGATACGCGAGCATGTCGCTTCGCGTAACGATTCCCTCGATTGCTCCGCTCCGGCGAACCAGCACGGCGGGGGTCGCCTTGGAGAGCAGCTTTTGGACCGACTCGACGTGCTGTCCCGCGTCGACGACCGGGAACGCTTCGTCCATCACCTCCCCCACGACTGCATCGAGGAAGCGCGAGCTCTCGAGTCCGCGCTGCGTGAGCGCGTACTCGGTCACGCTGCCGATGCACTCGCCATTCTCCAGCACCGGCAGTTGCGACACGTCGTGCAGTCGCATCAGGCCGAGCGCCTGACGGACGAGCTGTCCGGGGGCCGCGCTCACCAGCGTCTCGGGCGCCCCTTCACCCTTGTGGTCGAGTAGATCGCCGAGGGTTACGCGATCCGGTTCGAGCAGCTGGTTCTCGCGCATCCATTCGTCGTTGAAAACCTTCGAGAGGTAGCGCTCGCCAGTATCGCACAGAAAGGTCACGACGAGTGCGTTGGGGTCGTCCACCTCGCGCGCGACCTGCAACGCCACGTACGTGATCAGCCCGGACGAGCCGCCGACGAAGAGTCCTTCCTCGCGCGTGAGCCGGCGCGCCATCGCGAACGCGTCGCGATCGCTCACCGTCCGGTAGTCGTCGATCACCGAGAGGTCGAGCGTGCCGGGCAGTTTGTCCTGACCGATCCCCTCCACCTTGTACGGCGCTCCCTCTGGGCGGTGCGCGCCCTTGCTTCGCCACAGTTCGGCGAGGATCGAGCCCTGCGGATCACCGGCGATGATCTTGATCTTCGGATTGCGCTCCTTGAGGTAGCGTCCGACACCGGTGATCGTCCCACCCGTCCCGGCTGAAGCGACGAAGTGCGTGATGCGTCCCTCGGTCTGCTCCCATAGCTCGGGGCCGGTCGTTGCCTGGTGCGCCTCGGGGTTCGTCTGGTTGTAGAACTGGTTCGCCAGGATCGCGTTCGGAGTCTCTTCGGCGATCCGCTTCGCCATCATCACGTAGTTGTCCGGGTGGTCCGCCGCCACCGCGGTCGGCGTGATGATCACCTCCGCCCCGAACGCCTTGAGTAGTCGCACTTTCTCCTGCGACATCTTGTCGGGCATCGTGAACACGCACCGATAGCCCTTCAGCGCGGCGGCGATGGCGAGCCCGACGCCGGTGTTGCCGCTCGTTCCTTCTACGATCGTCCCGCCGGGCTTCAGCCGTCCCTCGCGCTCGGCCTGCTCGATGATCGGCAGGCCGATGCGATCCTTCACCGATCCACCCGGGTTGAAGAAATCCGCCTTTCCGTAGACGGGCGTGCGGATGCCACGTGTGACGCGCGTGAGGTGGATCAGCGGAGTCCAGCCGATCGTCTCGAGCACGCTCTCGTAGGGCTTCGCATTGCGTACGACGACAGGTGCGCTCGTCGAAGACGCCGACGTGACGGATGAACTCATCGTTCTGCTGGGGCGGGTGGCTTCAGCTTGTTCAGAATGGTGTCGCCGGGCAACGCGTGCGCTTCGGGATGACGGAAGTAGACGGGAAACAGGATCGACACACCGATTGGCTCACCGCGCAGCTTCGCCGGCACGAAGCGCAGTTCCTGCGATCCCTTCACGGCCGCCGAGTCGAGCGCCGGGTAGCCACTCGACTCCTCGATGCGTGTCGAGTCCGGAGTCGTCTGGCCGTCGCGGTCGATGTAGAGATATAGCGTCACGTTCCCCTGCACCTTTCGCGCATACAGCGCGGGCGGGTAGTGAAAGGGAAGCTCCCCGTTCACCATCCTGGGCAGCTCATCCGGTTTCGTCGCGCCGTTCTGCAGTGCCTGCGCAACCTTCTGCGACGTGTCGCGATCCAGGCATCCGCCCATCGAGAGCACGGCGACGAGCGGAACCGTTGCGCGCCGGAGAAGAGTCGCCATCCTGCCAATGTAGCGGTCCGTGCGGTCTTGCCTTCGATCTCGGCCCTGCACGCTGGTCAGGCCCGCGCGCGGTCGGCGAGCTCGGCCAGCAGCTGTAGCGCTGCCATCGGAGTCATCGTGTTGACGTCGGTCGCGCGGAGTCGCTCGACCACCGGATGCGTTGCCACGGTGAACAGGGCGAGCTGATCGACCGGCGCCGGCGCGGCGCGGCGCTTGTCGCGCCCCACACTCACGCCACTCCCTGCGAGCGTCGGCACCAATCGCTCCGCCTCTCCCTCCAGGAGTCGCAACACCTCGCGCGCTCGGCCGATCACCGGGTCCGGCAGACCCGCCAGCTTGCCGACCTCGATGCCGTACGAGCGATCCGCCCCACCGGGCTGCAAGCGATGCAGGAACAGCACCTGGTCGCCCACCTCGCGTACGCCGACGTTGAAGTTCCTCACCGCCGCCAGCTCGTCCGCCAGCTGGACGAGCTCGTGGTAGTGCGTCGCGAAGATCGTCTTGCAGCCGACCATGTTGTGCAGGTGCTCGCTCACTGCCCACGCGATCGACACCCCGTCGTAGGTGCTCGTCCCTCGGCCGATCTCGTCGAGCAGCACGAGGCTGCGGCGCGTCGCGAGGTGCAGGATGGCGCTCGTTTCCGCCATCTCCACCATGAAGGTGGACTGCCCCCGCACGAGGTTGTCGCTCGCGCCCACACGCGTGAACACGCGGTCGCAGACGCCGATCGTCGCGGCCGTCGCCGGCACGAAGCTCCCGGCCTGGGCGAGGACGACGATCAGCCCCACTTGCCGTAGTAGCGTACTTTTTCCGGCCATGTTCGGCCCGGTCAGGATCACGAGTCGCGCATCCTCCGGGAGCTGGACGTCGTTCGGGATGAACTTGTCGCGCGGCATCATCCGCTCGACGACGGGATGCCGCCCCGCCACGATCGTCAGCTCGAAGTCGTCCGTCAGTGTGGGACGCGCGTAGCCTTCGCGAGCCGCGACGTCGGCGAGCGCCGCCAGTGCATCGAGCTCGGCGACGATGCGCGCCGCGCATTGGATGCGCGCGATCTCCCCGCCGACCGCCATGCGCAGCGCCTCGAAGAGCTCGCGCTCTCGCGCCTCGATCCGTTCCGCCGCCGTGAGGATCTTCTCCTCGTATTCCTTGAGGGCGGGCGTCACGTACCGCTCGCCGCCGGTCAGCGTCTGTCGGCGCTGGTAGTCCTCGGGAACGAGATGCCGGTTCGCGTTGCTGATCTCGATGAAGTAACCGAACACCTTGTTGTAACCGACCTTGAGCGACGCGATGCCCGTCCGCGCCCGCTCCTCCGCCTGGATGCGCGCCACGGCGTCCTTGCCGCCGTCGCGCAGCGCGCGGAGCTGGTCGAGCTCCGCATCCACACCCGGCGCGATCGTCGCCTCTTCGCCGAGCTGCAGCGGCGGCCGCTCGACCAGTGTGCCCACCACGTGCGCCGCCATCTCGGCGCAATCGTCCCAGCGCGCCATCAGCGTGCCGATCACGCCGGCACCCTCGAGTGAACGCACGGCACGTTCGACGTCCGGCAGTCGCGCTAATGAAGCGCCCAACGATGCAACCTCACGCGGCGTCGCGCGGCCGGCCGCCGCCTTCCCGCCAAGTCGCTCGGCGTCGCGAACGCCGTCGAGCGCCGAGCGCAGCGCGTCGCGAGCACTGGCATCGCCCACCAGCGCCCCGACGGCATCGAGTCGCGCGTCGATCGCCTTCCGCTCCACGAGCGGCGCGAGCAGCCACTGTCGTAGCAGTCGCGCGCCCATCGGCGTCTTCGTGCGATCGAGCACCGACAGCAGCGTGCCTTCCGTGCTTCCGCCGCGCAGCGATTCCACCAGCTCGAGGTTGCGGCGTGTCATCTCGTCCAGTGGCATCGTGCCACCCGCTCGCTCCACCTGCGGGCGAGCGAGATGCGGCACGCCACCCGGCTGGAGCTCCTTCAGGTAGCGGAGCAACGCGCCCACCGCTCCCACGGCCGCGGCGTCCTGTGCCTCCAGCCCGAGTCCATCGAGTCCCTGCACGGCGAACTGGCGCGCCAGATCATCGCG
>DASVNI010000216.1:0-1861 GCA_036383935.1 Gemmatimonadaceae bacterium | reverse complement strand
CCTGATGCGCGACCTCGAAGCCCGATCGGGTGAGGATCTTGATCGTCGCGTGGTCGGAGATGTTCGAAGGTGCGGCGGTGCGCGCGAGGGCGATCTCGGCGTCGCGCCGCATGAGGTAGCCGTCGATCGGTGGATACTTGGGCTGCTGCGCTCCGGCGGTGGCCACGGCGAAGGTGGTCAGTGCGGCGAGGAGCGCGAGGTGGCGTGCGGGCATCGAGCTATTCCTGGTCAAAGGAGGTGTGATGCCCACTGATACGGACGGCGCGGCGGCCGGGATACGCGGCGGTCAGCGGGCACGCGAGCGGTCGCGTCGCTGAACGACCGTGCCCCTCGGGAATAAATCGCAGCGGTCCAGCGGTATTGGTCGGCGGGAACCACGCCACACCACTTCATCACCGCTGGAGCACTGCATGTCGAAGTTCATCACGGACGATCACAGCGACGACGGTGTCGACCGTCGTGGCTTCCTCAAGTGCATGGCCTGGGCGGGCACAGGCATGCTCTGGGCTATCAAGGGTGGCATCCCCACCTCGACGGCGCTCGGCCGCGGCCTCGACGTCGGCAGCGAGGTGGCGAAAGGCGATCTGTTCTTCGTCCAGATCAGCGACAGCCACATCGGCTTCAACAAGGCGGCGAACCAGGACGTTTCGGCTACGCTGCGCGAGTCGATCGACCGCATCAACGCACTGCCACAGCGACCGGCCTTCCTCCTGCACACGGGCGACATCACGCAGCTCTCCGCGCCGACGGAGTTCGACACGGCACAGCAGCTCATCGGCTCGGCGCGCACGACGTCGGGGAAGACCTTCTTCGTGCCTGGCGAGCACGACGTGATCGGAGACAACGGCGCGTCCTACCTGCGGCACTACGGCAAGGGAACGAAGGGCGGCGGCTGGTACAGCTTCGACCATTCCGGCGTGCACTTCATCGGGCTCGTCAACGTGCTCGACCTCAAGCCGGGCGGGTTGGGCAACCTCGGTGGCGAGCAGCTCGAGTGGCTCGAGCGCGACGTGAGGCACCTGTCGAGCAGCACGCCGATCGTCGTCTTCGCCCACGTGCCGCTCTGGACGGTGTACCCGCAGTGGGGGTGGGGTACGGACGACGGCGCACGCGCACTGACCTACCTGAAGCGCTTCGGATCGGTGACGGTGCTCAACGGTCACATCCACCAGGTGGTGCAGAAGATCGAAGGCAACGTGCGCTTCCACACGGCGATGTCGACCGCGTTTCCGCAGCCGGCGCCCGGTTCGGCCCCGTCGCCCGGACCGCTCACCGTGCCCGCCGAGCAGCTGCGCAACTTCCTCGGCCTCACGAGCGTGACGATCGTGCCGAAGCAGCACTCACTCGCGCTCGTGGACGCCACGCTCTCGGGCGTCGCCGGCGTACAGGCGGCCCACGTGATGAATGGCGACGCGAACCGACATGCGGCGGCGCCGCTCGCTCCCGGTGAAGTGGCGATCGACAACTTCAGCTTCACGCCGAGGGAGGTGACGATCGCCGCCGGCACGAAGGTGACCTGGCTGAACCACGACGACGTGCCGCACCAGATCGTGAGCTCGGACAAGCGCTTCGCTCCGTCATCCGTGCTCGACACGGGCCAGCGCTACGAGCGCGCCTTCGAGCAACCGGGACGATACGCGTACTTCTGCGCGCTGCATCCGACGATGACGGGCACGGTGATGGTCCGCTGAACCGCCCCGCTGGCGGTCAGTCCCGGTTGCCGCCCGGCACGGTCGGGAATATTCTCGCGGCGGGCCGAGTATAGGCTCATGTGAGATCACAGGCCCGCATCGAGGCGTCCGTGCCGGACAGCACGCTCGAGTCGTTCGAGCGCATCGTCGTGCCCCTGCTCGACGACGCG
>DASVNI010000215.1:0-1857 GCA_036383935.1 Gemmatimonadaceae bacterium | reverse complement strand
GTTCACCGACGAGTCGCATCGCGCGCGGCTGCGCGTCGAGATCGGACGGCTGCGCGCGGCGCTGCGACAGGTGGCCGAGGTGCGCGCGACGAAGCACGGGTTCACGCTCGTGCCGCGCGGGACGCGCGAGGTCGTCGTGCTCGCGCGCCCGCTCGAGGAGGAGCACGCGTCGGTGCTCGCATTCCTGGGTGACGGGGAATCGTGGTCGAGCTCCGCGCTCGCGCTGGCGTTGGGGACGAGCCAGCGCACCGTGCAGCGCGCGCTCGACGAGCTCGCGGCGGCGGGGAAGGTGCAAGCGTTCGGGCGCGGGCGCGCGCGCCGCTGGACGACGCCGCCCGTGATCGGATTCACGACGACATTGTTACTCCCGACCTCGCTCCCGATCGCGTAGGATCGAGCCATGCGAAAAACAACTGCGGAAGTCCTGCGAGAGTACGGCCCGTTCGAGGGTGTCGGGGCCGTGGGCGGAGTGACCTACGACGGATCGAAGGTCTGGTGCGCCGGAGGAGATCGGCTGGCGGCGTTCGATCCAGCGAGTGGAGAGCTGGTCGACTCGCTCGACGTCGCCGCGCATGCGGGGACGGCGTTCGACGGGAAGCATCTCTTCCAGATCGCGGAGAAGCAGATCCACAAGATCGATCCGAAGAGCGGTCGCGTGCTCTCGAGCATCCCCGCGCCGGGAAATGGCGGCGACTCCGGGCTCGCTTGGGCCGAGGGGACGCTGTGGGTCGGCGAGCATCGGGCGCGGAAGATCCATCAGATCGATCCCGACACGGGGAAGATTCTCCGCACGATCGAGTCGAACCGGTTCGTCACCGGCGTGACGTGGGTGGATGGAGAGCTGTGGCACGCCACGTGGGAGGGTGAAGAGAGCGACGTGCGGCGCATCGATCCCGCGACGGGCGAGGTGCTCGAGCAGCTCGACATGCCGAAGGGCGTGTTCGTGTCGGGGCTGGAGTCGGATGGCGGGGACCGGTTCTACTGCGGGAGCGGGAAGAGCGCGAAGGTGCGGGCGGTGCGGCGGCCGAAGCGCGCGCGGTAGCGGTCAGCCCCGATTCATTCGATCTTCGTGCATTCGCGGCTTGGAGAATCATCACTCACCTCTCCAGAATGACGGCGCCACAACGCATCTGGACGATGGACGGCCCGGCACCGATGGGTTACGGAGTCATGAGCGGCGGTTCCTTCGCCTGGCACTGGCGTTGGGTGCGACGCGAGAGGCTCGCATGACACTCGCTGCCGGGCCCGAGACGATCACCCCGAGCGCGCATCAGGAGCCGAAGTCGAGCGTCCTCGCGCGCCTCGCCGCCGGCATCGGTGGCCTCCTTGTGCTTTCATGCGCGGCCCTCGTCTCGTTCGGCACCGTCGTGCTCGCGCTGATCGGGATGGCGGTGGTCGCCGGCGTTCAGCGGAGGCGCGGCCGCGCGTTGACGCGCTCGGGGCACTGGGTGACTGCGTACTCGACGATGGCCGTCGTCGCGCTCGCGCTCAGCGGTGCGGTGTTCGTCGCGATGCCGCGCGGAGCGCTGGATGCCGCGAAGCAATCGGTGGACTCGTCGAACGCGGTCGCGGCGAAGCAGCCAGCGCCAGCCTGGGTACAGCGACTCTACCCGCAGTACAGCCAGGCGGCCGCGAACACGAAGCCGTCGCCCGCGGTGGTCTGGGCGACGATGATTCTCGGCGTCGGCATCACCGTCAGCTTCCTCTCCGCGCTGCTCGGTACGCTGAGCTGGGGTGCCGGCATGCTGCTCGGTCTCGCCGTGGTGGGGCGTTGGCCGGGGGTGAAAGGGGCGAGCTTCGAGGATCTCGTCGCCTGAAATGCAGAGCGCGCCGTCCGAAGAATCGGACGGCGCGCTT
>DASVNI010000214.1:0-5113 GCA_036383935.1 Gemmatimonadaceae bacterium | reverse complement strand
GTGCGTGTTCGTCGCCAGCCACGCGCCCGGGTAGACCTGCACCTGCGGCATGCCCACGCCCGACGACGGCTTGAACTTCATGCCCTTCGTGGTGTCCGTCGCATACTGGGCCGAATCCGCGAAGTACGACTCTTCGGCCGTCACCAGGTTGCGCAGATCCGACTTCATGGCGGCGATGTACGCCTTCGACTTGGTGTTGGCGAACTTCGGAATCGCGATCGCGGCAAGAATACCGATGATCACGACGACGATCAGAAGCTCGATGAGGGTAAATCCGCGACGGGTCGTGCGCATGTTTAGCCTTTGATTACGAGTGGACGCGCGCGCTGGGAGGGAGAGTGCGGGCGTTTCCTGGGGAGGGGACTGCTTCGTCGGGCCTCCAGAATGCACCAGCGGTGCCAGACGAGCCCGCCGTGTAGTACATAGACGTGCATCTCCCGCGATGGTAACGGCTTCGGGACACCGCGATCCCTCCGGCCTGACGCCCTCCCCCCTCGACTTTGCCGGTCCTGCTACGCAAGAAGTTGCAAATCCTGCAACTCTTGTATGGTCAATGGCCGCGGACCGGGGTGCTCGGCCCAGCGGACGACGGATACCGTAGCCGCTTACTCTCCCCCGACCGCCGCGCGATGGCCGCCATGGAGGTGGGAGGCGTCGCGTTCGAGCGGACGCCGGGCGCCCAGAGCAGGACGCGATCGCGCCCGCTGCGCTTGGCGGCGTACAGCGCCTCGTCAGCGCGAGCGCGCAATGCGGAGCCCGCGTCGTTCTGAGTGATGCGCTCCGCGGCGATGCCGATGCTCATCGTGATTGGCGTGCCCTGCGGCAACGCGAGACAGCCGCCAATGCGGAGCCGAGTGAGCATGCGCTCCGCGACCGCGCCGGCCGTTTCGGCGTCGGCGCCGGGGAGCAGCACGGTGAACTCCTCACCGCCCATTCGTGCGACGACGCCCTCGTCGCCTACGGTCTCGCTGAGCATGGTGGCCACCTCGAAGAGCACTTCGTCGCCGATCAGGTGGCCGAATCGATCGTTGATCTCCTTGAAGTGATCGAGATCGACGGCGAGGAGCGCGACGTCGCCGTTCTTCCGACGCGCTTCGGCGATGGCACGGTCCATCTGAATGGCGAAGCCGCGCCGATTGAGGCAGCCCGTTGCAGGGTCCGCATTGACGAGGGGGGCGAGCTCGGCGCGCAGTTCATTGAACGCAGCACCGACCGCGGTGATCGCATCGGCGTGCGGGTCGTTCTCGACGTCGTACGTACGGCGGAAGTCGCCGTCGCGCGCCTCGTCGAACAGGGCGCGCAGTGCGTTCAGCCGACGCTCGACGCGGTGGTTCAGCAGGAAGCTCACCGCAGCGAGGACGGAATAGCTCGCGAGCGCGGGAAGCGCCGTCGTGGGCTGCACCGACGAGGCGTCCGGGGTGAGCACCATGAGCGCGGCCTGCCAGAACAACGTGGCGACGACGACGAGCGCCGCCGGCCGAACGCCGAACTGATACAGCGCGATCTGGAGCGGTACCATCGCGGCGATCAGCACCCAGCCGGCCGCCGCGTCGGCGAAGAGCGCGTACGCGACGGTGTAGATGAGCATCACGTCCGCGATGCCGTGCGCCGACATGAGCGAGAGCCGCACGCGCTGCCGATGCAGCACCCACCACGTTGCGACGCCGACAAACGCGACGTACCCCGTGAGACACGCGAGCGCGCCGACGAGCGACTCCCTCGTCGGGAATGGCGAGAGGAGCAGCACGAGCGCCACTCCGCCAGCCAGCAGGCCGCGGATCCGATTCTGTCGCAGCAACACCGCCGATGTACTGCGTACGACGGGCGCGAAGCGGGAGACGGTCACGTGAGAACCACGTTGGGTAGGACCGCTGGCCGCCGCCGACTTCGGCGTCAGCCCAGCTGGTGCGTGGCGAGAACTGCATCCGCAGCGGCGACGCCGCGGTACTGCGCCTCTTCGAAGAGGGAAAAGCCGGTGAGATCGGAGTGGGCGAGGTGGATACCCCGCGGTGCCCATTCCCGTTCGCGACGCGCGTCCGCATGCAGAAATCCCACCGTCGGGCGCACCATGGCGTGCCCGCTCCGGAAGATATCCACATGCGAGACGCATCGCCGAATGTTCGGGTGCGCCGCCTCCAGCTCCTTCATGATTCGTTCCACCCAGTCCGACCATTGTGACCGAAGCAACACTTGACGTTCCGTCACGGGGTCGCCATTGGCGAGCGCGCAATAGTACGTCCATACCGTCGGTCCTCCCTCGTGCGCGCGTAAGGATTGGTGCGTTGCGACCACGTATCCCAGACCGGCATCCGTGCGAAGCACGTTGTCCCACGCGGGCGGTGCGCCACGCTCGTCCGGCCAGCGATCGAGCGTGAGGTTGGCGACGAGCCACGGTGAATAGACGAAGCCGGGCGCCCGCGCTCCCTCGATCACGTACGGCGCAAGGAAGGTGGGCGCCGCGAAGATGACATCTTCGCAGCGATACTCGGCATCGCCCGCGCGCACACTCCATCCATTTCGTCCATCGCGCTGGATGTGATGCACGGGCGCGCCGGTGATCGTGCGATCGCGCACCTTCGCCGCGAGATGGCGCGCGATCCACGCATTGCCTTCCGGCCAGGTGAGCGGCCCCTGCTCCGTCGGTTCGCGCGACGCGTAGTAGTGCACGCCCGCCCACGCCGACGTGTCACGCGCGAGCGCGCCGTAGTCGTCGCGCGTGCCGTACTCGGCATACCAGCGGATCGCGGGGGAGCGGAGTCCGTTCGTCGTGAGCCAATCGGCGAACGACACACGATCGAGCGGCGAGTCGGGTGGCGCGCCGAGGGCCATCGGGATCGTGAACTCGCCGGACGCGCGATGCGCGGCGATCAGGTCGGCGAAGCGCCGGAGCTCGTCGCGCCCCGTGCGTGAGTTCATCAGCTCGGCCTCGAGCCCCGGCTGCCATTCGCCCTGCACGAACAGACGCTCCTGCGGCGCGAAGCAGAGCGTGCGCTCGTCCCACCCTGCATCGGTGAGCACACCCAGCTCGCGAAACAGCTCACGCGCGAGCGTGGCCCGCGGACCCGGCACGGGGACGTAGTGCGCCGCCCATGGATAGCGCGAGACCGCGTTCTCGCCGCCCCGCGCATTGCCCCCCGTCTCGCGCTCGAGCTCGAGCAGAACGAAATCGCGGAAGCCCCGGCGATCGAGCTGCCATGCGGCGCTCAGTCCGGCGATCCCGCCGCCGACGATGACGACGGGCACCCGCACCGTGCGGCGCGGTGCCGGCATCGGTGCGCCGTCGCGCAATCGGTGTCCGACTGAGGCGCTCTCGTTGACCCATCCGCCGGTGATGCGCGGACCGCTCTTCCTGGAGAGGCCGATCAGCGCGGGTGTGCGTCCGAGCTTTGAAGCGACGGCGATTCCCGCTGCAGCAACGGTGGCGGCACCCGCGATGAGAAACGTGCGGCGTGAGGACGCGTTCTTCCTCGGCTCGTCTTCGCTCACGCCTGGCTCACGTTGATGCTCCTACCGGCGACCCAACGACGGAACGCGGATCTTGAACTGCGATCACGCTGAAACGGCAGGATTGCTCTGCGGAGGCGGAGAGATCCCTCCACCGGACCATCATAGTTCTTGAAGTCGTGGATGGAAATGAACGGTGAGCCTGTGCGCGGACCTCGACCTCGAGAGGAGTAGCTCCTGCCCCTTCTGCGGAATCGCCGTTTCAGATCCGCGTTGCGTCGTTCGTTCTTCGCATCACGCCCATCCCGACTCATCGATTGACCCGGTCCCACTCCTGCTCGTAGTAGCGCACGAGCACCTGCGTGTTCAAGCGGTTCGCTTCGACGGGCACGGGCTGCATGTCGGCCGAGAACTCGAACATGCGCGGCACTTCGGCGACGGTGAGATAGCGCAGGCCGGCGGGGAGCGTCGTGGGCGGCGCGTAGCTGCCGTCGTCGAGCGATGCGAGGACGAACCCCCACTCGCCGAACGACGGCACGTACAGGTGGTACGGGTACGTGCGCAGGCGTGCCTGCTTCATCGTCTCGGCGATGCACCAGTAGCTCTGGCGCGCGAAGAGGGGCGACGTCGCCTGCACGACGACGAGCCCATCGCGCGAGAGATGCCGCGACAGCAGACGATAGAACGCCGTCGTGTAGAGCTTCCCGACGCCGTAGTTGTTCGGGTCGGGGAAGTCGACGACGACGAAGTCGAACATGTCGGGATGCTGGTCGAGCCAGACGAAAGCGTCGTCGTTGACGACGTGCACCTTCGGCGAGCGCAGCGAGCCCTGATTGAGCCCAACGAGCGTAGGATGCGTCGAGAAGAGACGTGTCATCTCGGGATCGAGATCGACCAGCGTGATCGATTCGACGCCCGGATGCTTGAGCAGCTCGCGCACGGCGAGCCCGTCACCGCCGCCCAGCACGAGCACGCGTCGCGCACTCGGCCGCGCCGAGAGGCCGGGATGCACGAGCGCCTCGTGGTAGCGGTACTCGTCGCGCGAGCTGAACTGGAGGTGCGAGTTGAGCCAGAGCCGCAGGTCGTCCTTCCACGCGGTGAGCACGATGCGCTGGTAGCGCGTATTCCGCGCGAAGATCACCTCGTCGGAGTAGATGTTGTCTTCGGCGAGGTTGGTGAGCTTCGTCGCGCTCACCATGCCGGCGGAGAGGAAGAGCAGGACGGCGACGCTCGCCGCCCCGAGCACACGGCGCGCGCCGAGATGGGCACGGAAGAGCCAGACCGACCAGAGGGCGACGGCGGCGTTGATCATCCCGAACAGCAGCGCCGAGCGGACGAGCCCGAGCTTCGGGACCAGGAGGATCGGGAAGGCGAGCGACGCGGCGAGCGCGCCGAGATAGTCGAAGGTGAGGACGTTGGCGACGACGTCCTTGAACGCGTAGCGGTCCTTCAGGATCCGCATCAACAGCGGGATCTCGAGCCCGACGAAGATGCCCAGGACGACGACGAGCAGGTACAGCACGAGCCGGAACGCCCCCGTGTAGGCGAAGGCGAGAAAGAGGATCGTGGACGAGAACCCGCCGACCAGCCCGACGAGGAGCTCGATCGTGACGAACCGCGCCACCAGCCCGCGCGAGAGGAAGCGCGACAGCCAGCTCCCCACTCCCAT
>DASVNI010000213.1:0-18346 GCA_036383935.1 Gemmatimonadaceae bacterium | reverse complement strand
CACCCACCCCGTGATCGTGATCAGCGCGAGTGCGACGACAAGCGCCAGGCCGCCGGCGAGCACCATCAGATAGGCCGCCGCCCACTGAACGGCCATTGCACGCACCGCGACTTGAAGCCGACCGGCGACGAGCGGCGGCGTGTACCTCCAGATCCCCCTGAAGCTCAACCGTAAATGGCGAAAGAGCACCGACGCCGTGAACATGAGCACGCCCACGCTGACGAGTCCCGTGACGATCGATTCCTTCTCGAGCTGTTGCACGAGTTGGTCGATCGCCGTCCCGACATATGCCCCGACGTGCGCGTCGATGACGGCGCGTAGCTGTCGCTCGGCGTCACGCGCTGCCCCCGAGTAGCGCAGGAGCAAACCAAGCAGCGCCAGCAGGAGCAGGAGCAAGGGGACGAGCGAGACGAACGCGTAGAAGACCATCGCGGTGGCCAGGTACCGCGCATGGTCGCGCTCGAACTCCTGCCACGCTTCGCGCAGCAGGGACCACACTGCCTTGATGTATGCCTTCGACCGGCTTCTCGAGAGCATCAGCCACCCCCTCGCGCCCTGCCGATCGAATATAGGGTCGCCGGGAGGCGGTGCCTGTCAGTACAGGGGAGTAGGGCGCGGCTCGCTCAGAACGACCATGCGCGGAACGACAGAGCTCTCCCATCGCTCGAGAAGCCCACGTACGTCCGGCGACCGAGGAGCTTGCGGTCGATGCGGTTGTCCGGATGCGCGTGGCTGTACGTGACGACCTTCTGCCCGGCGAACGCGCCGAGGAACGCGCCGAGCGCGATGTCGCTCGCCCAGTGCTGGTCGAGGTAGAGGCGCGCGAGCCCGGGCATCGCAGCAGCGGCGTAGAGCAAGGGTGAGATCACCGCGCGGTGCGGCGTGTTCCGCTCGCGCATCTCCGTGGACATCGCGGCGGCGACGGCGACGCTCGCCATGGCGTGCATCGACGGAAAGGAGCGGTAGTCGAAGCTCGTGAAGCCGTGGAGCAGCTCGAAGTGATAGGGATCGCTGTCACGCCGCTCGACCCCGCCGCTGTCCACATAGGGTCGCGAGCGGCCAAGGGCACCGCGAATGACCTGGATGAACAGCGCGGGGAACAGCACGGCCTCGGTGCCATGCAGTGCGACGTCGGCCGTCCCGTCGTCGTGCCGCAGGCGTGCAATGCCGTAGACCGTACCCCCCGTCAACATGAGCACCGTTTCGGTGGCCATGCTCGCCCGCTTCGCGGCCGTCGTGAAGCCGGGATGCCGTGCACGATAGGCGGAGTCGCCGAAGTAGCGGGCGATGGGTACGTCGATACGCGTGACCGCCGCCGTGCCCAGCGTCGCGGCGGCGGTGATGCCAAGGTCGCGACCGGTGATGACGACGCCCGACGGCTGCCCCGCACCCTGTGCGCGCGCAGTGGGCGATGCTGCGGCGCTCAGTGCGATGGCGAGGAAGAGCGCTCGCGTGCAGCGTCTCGTCATCTGGGCGTCACTCGGCGTCGACGGTGGTGGTTGTAGAGCGCTGCCGAGAGCGCGGCGACGAACAGCCCAACGCTCCAGCCACCGAGGACGTCGGTCGCCCAGTGCACGTTGAGGTACAGCCGACTGATGCCGACGAGCAGGGGGGCGAGCACCGCGAACGCGAGCGCCGTCCACCCGCCGATGAATCCTTCGCGCCAGAGCACGTAGGCGAGCGTGCCGCAGACGGCAGCCGAGACCGTGGCGTGGCCGGACGGAAATGACCATGAGTCGTCCACGGGACCTCCGAGTCCGAGGGGGCGAGGGCGCTCGTAGATGTGCTTCACGACGTTGAAGAGCATGACCGAGACGACCGGCACGACGATCACTCCCGCCGCCACTCGGCGATGACCGTGGAACCAGAGATAGACGGCGCCGGCGAGGGCGAGCACGCGCATGCCCATGATGCCGCCGATCCTCGTGATCCACAGGAAGACTGCATGGAGTCCGGGGTTCTGGTGCGTCAACGACCACGCCTGGACGGCGCCGTCGAAGGTCGTCGACTTGTGGGTGAACACGTCCGCGCCAACCTTCGCGAACGCGAGGAGCGCCGCGGTTCCGATCAGTACCACGAGGGTCCACTCCCAGCTGAACCGCTGGGGCCACGCTCTCATGGTGTGGCGGTCATCGTGATCGGCACTGGACGGTGCAATGCAAACACCTCGCCGCCGTGCTCGGCTCGGACGAAGCTCAGCTCGCCACTACTCCGCACGCAGCCAGCGATCCAGGGCGCGCAGCCTGAGGTGCACGAGCGTGTCGTTCACGCTCGTCGTGCGACCGATCGCCGGGAGCTTGCTCACGTCGACGAACCGCGCGAACGCCGGCGACGGTACGAAGGGCGCCGGTTCGCGCGCCCACCACTGCGCGATGCGCGCCTCGTAGAGCCCGGGCATCCCCTGCTTGGGTGCCTCGCGCACCGCGTCGGGGATCAGCCCGCGCGCCACCTCGCGCAGCAGGCGCTTCCCCTGCAACCAGGGCATCGGCGGCAAGGCGAGCGCGTAGTGGATGAGACGCAGGTCGAGATACGGCAGCCGCACGTCGATCGGGATGCCGTGAAAGCCGGCATCGAGCGATTCGAGAAAGGGCTGCCAGTGGTACTGCGCCAACCGCTCCGCCGCCGCGGAGCGCGTCGGGTGCGGTGTCCCTTCGCGCGCGCGGACTCTTTCGGCGCGACGCGCGCGCAGGTCGGCGCGCAGCCAGGGCGGGCCGCCCTGCTCTTCGTGCGACACACGCGATGCCGCACGACGCCGGCGCACGAGGGCGCGCACGCCGAGGTACGGCCGCGCGCGCTCGCGAAGCAGGTGTCCGATCAGGTCGAGCGCGAAGCGGTGCGGCGCGCTCGCGCGCAGCAGCTCGGCGAGGTGCGGCGGCGAGAGGTACGCGTCCGGATCCTCGCCCCAGAACGCGACCGGCGCGTGCTCGCTGGCGCGAAGTAGCTCGTCGTGCAGGCTGAGGAAATCGGGATCGCCCGACGGCTCGAGGGTATCGGGGATGGGCAGCGCGGTGCCGTCGCGATAGCCGTACTCGTCGACGTCGCTCAGCACGTGTGGGATGCCCATGTGCTGCGCGGCCAGCCGCGCGCGCGAGGTGTCGTCGGTGGGCGCGAGTGTCGGCAGGTGTGCCGTACGCGCGACGATTTGCGTGTGAACGTCCTGGCGCGCCGCGATCGCCGCGAGGGTCGTCGAATCGAGGCCGCCACTCATGAACACGGTGAGCTTCGGCGTGCGCATCCGGTCGCGCACGGCCGCCTCGAGCAGGATGCGGAAGTCGGTGACGATGGTCTCCGCGTCGCGCGACCGGTCGATCGCCGGCGCCGGGAGCGTCCAGTAGCACTTTGCTTCGGTGCGTCTCGTTGGGTGTACGGTGACGAGGCACGCAGGAGGCACGCGCCTGATCGCGCGGAAGGTCGTCGTCGAGGGATCCTCGTTGAATCCTTCCGAGATGAAGTCGGCGATCGCATCCTCGTCCAGCTCGCGCGAGACGCCGGCGTCGAGCAAGCTGGCGAGCGTGTTCGACGCGATCAGTCGGCGGGCATCATTGTGGTAGAACAGCATGCGCACGCCGAACGGATCGCGCACGAGCGTCGTGGTGCGCGACTCGCGGTCGTGGATGACGGCGCTGAAGTCGCCGAGCAGATGTGATGGCGCGTCGTCGCCCCACGTACGCCACGCCTGCGCGAAGAGATGGATGTCGGCGTCGGTGATGTCGCCCTTCCCGCCCGCCCAGCGCAGCGCCTCGACGAGTGCCTCGCGCGCGTCGAGCCTTACCTGGGCGGCAACTAGCAGTGACCCATCGCAGGCCCACGCCGGCGCGAGGCGCGGGTCGCCGACGTCGAGCAGGGCGGTCGCGATGCCGACCGGCCCGTCCGCCACGACCTGCTCGCCATGCGGGCCGCGCCGGCGGAGCGACGGCATCAGCACGTGCAGCTCGTCCGCCGCGACGCGCGCCGCGTCGCGCCGCACCACCACGGCGTATCCGGTCATAGCCTGAACTGTGTCATGGAGCGAGCGGACAACGTGGCAGGGTGCGATGTCGACGTCGCGGCGCTACCAGAATGACGATCAATACGCGCCGTTCGACATGGGACAATAGCGGACACGACATTGCCCGACCGGTCTGGCGGACCCTACCTTGTGGCCCATGCGCTCCTTCTCTGCTACGCCGACCGCGCGCGGATCCTCGTCGCTGCTCCTGTGGTTCACGCTCATCGTAGGCGCATCGAGCTGCGGAGGTGGCGAGAGTGTCGCCCCTCCGCCGCCGAGTGGGAGCTCACCGCGAGTTGGCGCGGTGGTAATCACGGAGCCCGCGACTGCGCTCGGCCAGCTGCGGTCAACCCGACTCACGGCGACCGTCCTATCGACGACGGGCGAGTCGCTGACGTCAGAGACCCTACGATGGAGCAGCCTCGACGCGCGATTTGCCTCGGTGGACTCGCTCGGCGTCGTCATGCCCCTGAAGCCCGGGCGGGCGCGCATCGTCGCCACCGTGGGCTCCGTGGCGGACACGGTCGACCTCACCATCCATGTACGATGGCTCGATCTCGCGCTGTCGAGCAGTTGGAGCGTAGCGTGCGGAATCGCGGCGGACAGCACCGCGTATTGTTGGGGAGCCCGGGTGGGCGCGACTGACTCCACGTCCATTCCGCTCGAGGTTCCGGGCGGACACCACTTTCGTGCGATCGCCGCCGCGGCCAATGCGGCCTGCGCGATCGACGGCGCCAGCCGTGTGTTCTGCTGGGGCGCGAATGGCTGGGGTCAGCTCGGCGACGGCTCTCGTGACAACTCGAGCGTCCCCGTCCTCGTGAACGGCGTGGCGGACGCCGAGTTGATCGCGACAGGCGATGGTTACGCGTGCGCCTCGACGACCAGCGGCACCATCTACTGCTGGGGCCACGACGACTTCGGCCAGATCGGCGATGGCACGTCCAACTCCGACGACGTCCGACCGCCGACGCGAGTCGATGGCGTCCCGCGGCCGAGCAAGCTCGCACTCGGCACGATGCACGCATGCGCGCTCGGGGTGGACGGCTCGGCGTACTGTTGGGGACTTTCGCAGTGGGGCACGCTCGGTGCCGCGACCACCCAGTACGCGTCGACTCCGCTGCGCGTCGGAGGCACCATGTCGTTCCGTGACATCGCGGCGAGCACCTATGTGTCGTGCGGCGCCGCGTCGACGGGCGGCGTGTACTGCTGGGGATTGTACGGAGGCAACACGTCGACGCCGCAGCTCCAGCCGGGCACGGAATCGCTCACCGCGATCGCGGTCAGCTCCGTATCTGGTGCACATCTGTGCGGCCTCGGCCCGACCGGCGCATCGTGCTGGATATCCGCCGGATCCCTCACCTACGGCCCTCCTACTTCGACTTCCATTGCGGGAAGTCAGTCGTATGTGCGCATCCGCGCCGCCGAAGTCGCAGCGTGCGCATTGACGCCCGACGGTGAGGCGTTCTGTTGGGGCGAGAACCTGGCGGGTGTGCTCGGCAACGGGACGTTCGTGAATTCGGCCACACCCACGCTGGTAGCGGACCCGCTCACGTGAGCGCGGTCAGGGCGCGGGGACGTGCAGGTGCGGAGCATGCCGGCCCTACGGGCCCGTCACGGGATTGGTGCCGCGCTTCGCGGCAGTCTCGAGCGGCGCGCCGAGCCGGTACACTGCGAGGCGTGGGCCACCAGCGCCCGAAAGGACCAGCGCCAGCGTGTCGCCGGACGCCGTCGCGTCACGAATGATGGTGCCGCTCCCCGCCGGCAGCGTGATGCGTAGCCCCTTGCGCGGCACCACGTCGACGACGGCGAGCGCGCGGTCCGTGTAAGACGACGCGACGAGTAGTCCCGGCGAGCTCACGCTCGCTCGCTGGTAGCGGCGCGACAGCGTGCCGAGATCCGCGACGCTGCCATTGCGCGCGATGCTCAGGATGTGCACGCCGCGCACGCTCTGATCGATGCACATGGCGACGTCGTCATCGTCGGCGCCAGCGGGCCAGCATCGGACGGCTCCGCGCAGACTGGTCAGGACATGTGCGCCCTCACCGTCCTGGCGCGACAGCTTCCACGTCATGTTCATGCCCCGCAGGGCGACGAGCGTAGTCCAGAGCGCCGAGCGGCCGCGCGCCGCGAGCATCGGGTTGCGCGCGAGCGACATGACGAGCCGCGAGCCGTCGCGGTAGGTGAACACCGACTGTCCGCTCAGCGTGTCCGGAGCGAGCTCGGTGCGACGCACGACGGCGTTGCGGCCGGCCGCTTCATGGACGGCGCCGTCGAGCGTGACGAGCGCACCGATGCCACCCTCCCCGAGTCGCATGCCGCTCACCTGCCAGCGCGCGCCGAAGTCGAGCAGTCGGAGCGTAGGCGCGTACAGCTTCTCGAAGGATCGGCGCCAGAGGACGCGATTGGCGCTGTCGGCATGTACGCTTTCCAGGCGAAGCTCCAGGCTGTCACCCGTCGCTGCCAGCACGAGCATCTCCGTCTCGTTGGGCAGCGCCGCATCGAGTGCGCTCACCGAGTAGGGCTCGGGGCGCGGGGCGACGTCGCCAGTGGTGAACTGGAGCGTGTAGTCCTCGTCATCGCCGTCGCCGATCGCGCGGTGTGTGAGGTAGCGCGTTGCCCGGGGCGAGAGGGCGACGGCGTCCATCTCGTGGGCGAGCGGCACCGTCGCCACGAGCGCGAGATCACTGTTCTTCCAGTCGATCTCGGACGCGGTGGGCCACACCCGCTCGGCGAGTGTGACGGTTCCCAGCGCGATGACGCCGAGCATCGCGGTGGCCGCACCGGCGAAGCGCAGCGCGGCGATGCGCAGGGTGAACAGCGCGGCGCCGAGCCCGCAGAGGGTGATCGCGAGCGAGAGCGCGTTCTCGTCCCCGGCGAGATCGCGCGGCGACGACCACATCGCGCTCACCGTGAGCAGCGTGGTGAGCACAGCGAGCATGAGCGCCACGAACATGAGTCGCACGCCAAGGCGCGCGCCCGGAGCGGTCGCTTCGCGACGTGCGCGATACCACTGCCACGCGAGCCACGCCGCGCCCAGCCCCAGCGCGCCGGCGAGCAGGACGGCGCCCCACTCGCGCGGCATCCCAAACGAGTCGCTCGTCCCGAGGAGCAGCAGCCCCGTGACTCCCATCGTGCCCAGGGCGGCGAGCGACGTCACCGTCGGCGCGAACATGGTGGCCAGCGCGGGGATCGCGACGGCCGTCATTCCGCCACCGAGCAGCGCGGCGATCAGTAGCGCGGCGGCGAGGATGCGCGCGGCACGCTCACTCCGCAGGGCGGGCTCGATGCGGCGCGCGCCGAAGCGCGAGTCCACTCTGTCGAGTGTCTCCTGGAGGCGAGGGACATCCACCTCGCGTACATCGACGCTCCAGCTCCGGCCGGCGAGATCGGCCGCTCGCAGCGCGCGCTGTCCATGGCTGGCGACCAGGCGCAGCTCGGCGAGCTCGGCATAGGTCATCGCGCGATAGGTGGCGGCCTGCTCACGCAGCGACGCGAGGTCGGCCGGCGTGTCGGCCGGGACGCCGTCGAACCAGTGGACGCGGGCGGCGTCGAGCACGACGTAGCTGCCCGGGGTGGCCGCGATGATGGCTGTGGGGGTGTCGAGTGATGCCGACCCGACGGACGCATGCGCACGGATCGCCTGGATACGCCGGGCGAGGCTCGGATGCGTCGCGGCGCGCTCAACTTCCTCGGCCCACCGGCGTGGCAGCCGCGCGAGCACGTGGATCTTCGTCAACGCGCGGATCAGCGCGTCGGGGTCGTTTGTCAGCTCGACCGCGCGGAGATCGCTTGCCGTCTCCTGCTGCTGCTTCGGCGACTGGCCGCGCAGGAGCAGGAGGGCCAGCACCACGAGGAACGCCAGGCTGATCATCAGATCGGAGCGCGGCCCGGTCACGATCAGCAGCGCGGGCAGGATGGCGACGAGCAGCGCGACCCCAACGATCGCCCAGCGCCGCGTGCGCAGCCGCACGGCATCGAAGTGTTCGTGGTGCGCGATCTCGTGGGCGAAGATCGCCGTCGCCTCGTCGGCATCGAGCGCGTCGAGCAGTGTGTCGCTCATGGCGACGGCCGGCTCGTGGAGGGAGCACAGCGCGATCGCGTTCGCCATGCGGAAGCCCTGCGCGCCGTAGCGATGGATGGACGGACGCCGACTGAGCCGGTCGCCGGCGCGATCGAGCACGGCGTGGAGTCTGGGAAGGAGGGGTGTACGCGGAGCGTCGCTCTCGAGCGGCGAGGCGCGGTGCAGCCGGAGCCAGATCCTCGTGAACCAGCGGTACCAGACGAGGACGACGATCCCGCAGAGCACACCGAGGGCGAGCGCGAGCTGGAACGAGGCGCGCGTCGTGCCCGGCGTCCAATCTCGCACGAATCGCGCGACGAGCGTCGGCGTGAGCAGCGCGAACATCAGCAGCCCCCCGCCGGCGACGAAGCTCGCCGTGCAGTACGCGACGAACTGCACGAGGGAACACTCGTCGCCGTACACGGCGCGCCGGAGCGGGTACTGCGCGACAAGCAGGCCGACGAGCATGGGGACGGTCCATGCGAGCGAGGCGCCGGCGAACGCGCTCACGGCGATGGCACCGACGGTGACCTGCGACACTCGCCGCCGGCGCGCCTGCAGCAGCTCGGCGAGCGCGGGATCGTCGAGAGAGCGAAGGATCCCCCGCCCTGACCACCAGGCGTACGCCGCCGGTGCGGCAACGAGGAGGGCTACGAGCAGCAGCTCTGGTCGCATGACTGGGAGACGATCGCCGCGGGATACGCGGCACGACGCGTCGAGATCGACGGCGGCGGGACTCTTTTGGTGTCCCTTGGGTATTGTATGAATGCCCTCCGTGGTCGCCAGAGCGATCGCCTGCTTCCTGTTGCCCGCGCCCCCCGCGCGCAGTCGTACCTGATGGCCATGACTTCCCCACGCCGTTCGCTCGACGACGCGGCGCTCCGCCGAGCGCTGTCGCGCACGCTCCGTCCCTTCGTGGACGGCACCGCGGCGGGCATCTCGTCGTCGGTGATGACGCAGGCGCGCGTCGCCGCGACGGCGCGCGATGCCGCCGTGGCGGTGCTCCCGCTGCTCGGCACACCGGCGCCCTCGGCGCACCGCGTGCGCGCGTCGATCCTCCCCGCGCTCGTCTGCTCGTGGACCGAGCTCGATGCCGTGTTCGAGGAGACGCTCGACCGGTTGATCGCGCTGCCGCCGGCCATTGCCGGCGTCCCGGATCCGGCGTGGGACGCGGGGCTTCCACCGGCGCCGCGCAGCGCGTCGCGCGCCACGGAGCACGCCGCCACGAGCGGCGGTGAAGTGGAGCGCACCTGGTCCACGACGGCGCGCGAGGGGGACGTCGTCACGGGTCCGGCCGGCACGACGGGCACCCTGTTGCGCGCCGACCGACGCCAGGCGCTGATCGTGGAGGATGCGCGCTCCGTGCGGACCCACGGCCGCTGCGCCTGCGATCCCCAGAGCCGGCGGGAGCGCGGTGAGGTGGCGTTCGAGCTGATCTCCTTCGGCCGCCGGCGCGCGGTGCTCGATGTGCGCGCGGGGCACGCGTGCGCACTCTGTCGCGCGCCGATCGTGGCCGATGATCGATAGTAGCTGCCACTCCCAGTCGTGAACTACCACTCCCAGTAGGTAGTACCAAGTACCTGGTACTGGGACTGGCATACGAGCTCCCGGAAGTCCGGTAACGCTCTCTATCTGAAAAACTCACGGCCGTACTTCGTACCAAGTACTGGTGCTGAGTACGGCCGTTCGTAATTCGCATCCGGATCTCGCCCCCAATTCCGGGAGGCAGTATGCCAGTCTCGGTACTTGGTACCGAGCACTACCTACTGGGAGTGGCCGTTCTCCCCACCCGCATTCCGGGAGGCAGTATGCCAGTCTGGGTACCTGGTACCTAGTACTCACTACTGGGTGTGGTAGTTTTCCCGATGCTCCGGCACGACCTCATCTGCCCGACCATTGTTGGTCGCGACTCCGAGCTCGATGCCGTGCGCGCGGTGCTCGATCGTGCGCGTGGTGGCTCGGGACAGGTCGCGCTCATCGTCGGCGAGGCGGGCGTCGGCAAGTCGCGACTCCTCCGCGCCATGGTCGACGAGGCCCGGAGCAGCGGCTTCTTCACGATGCGCGGCGCGAGCTACGAGTCCGACAGCTCGATCCCGTACGCCCCGCTGCTCGACCTCGTGCGCCTGTTCGCCGAGTCGGCGTCGCCGGCGCTCGTCGCGCACGTGCTCGCGCCGGCCGCCGCGGAGCTCGTCACGCTCTTCCCCGAGCTGCAGACGCTGCTCCACGAGACGACGCCCGCCCCGACGAGCGATCCCGATACGGACAAGCGGCGACTCTTCCATGCCGTCGCGCGGACGATCACCGTGCTGTCGCACACCCAGCCGGTGCTTCTCGCCGTCGAGGACGTGCACTGGTGCGATGACGCGACCCTCGATCTCATCTTCCACCTCGCGCGTAGCCACGCGGCCCAGCCGGTGGTCATCGTGCTCACGTACCGCGGCGAGGAGGTCGGCCCGCGGCTCGGCCGCCTGATCGGAGAGCTCGAGCGCGCCCGCCTCGTCACCGAGCTGCCGATGAAGCCACTCGGCCGCGACGAGGTGCGCGCCATGCTCGACGCGATCTTCGGTCCGCGCAGCGATCTCGGCAACGACTTCCTCGAGCTGATTCATGGGCTCACCGAGGGGAACCCATTCTTCGTCGAGGAGACACTCAAGGCGCTGATGGTCGCGGGAGACCTCGTGCCGCGGAACGGCGGCTGGCGTGCACAGGCACTCGAGCGAGTGCGCGTGCCGCGCACGGCGATCGAAGCGGTGCGGCGTCGGATCGCGACGCTCACCGTGCCCGCGCGTTCGGTCGCGTCGATCGCCGCGGTGACCGGCCGCCGGTTCGACTTCGAGCTGCTGCGCACACTCAGCGACGTGGACGAGGACGAGCTGCTCGCGCTGGTGAAGGAGCTCATCGCGGCGCAGCTCGTCGTCGAGGAGACGGGAGAGCGGTTCGCTTTCCGGCACGCCCTCACGCGCGAGGCGATCTATGCCGACCTGCTCGTGCGCGAACGTGTCGCCCTTCACCGCGCCGTGGCCGCCGCGCTCGAGCGCGCGCACGCCGGCGTGCTCGACGGCGTGGTGGAGGCGCTCGCGTACCACGCGTGGGAGGCGGGCGAGTGGACGCGCGCAGCGGAGTTCGCGGCGCGCGCCGCGCGGCACGCCATGGCGCTGTCCGCGCCGCGCGAGGCCGTGGCCCACCTGGATCGCGCCTTCCAGGCATCGGAGAAGGCGGGAACGACCGTCACCGTGGAAATGTTGCTCGCGCGCGGGTGGGCGAACGAAACGCTCGCCGAGTTCGACCGTGCGCGCGAGGACTTCACCTCCGCGCTCGATCGTGCGCGCGCCGTCGCCGACCAGCGCACCACATGGGAAGCGCTCCACGCGCTCGGCTTGCTCTGGGCGGCGCGCGACTACGCGCGCGCGGGGGACTATCGCCGCGACGCGCTCACCGTCGCGCGGGCGATCGGCGACGACGCACTCGTGGCGCGCAGCCTGAACCGCGTCGGGAACTGGCACGTCAACCTCGACGAGCCGCGCGCCGGCCTGCCGCATCACGAGGAAGCGCTCGCGCTGTTCGAGCGACTCGGCGACCAGCGCGGCGTGGTCGAAACGGTGGACCTGATCGCGATGGCGCATCACATCGCCGGCGACCAGCGCGCCGCGTCGACGCACTACGAGCGATCGATCGCGCTGTTCACGGCACTGGACGACCGGCGTGGGCTCGCCAACGCACTGTGCCTGCTCGTGCTGTGCAGTGGGTCGCATCACGCCGCGGGAACGACGCCGTTCGCCACCGCGAAGTCGCAGGACGAGCTCGTCGCGCCGCAGTCGCTCCGGCTCGCGCGCGAGATCGGATGGCGCGCCGGCGAGTCGTTCGTGCGCTACTGCGTCGGTGATGCGCTGGCATGGCGCGGTGAATACGACCGCGCGCTGCCGATGGCGCGCGAAGCGCTCGAGCTGGCGGAGCAGGTCGGGCATCTGCAGTGGACCGCCGCCGCACGCTGCCTGCTCGGCAACACGCTGCTCGCGTTGCGCGCGCCGGAGCTGGCGCGCGAGCAGCTCGACGCGGCGTACGAGATCGCGCACGCACTCGGCTCGCGCGTCTGGATCCGATGGATCGCGTTGCCGCTCGCGCTGGCACGGATGCAGACCTCCGATCTCGCCGGGGCCGAGGCGCTGCTCGAAGACGCGGCGCGCGCAGCGGACGGTGGGGCGGGCGCACCGGCTGACGCGACGACGCTCACCCTCGGCGAGCGGCAGCTCTGGCTCGCGCGCGCCGAGCTGGCGCTCGCGGCGCAACGCCCCGAACAGGCGCTGGAGATCGCCGATGCGCGGCTCGCTGTCGAGCGTGCCGCGAACCCGAGCAGCGTGCTCGGCGTGCCGCGCCTCACGCTGGTGCGCGCCGAAGCGCTGCTGGCGCTCGAGCGGCTGGACGAAGCGACCGCCGCGCTGGATGCGGCACGAGAGGAGGCGACACGCCAGGGCGCGCGCCCGCTGCTCTGGCGCATCGAGGCGGTGGATGGATACGTACATAGAGCGCGTCGCGAACGTCTCGAGGCACGACAGGCGTTCGACCGTGCCGGCGTGATCGCCGAAGAGCTGGCGCAGAAGATCCAGGACGAGGCGCTGCGCGCCGAGTTCTGCAATGGGGTCACTGCAGTCATTCCCTCCGCACCGGCCCCATCCGCGGCGCAGATCGCCAAGGCGGAGGCGGACGGTCTGACGCGGCGCGAGCGCGACGTCGCGCGGCTCGTCGCGCTGGGGAAGGCGAACAAGGTGATCGCGCACGACCTGGGGATCGGCGAGCGCACGGTCGAGGGGTACGTCGCCAGCGCGCTCGCCAAGCTCGGCTTCGACTCCCGGGCGCGATTAGCTGCCTGGGCGGTCACGAAAGGGCTCGCCGAGCCTGCGCACCCCGTACAAACACCGCGCGCAGACTGAATTTCCCCGTACTGCGGGCGGAAACTCCGCGTGGTTTCCACGCTGTGAGGCGCGCCGGGTCCCGATATCCTGCTTTCGCGTTCGAGCGCCGGCCGACAGGACCGCCGTGGTGAACGCGACCATATATCGGAGACCGTACCATGCGTCGTCATCATGCCGCCGTCGTCGCGTCCCTCCTCGCGATCGCTGTTTCCATGACACCGCAGTCCTCTGGCGCGCAGAGCACCGCCGCTCCCTCGGCCCCGCCGGCGCTCAAGTGGGGTGCTGCGCCGCCCGTGTTCGAGCCCGGCGCACAGATGGCCGTCCTTCAGGGCGACCCGAGCAAGGCCGGTGAGGAGTTCACCGTCCGGCTTCGCTTCCCGAACGGCTACAAGATCGCGCCGCACACGCATCCCACCGCGGAGAACATCACCGTGATCGAGGGAACGTTCCTCGTGGGCATGGGCTCGACGTTCGACAAGACGAAGATGCTGACGCTTCCGCGCGGCGGATTCGTCAGCGCGCCCGCCGAGCATGCGCACTACGCAGCGGCAAAGGGCGAGACCGTCGTTCAGGTCCACGCCATCGGTCCCTTCGCGCTGACCTACGTCAACAAGGCGGACGCTCCAGTCGCGATCAGATCCCAGCGGTGATTCCGATGCAGCCAGCGCGACGCCCTTTCAACGTGACGCGAGTGCCGTCCCTCTATCCCACGCTCCACAGCTCGGCTCAGCAGAGCAGTGCACCAGCCGAGGCGGACGCGCTCACCGCGCGAGTGCAGTCGACCTGGACGTCCGGTGACTTCGGCCGTATCGCGCACAGCTACGAGCGTGGTGCGGCCGAGTTCATCGCGCGGCTGGAGCTGGAGCCGGGCGACGAGGTGCTCGACGTCGCCTGCGGTACGGGCAATCTCGCGCTGCCCGCGGCCCGTGCGGGTGCGACGGTGACGGGCGTCGACATCGCGCCGAATCTGATCGCACAGGCGAAGGCGCGCGCGGTGGAGGAGAAGCAGTCGATCCTGTTCGACGTCGGCGATGCCGAGGCAATGGCGTACGCCGACGACGAGTTCGACATCGCGGTGTCGATGTTCGGCGCGATGTTCGCGGCGCGCCCCGAGCGCGCGGCGTCGGAGCTGCTCCGCGTCGTGCGCCCGGGCGGCCGGATCGCGATGGCCAACTGGACGCCGATGGGGTTCATCGGCGAGATGCTGAAGACGACGCAGCACTACGCGCCCGCGCCCGCGGGGGTGCTCTCGCCGCTGCAGTGGGGGACGGACTACGCGGTGCGCGAGCGACTCGGCCCGGGCGCGCGCACGATCGAGACGCGGCAGCGGTTGATCGCGCTCGAGTTCCCGCTCGATCCGGTGTCGGTGGTGAACGAGTTCATCACCTGGTACGGCCCGACGCTGCGCGCATATGCCTCACTCGACTTCGACGGACGGGAAGCGCTGCGGCGCGACCTGGAGACGTTGTGGAGCGAGAACAATCGCGCGACGGATGGGAGCACTTACGTGGAGTCGGAGTACCTCGAAGTACTGGTCACGGTGAAGTAGTGCAGTGAGTTGGCTGGTTGGATCGTGGGCAACCAACTCGCTATCCAACTCACCAACTCACGAGTATTCGACCAGCTTCTCCGAGATCGTAATCTCCGTCACCGCGATCGATGCGGCGCGCTTTGGGGAGAGGGCGAGGCGGCGTGGGTCGCTCAGGTAAGCGTCGAGCTTTGCCTGCGAAGGGATGCGAAGGATCTGCACCTCGTCGGCGGGGGGCAGCCCGTCGGCCTGCGCGAGCGGCTTGAATGCGGCGATGATCTCACCGCCGTGCTCGACGAAGAAGCGCAGCACGGTGCGCTCGTAGTCGGCGCCGTCTGCCGCCTTGCCGGGCACCCACGTGAGTCGGACGACGAGATAGATCACGTCACTGCCTCGAGTCGGGAGAGTAGGTCGCCGGAAACGCGATGGCGAGTCGAAGGATCGCCATCGCGTCCCGGTACTCGGGAAAGGGCTGCCGATCGGGATTCCCGATGCTATACGCGCGGTACCGAGTTCCGTTCCACGCTTCGACGGTGACGCCCATTCCGTGAAGGACGACGACGTCCTCGTATCCCTCGCGTCGCGTCACCACCTGAGGAAGCTCGGACGCATCGGGCAGGTTCCACACATCGTGCCGCTCGAGCTCCGCCAACGCGGCGCCCCAATCCGGCTCACGATTGAACTGCATGCGGCAGGCGGCGACGAGTTCGTCCTGATACCGGGCATGCGTCGTGTCGGTCGATACCGGCCCGCAGTGAAAGGTGTCGCGCAGCCACGCGGGAACGCTGTCGATGAACGCGCGCCATCCTGGATCGACATTTCTCTCGGGTATCGTTTGCACCAGCCAGAGGATCGCTTCGCCGGACGTTCGTCGGCCATTGCTCGTGATGCGCAGGAGCTGCATCGGGATCCCGCGGCCGCCGCCGACCCAGATCCTCAGCTCGCGTTGCGACGCGTCCGCCGGTCGCGGACGGAGCACAGGCAAGCGCGCCACGCGAGCGACGCGGTCGATCGTCTCCGACCCTTCAGGCGCCGTGTCGGGCCGCGCTCCTCTCGTGATTCGCGGCGGCAGTGTCTCGACGTGAATGGGAGGCTGTCGCATCACCAGCCTGACCCACGTCGTCTCACCCGGTCGGATGACGACGGTATCGCCGACTGGAAGTCTCCCGAGCATCGATGCGACCAGCTCGTATCGTCCAGGCTGCACGCTCGCGATTGCGAAATGCCCGCGTGCATCGCTGCGCGCCGTCGCCCCGATTGCGGACAATCTCACCTTCGCGCTTTGCAGCGGGTCTCCCGCCGTGTCCACGACGTCGCCCCGCACCGAGCCAGGCACGGACTCCTGCGCGGCAACGCGCCGAGGCGTCAGCCCCGTGATCAGTGCAGCGAGCGCCACTCCGCGTGCGAGCCCATTACCGCTCCACATCCGGTGTGAACAGCGCATCGTACTTGCCTGTCGCCAGCGCCGCGTCGAACCGCTCCGCGATCGTCGCGAGCACTTTCGTGTCCCCGCCCTGATCGAGGTAGATGGTGACGTGATGTTCGCTGGTATTGTCGAAGAGATGGAGGAGCGTGCCGTTCAGGTGCGCCTGCCAACCGGAGGCGGCCTCATCCTCCGGTGTGCGTGTCGCACCCATCTCCGTCGTCAAGAACGACGCCATCGCCTCGAACATCTTTTCTCCCGCCGGTCCGACCTGGTATTCGGGCGTAGAGTGCGCCGGCGGGGTCAGCAGCCCCTTCCAGGGCAGCGGGGTGACCCCGCTCCGTGGCTCGAGCGCATACGCCCCGTTGTTGCCGCGCGTCCACATCCAGTAGTGCGCCAGCCACGCCGGATCGAGCAGTCCCACCTTGGAGAACCGCGCTTTGGCCAGGTCGATCGGCACGATCGTGCGCTCCCCCGACGTCACGTCGGTGACGATGAGCACGCGCACGTTCTCCTCGTTCCAGCCGAATCGCACGAAGCGGTGGCCGTCCGGAGAAACACCGAGCGGCGGCACGTTCACGTCGATCGTCGCGTTGGACGTCGGCTCGAAGTGGTGCACCGCGGGCGGTTGCGTGGAGAGCACCGATTCCTGGTAGAGGAACTCTCCCGGCCGCGTGAAGGTCGTCCGGTCGATCGTGCCCGGCACGTTGTCCGTCGTCTTCGCGCGCTTGAACTCCGCCACGTCGTTCGTGAGGAGCGTGGCGGCGTCGAGCGGCTGACTCCCGGCCACGAGCTCGCTCTTCACTCGCTCACCGTCGGCGACGAGCAGATACAGCGGACCGACCTCGTGCTCCGTCGCCGTGTGCACGAGCAGCGCGTCCGGCGCGCCCGGCAGCAGCGCGACCGACTCGAAGCGATCGAAGCGCGCCGACTCCGTCGAGTCGTCGCTCTTCCAGTCGATCGTCACGGGCGTGCCGCGATAGCGGACGAGGAACCGCGCCATCGTCGCGAGCGCGCTCGGACGTCCTCCACGATTGTAGTCGTAGAAGCCGTCGGCGACGGTCGCGATCTCCCACGGGCCGAAGCTCTGCACGCGCACGGGCTGACTGGTCGGCAGCACCTTGAAGCGCATCCGGAATCCGTCCGGCAGCGGCGGCGCACCTTCACGCGCACGCGGCATCCACTCGCTCCACTCGAGCTGCGCTTTCTTCGGCCATGCCGGCAGCGGCACGAGAAAACCGGACATCCCCGCAATCGCCGGCTCGACCGCCAGCACGCGATCGCCTCGGCTCGTGAAGACGGACACCGCGCCCGGCACCACCCAGCGTCCATCGACCTGATGCGCGTCCTCCATCCACAGCGCGCCATCCCGGCTCGTGCGTGCCACGTGATTGCGAGTGGAGTAGAGCTTCAGTCGGCGCGGCGTCGTGTCCGTCGCCGGCGAGGTCGTCTGCGTGGCGGGCCACTCGAGCTCCACCATGAGCAGCAGTTCCTCACCATTGAGCTTCGGCGCGACGTCGGCGTTGAGCCGCGCGATCCCGGCGATGATCGCGGCGATCCCGATCACGACGAGCTGCGACCAGCCGATCGCCCGCCATGCGCCGGGATGCGCCGATGCGGCGACGACGCGGCTTGCGATCAGGCCAATGACGAACGCGGCGGCGAAGCCGAGCAACGCCATCCCGACGACGAAGTAGCCGGAGCCTCCCTCGAACGAGGAGATGCGATACCAGCTCACTGCGTTCGACGCGATGAAGCCGCCGAGCACGAGGCCGATCGCGGCGGTGAGCAGCGCAATGAGGAACGACGCGATCCAGGACATCAGCGCGCCTCGTTCAATAAGACCGAGAACGTCTCACACATGAGGAAGCACCGGGATCGACCGTGAGCGCCGTCACGGCGGAAATTGTGAGGTAGCGCACTCGCAAACTGCCGCAAACCGTGCAGGATCCCGCGAAAAATCGGAAACATCCGCAGCGGCCCACTTGCGTAAACCCAACCACGACAATGCTTTCAGCCGGGTACAAGCACCTGGCCCGCACGTTGCCTTACTGCTGGCCGGCTGCACCGAACGACATCACCCCGCCCGACGGCCCGCAACGTCGCGCCGTCATCCTCACCAATCCGGAGCTAGCGTCAAATGAAGAGCAACGTGCGCAAGGGTTTCACCCTCATCGAGCTTCTGATCGTCGTCGTGATCATCGGTATTCTTGCCGCGATCGCGATCCCGAAGTTCGCCAACACCAAGTCGAAGGCGTACATCGCCGCCATGAAGTCGGATCTGCGCAACCTGGTCACGGCCGAAGAGTCGTACTTCGCGGATTCGGCCCAGTATGCGACGGACACCACGAAGGGCATGAAGTTCAAGCCGTCGTCGGGCGTGGGCATGCCGCAGGTGCAGGTCTACCCGGGCGCGTGGCTGGCGACGAACACGCAC
>DASVNI010000212.1:0-6758 GCA_036383935.1 Gemmatimonadaceae bacterium | reverse complement strand
CAGTCGTGCTGCGGCGCGCTCCACGCGCACGCCGGCGACCTCGAGACCGCGCGACGCCTCGCGCGTCGCAACATCGCCGCGTTCGAGAAGTCGGGGGCGGAGTACGTCGTCGCCAACGCGGCCGGTTGCGGCGCGATGATGAAGGAGTACGAGCACCTGCTCGAGCGCGATCCGGCATGGCGCGATCGCGCGGCGAAGTTCTCCGAAACCGTTCGCGATGTGAGCGAGCTGCTCGCGGAAGCAGGCCCTCGTTCGGGCGCTCCCGTCGAGCGAAGGGTTACGTACGACGCACCATGCCACCTGCTCCACGCGCAGCGGATCGCGTCGCCGCCATTGCGCGTCCTCGGTGCCGTGCCGGGCATGACGCTGGTGCCGCTGGAAGGTAGCGAACACTGCTGCGGCAGCGCGGGGATCTACAACCTCATCGAGCCCGACGTCAGCACGACGGTATTGGCACCCAAGCTGGCAAACATCGCCGATACGCAGGCATCGCTCGTCGCGACGGGAAATCCCGGCTGTCTGATGCAGATCGGCGCCGGTCTGCGCCAGGCGGGAAGCGGCGTGCGCGTCGTGCATCCCGTCGACCTGCTCGATGCGTCGTATGCCGCGGCAGGACCGGCGGGTCCCCGCGACACATCCACTGACGAGGCACGCCAGCTTCCATAGGTACAGTGGCGCCTCGATGGAGCCGGCGATTACTTACCGGTCATGGCCGATGCGGTGCTGCTGGACTGGGAAGGGTTGCTCGCCGATACCGAGGCGAGCCGGCGCGCAGCCATCGAGCGCGCGCTGGCCGCGGAGGGCGTGACCCTGGACGAAGACGCGTACGACGATCGGTTCGCCGGTCGTTCGCTGCGCAGCATCGTCGCGTCGGCGTTGACGTGGCGCGCGGGCGACGACACGCTCGTGGAGCTCGTGACGATGCGGGCCCAACGCGAGCACGCCTCGCGACTCGCGCAGGGATTCGTCGTCGCGCCGGATGCCCTGCACTTCGTGGAGCACGCGCAGCTCCGTGCGCCCGTTGCGATCGTGACGGCGGCGGGGCGCGACGAGACCGATGCCGCGCTCCGGCTGGCCGGCCTTCGCGATTCCTTCTCGGCAATCGTCACGGCCGACGACGTCCCCGATGACGCACCGTCGCGCGCACAGTTCGACGCAGCGCTCGCACATCTCGAGCGGCGCCGCGCCAGCCCGATCGCGCGCGAGCGTGTGCTCGCGCTCGCGACCACGCGACCCGCGCTCGTCGCGGCGCGCGAGGCCGGCATCAGAACGATTGCCGTCGGCGCTCCGGCGCACGTCGCCATCGAGGCGGACGGCGCGCTCGCGTCGATCGCCGGCGTGACGCTCGACTCCCTGGACGCGCTCGTCGGGATCCCGACGAACCGCATCGCATGAGCACGCGGCCCGCCCCCGAGATGAACCCGACGATTGGCGACGTCGGCGGACGGAGCGTCGTGCTGGCGTACGGCAGCGTGGCGGCCGAGTACGAGGCGCTGCACACACGCGCGGCGGTCTTCGACCGGAGTCACCGTGGACGGCTTCGCGTGAAGGGACCGCGCGCCGCCGAGATGGTGACGGGACTGGTGACGAACGACATCGCCGCGCTCGCGCCCGGTCAGGGGTGCTACGCCGCGGCGCTGACGGCCAAGGGTAAGATCGTCGCCGACGTGCGCGTGTTCGTCGAGGAGGATGGGATTCTCGTCGACGCACCACCGCGCGCGGCGGCGGCATGGGCCGCGATGGTGAAGAAGTTCGTGAACCCGCGCATCGCCGCGCACACCGACGAGAGCGCCACGCTGCGCGACCTCGGGATCTTCGGGATCAACGCACGTCACGTGGTCAGCGAGCTGACCGGCATCCAGGCGCCCGCGCTGACCGCGCTTGCGCCCTATGCGCACGTGAGCGTGCAGCTGGACGGCGCGACGCTCCTCGTCGTGAAGGTCCCCGACCTGGAGCTCGAGGGGTTCGAGCTCATCGTGCCGGCCGATGCGTTCGATGCGCTCTGGGCGCGTGCGGTCGCGGCGGGCGCGGCGCCTGCCGGCCTCGAGGCGTGGGACATCGCGCGGGTCGAGGCAGGACGCCCGGAGTGGGGGATCGACATCGATGACAACACGATCCCGCAGGAAGCCAACTTCGACGCGCTGCATGCGATCTCCTACACGAAGGGGTGCTACGTCGGCCAGGAGACGGTGGCGCGCGTGCACTTCCGCGGTCACGTGAACAAGCATCTGCGCGGCGTGCGGGCGGCTGGGATGGACCCGCTGCACCCCGGCGCGACACTGCACGACGAGGCGGGCAACCAGGTCGGCGATGTGCGCAGCTCGGTGCGATCGCCCCGACTCGGCGCCATCGCGCTGGCGATGATCCGTCGTGAGGTGGAGGCGGGCAGCACACTCGTGGCGCGCTGGACCGACGAGGGCGCACCGGAGGGGGGCGGCGACGCTCACTCGGTGGAGCGTCGCGTCGACGTAGCCGTTCTTCCCTTCTCGGTATAGCCGATGCCGACGGCCCTCGTGACCGGTGCGACGGGCCTCGTGGGAATGCATCTCGTTCCGCGATTGCAGCGCGAGGGTTGGCGCGTGCGCGCCCTCGTTCGCGACGCTGCGCGCGCCGGCCTGCTCAGCCGCGCCGACGTCACGCTCGCCACCGGCGACGTGCTCGAGGCGATGGGGTTCGAACGCGCGGCGCGCGGCTGCGACGTCGTCTTCCATGCGGCCGCGGTGATCACTCCCCGCGGCGGATGGGAGGCGTACCGCCGGCCGAATGTGGAGGGCACGCGAAACGCCATCGCCGCCGCGACGAGCGCGAAGGCGCGCCTCGTCCACGTCAGCAGCGTCGCCGTCTACGGAGAACACGATCGCTACGCGGCCGATGGCCGGAAGACCGACGAAAGCGCTCCGCTCGGACGCATCCCGGAGACGTCGTACTACGCGCGCTCGAAGCGTGAGTCGGAAGAGCTCGTGTTCCAGGCACAGCGGTCGGGCGCATTGTGGGCGACGGCGGTGCGTCCCTGCGTGCTCTACGGCCCCTTCGACCGCCAATTCGTGCCACGCCTCGCGCGTACGCTGCGACGCGGATTCGCCCCCGTCATCGCTGGCGGCCACAACACGCTCGCGATCGTGCACGCGGCCAACGTCGCCGACGGGATGGTGCGCGTGGCGCAGCACGACGCAGCGAACGGCCGCGCGTTCAATCTCGCCAACGACTACGACATCTCGGCGCGCGACTTCTTCGAGCGCGCGGGCGAGGGCATGGGCAAGCGATTGCGGATCGTCTCCGTTCCGCTGGTCGTCGCGCGCGCCGCGTTCGGTGCCTTCCGGACGCTCGCGCCGATGATCGTCGGCAACCGGTTCAACGTGGCGACGAACGCCTCACTGAATTTTCTCGCGCGGGACAATCCGTTCAGCTCCGATCTCGCGCGGCGAGAGTTGGGCTGGGATCCGCCCGTGCATCCGGAGGAAGGCGTCGTGGACGCATTCCGCTGGTGGGCGGCGCACCACTAGCGCGGAAATGCGGGGATGCGGGGATGCGGAACAGCGTATCATCCCGAGCGAGCGTAGCGAGTCGAGGGATCTTCACGTGCGACGGCAGAAATGCAGAGCGGGGCGACACACCGTGGTGTGCCGCCCCGCTCTGCATTCGTGCGTGAAGATTACGGCTTCTTCGGAGCGGCTTCCTTGGCGGCCTTCGCAGCCGTGTCAGCCTTCTTCGCGGCCGTGTCCATCTTGGCGGCGGCGGAGTCCATCTTCATGGACGCCGAATCCATCTTCATGCCGGTGTCAGCCGGGGCCGCGGCGGGAGCCGGGGCCATCGCCGGGGCGGCGGTATCGGCCTTCGGGGTCTCCTTCGTGCTGCAGGCAGCGACGACGAGCACAGCGGCGACAAGGGCCAGGCGCTTCATGTGAATCTCCTGAGATTGGTCGGGGGGAATGATGACGCGTTGGTCCGCGCACGCATCGGGTGCCCGGTTGGCGGCGTGAAACTTAGATTTCCGACACCGGGTGTCAAGAGCGGACTTTCGCGCCCAAGTGAATGCGTGTCAAGGGGTTTCGTCGCCAGCCGCGACAATTCCGAATCAGATCAGCCGCTCGATTCGCTCGCCCTCCGATACGCTTGTTTCCGATTTCGCCGTAACGCCCACGCGATCAAGGAGTTACCAGATCGGTCGTTCGGTCGTCAGTGTTGCCGCCGGCGGATGCGGCAGGGCCCGGTCGACGGCGCAACTCGTGTTGTGATTAGGTTGGGACGACAACCTCTGCCACGATGACTTCCCCGATCGGCCCCGACGCACCCGACGCACCGCCCCTGAATGGCGTGGTGCGAGGCGCGTGTCCGCACGACTGCCCCGACACCTGTGCCATGCTCGTCACCGTGGAAAACGGGCGGGCGATCCGAGTGGCCGGCGATCCCGACCATCCTTTCACGCGCGGCTTCCTCTGCGCGAAGGTGAATCGATACGTCGAGCGGACGTATCATCACGATCGGCTCCGTACGCCACTCCGCCGCACGGGCCCGAAGGGAAGCGGCCGCTTCGAGCCGATCTCCTGGAACGACGCGCTGGGCGAGATCGCCGACCGGCTGCACGCCATCGCCGAATCGAGCGACGGGCCGCAGGCTATCCTGCCCTATTCCTACGCCGGCACGATGGGCCTCCTGCAGGGCTCCTCGATGGACCGGCGCTTCTTCCACGAGCTCGGCGCCTCGCGCCTCGACCGCACGATCTGCTCGATGGCGGGGACGGTCGGCATGCGGATGACGGTGGGTGCGAACATCGGCGCCGATGCGGAAGGGATTCCGCGGAGCGACCTCGTGCTGCTGTGGGGCACGAACACGCTGACGGCGAACCCGCACATGTGGCCGTTCGTCCTCGCGGCGCGCGAGCGCGGCGCGCCGATCATCTGCATCGATCCGATCCGGACGCGCACCGCAGCGCAGTGCGACGAGTGGATCCCGATCCGACCGGGGACGGACGGCGCGTTGGCGCTCGGGATGATGCACGTGCTGTTCGCGGGCGGACTCGAGGATCGCGACTACCTCGAGCGCTACACGCTGGGCCACGAAGCGCTGCGTGAACGAGCGGCCGAGTGGACGCCCGCGCGCACGGCCTCGGTCACCGGGTTGCGGGAAGAGACCATCGTGTCACTCGGGGTTCGCTACGGCAGCGCGAGCGCTGCGTTCATTCGCGTGAACTACGGCCTGCAGCGCCATGGCGGCGGCGGGATGGCGGTGCGCAACATCGCCTGCCTGCCGGCGATCACCGGTCACTGGCGGCGCCCCGGCGGCGGTGTGCAGCTCTCGACGTCGATGAACTTCACCTTCAACCGGTCGGCGCTCGAGCGTCCAGACCTCGGTCCGCCGGCGCGTACCATCAACATGATCCGGCTCGGTGAGGCGCTCACCGAGCCGGACGCGGGAGTGGGCGGCCCGCCGGTCAAGGCGCTGGTGGTCTACAACAGCAACCCGGCGGCGGTCGCACCCGATCGGAACACCGTGCTTCGCGGACTCGCCCGCGAGGACCTGTTCACCGTCGTGCTGGAGCACTTCCAGACCGACACCTGCGACTGGGCGGACATCGTCCTGCCGGCGACGACGCAGCTCGAGCACTGGGACGTCCACCTCGCCTACGGACACCACTACGCCTCGCTCAACCGTCCGTCGATCGCGCCGCTGGGCGAGGCGCTGCCGAACACGGAGATCTTTCGTCGTCTCGCCGCACGGATCGGGATGACCGACTCCTGGACGTGGGACGACGACCTGACGCTGATCAAGCAGGCGCTCGACACACAGTCACCGAAGCTGCAGGGGGTGACGCTCGAGACGTTGCTCGAGCGCGGATGGGTGCGGCTCAACGTGCCGACGCCCTACCTCCCGTATGCCGAGGGTGCATTCTCCACACCGAGCGGAAAGTGTGAGCTGTACTCTCAGCGTCTGGCGGACATGGGGCTCGACCCACTGCCGACGTACATCCCGCCGTACGAATCGCCCGAGCGCGATCCCGCTCTCGTCGAGCGCTACCCGCTCACGCTGATCTCATCGCCGGCGCACACCTTCCTGAACTCCACCTTCGTCAACATCACCTCGCTGCGCCGTCAGGCGCCGGAGCCGGAGGTGCTGCTGCACCCGGCGGACGCGGAACGCCGCGGGATCACGACCGGGATGCGGGTGACAGTGCACAACGACCGTGGTGCCTTCGCGGCGCAGGCGCGTGTGGAGCCCACCATCCGCGAGGGTGTAGTGTGGGCGCCGAGCATCTGGTGGGGAAAGCTGACGGGGGACGACGCGAACGCGAATCAAACCACGTCGCAGCGAGAGACGGATCTCGGGCACGGTCCGGTGTTCTACGACAATCAGGTCGAGGTCGACGCGTCGTAGCGGCGCCGCTCCCCGGCGCCGTCCGTGGGCATCGTCGCGCCTGTCGGGAGCGGGCATTCCTTTCGTCGTCGCTACGCGCTTACACGCTGCGAGCCTCGCGCAAACTGCCGCGCGAGTCTCTTGCTACGCGCGATGCTCCTCCTTCAGGAACGCGCGCTCCCTGCCCTGCCACGGTGTATGGCGGCGGCGCGGGGGCGAGAGCGCCCCGACGCGGGTATGGCGGCCCGATCTCGCGTCGCGCCGGACCGCGCGCGCGATCGTCGACGGACGGGTCGCGATCCGAGAAGCGCCGGGGCGCGGCGCGTGCAGCAGCACTCGAGACGTGTGCTGGAGGGAGCGGGCGTTCCTGAAGGAGGAGCATCGCGCGTAGCAAGAGACTCGCGCGG
>DASVNI010000211.1:0-3871 GCA_036383935.1 Gemmatimonadaceae bacterium | reverse complement strand
CGTGGCGTCGCTCGACGATCCGTCGATCGGCGAGATGCTCGGCGCCGAGGCGCACGAGCGGCTCGTGCACGACATCGCTCTGCTCGACGAGGCGGGCCATCCCTTCAGCCACGAAGCGGTGCTCGCCGGTGCGCTCTCGCCCGTGTTCTTCGCCAGCGCGCTGACGAACTTCGGTGTCGAGCCCTTCCTGCGTGAGTTCGTCGAGCTCGCGCCGGCGCCCACGGCGCGCGAGGCCTCCACCGGTTTGGTCGATCCCGCCGATCCGGAGTTCAGCGGCTTCGTCTTCAAGATCCAGGCGAACATGGATCCGAAGCATCGCGATCGCGTCGCGTTCGTTCGCGTCTGTTCCGGACGTTTCACGCCCGGGTTACAGGTGACGCACGTGCGCACGGGAAAGCCGATGCGCCTCTCTTCCGCGCAGCAGTTCCTCGCGCGCGAGCGCACGGCGATCGAGGAAGCGTGGCCTGGCGACGTCATCGGCGTGATGGATCGCGGCACGCTCCGTATCGGCGACACACTCGCCGAAGGGGATGGGCTCGAGTTCTCCGGCATCCCGCGCTTCGCGCCCGAGCACTTCGCGCGCATCATCCCCACGGATCCGCTCAAGCGCAAGCAGCTCGACACCGGACTGCGCCAGCTCACGGAAGAGGGCGCAGCGCAGGTCTTCTATACGTCGGGAACGGACACGCTGAGCCCGACGCCCATCGTCGGCGCTGTCGGACTCCTTCAGTTCGACGTCATGCTGCACCGTTTGGAACATGAGTACGGTGCCCCATGCCGGCTCGAGAAGATCTCAGCGCGATACCCGCGTTGGGTCGTCGGTTCGATGGACGAGATCGAACGCATCGCGCGCGATCGCGGCCGCATGCTCCTCTTCGATGCGAAAGGACATCCGCTGCTGCTGTTCGAGGATGCGTGGGGACTTCGCTGGGTACTCGAGAGAGAAACGGGCGTCACGTTCCACGAAGTCGCGCCCTGATGTGAACTGCCACTCCCAGTAGGTAGTACCGAGTACCTGGTAGTTGGATTGGCATACGGGCTCCCGGAAGTCCGGTAACGCGTTCTATCTGAAAAACTCACGGTCGTACTCGATACCAAGTACTGGTACTGAGTACGGCCGTTCGCATTTGGGGTCAGAGCCCGGGCTCTGACCCGGGCTCTGACCCCAGTGCCTGACACGCATTCCGGGGGGCGGTATGCCAGTCTCAGTACGAGGTATCGAGTACTACTTCCTGTGTGTGGTAGTTGTGACAACTCAGTGGCCCACTCCCTGCGGCAACAGCGTTCATGCCGCAAAGAGTGCTCGACACCCTGCGTCGCCACGCGCTGCCTCTCGCCGCGGCGGACGGATCCAATCCTCGTGACGTCGACGCGATGATCGATGGGATCGGTCGCGCTCGCATCGTCCTCGTCGGCGAGGCGTCACACGGTACGCACGAGTTCTACGCCACGCGCGCCGCCATCACGCGGCGATTGATCGAGACGCGCGGCTTCCGCGCCGTCGCGATCGAAGGTGATTGGCCCGATGCGCGTCGCGTCGATCGGTTCGTGCGCAGTGTCAACGGCGATCGCGATCCCGATACGGCGCTGTCCGGCTTCCGACGATTCCCGCAATGGATGTGGCGGAACACGGTGATGCGCGACTTCGTGCGCTGGCTGCGTCGATGGAACGACGTGCATCCAACAGATATGCGGTGTGGACTGTACGGGCTCGATCTGTACAGTTTGCATGCATCGATCGCCGCGGTGCTCCGGTATCTGGAGCGAGTCGATCCAAAGGCCGCGCGTCGTGCACGTGAGCGCTATAGCTGCTTCGAGAACGTCGGCGGCAACGATCCCCAGGCGTACGGCTTTGCCGCGGCGCGCGAGCTCATCGATCCCTGCGAGGACGAGGTCGTCCGGGAGCTCCTCGATCTGCGGCACTGCGCCGACGAGTACGCCGCGAGTGGTGGCGCGTTCGGCGAGGACGATTTCTTCTCCGCCGAGCAGAACGCAAGACTCGTCGCGAACGCGGAGCGCTACTATCGGTCGATGTTCCACGGCCGCGCGTCGAGCTGGAACCTGCGCGACTCGCACATGGTCGAGACGCTCGACGCCGTCACCCACTTCCTCGAGCGCGCCGGCGACCAGGCACGCGTCGTCGTGTGGGCCCACAACTCCCACCTCGGCGACGCGCGCGCGACGCAGATGGGGCGGAGCGGGGAGCACAACGTCGGGCAGCTCGTGCGCGAGCGCTACGGCGAGGAAGCGTGCCTCATCGGCTTCACGACGTACTCCGGCACCGTCACCGCGGCGCACGATTGGGACGAGCCCGCCGAGCGGCGGAACGTGCGGCCGGGACTGGCGGGGAGCACGGAAGCACTCTTCCACCGCGTCGCCATCCCGGCCTTCCTCCTCGATCTCCGCGTCGAGTGTGTGCAGGAGGCCTTCGACGAGCCGCGCCTCGAGCGCGCGATCGGCGTGATCTACCGTCCGGAGACGGAACGACAGAGCCACTACTTCCACGCCGATCTGCCGGCCCAGTTCGACCTCGTGCTGCACCTCGACCAGACCCGCGCCCTCGAGCCACTCGAGCGCAGCGCCGGCTGGGAGCAGGGGGAGCCGCCGGAGACGTATCCGTTCGCGGTGTGAGCTGCGGGTGTGCGGGTATGCGGGTATGCGGGTATGCGGGTATGCGGGTATGCGGGTGTGCGGGTATGCGGGTATGCGGGTATGCGGGTATGCGAACGACACGGCCTCGGGAAGCTTCTGCCTCCCGAGGCCGTGTCGCACATCCTCATCCCCTCATCCCCTCATCCCCTCATCCCCTCATACCCGCAATCAAGGACTGAACCCCACCTGAAACCGTCCATCCGCCCCCTGGCTCACCGTCACGTGCAGCAGCTTCCGATCGAACCAGTTGTTCGGATGGTCGTGGCTGTACGTCGTGACCTTGTAGCCCGTGAAGACGCCCATGAACGCGCCGGCGAGGATGTCGCTCGCCCAGTGCTGATTGAGCTGGATGCGCGCGAGGCCCGGAAGGATCGCCGCGGAATACAGGATCGGGGCGAGGATCGGGGTGATTCGCTGGTTGCGTCGATGCAGCTCCAGCGTGATGACCGTGGCGACGGCCATGCTCGATGACGTGTGAATCGAAGGGAACGCGCGGTACTTGAACGCCGTGAATCCCTTCATGAAGTGGAAGTCGTACTGCGCGCTGTCGCCGGCGTAGTTGGGGCGCGCACGTCCGAGCGGACCACGGATGGCCTGACTCGCGAGACTCGCCAGGATGACCGACTCCGTCGCATGTAATGCGACGTCGGACACGTCGGGCGACTTCACCAGCCGCGCCACGCCCCACGTCGCGATGCCGGCGAGCGTGAGCGTGGTCTCGTTCACCTTGCTGATGTCGAGCGCTAGCCGGTGCAGCGAATTGTTCTGGAACTCCGAGTCCTGCGACGCCCGCGCGATGTCCGGGTCCCAGATCGAGAGAAACGCCGTCGCGCCGAGCGCGACACCGGCGATGCCGAGATCGCGTTTCGTGAGAAACGTCTTGTCGCCACGCGACGTACTGTCCGTACCCTGAGCGCCGAGTGTCTGCGCGGCAATCAGGGCGCTGAGCAGCGCGGTGAGCGAAGCAATTCTGGCGACGCGCACGTATCACTCCGAATCGATGAAAGAGGCGAGCTGCACAATGCAGTCTTAGTGCCGACGTTCTTCCGCCTGCCACGTTCGCGCGGTATGATCTTGTTGGCACTGACGGTGCATTAACAGCGGAACATCCGTGGTGTAGCGGGCGCGACCGTCGGGCATGGGGACTGACCCCACAGAGGAGGCGGATCACCATGGGTTATCGTGTCTTCACGGATTCCCAGGGCAGGGAGTGGCAGGC
>DASVNI010000210.1:0-10430 GCA_036383935.1 Gemmatimonadaceae bacterium | reverse complement strand
CAGCAGGTACGGTCGGCGATCTGCGCGCCGCTCATCGGAAGCGAGGAGCGCGTGCTCGGCGTGCTGTACGTGGACACGCCGAGCGCGACGCATCGATTCACCGACGAGGATCTCGAGTTCCTCGTGGCGTTCGCCGGGATCGCCGCGGTCGCGATCGAGAACTCGGAGTTCTCCGAGCGCATCCGGCGCGAGACGCTCGCGCGCACCAACTTCGAGCGCTACTTCGCGCCGGCGTTGGCGGAGCGGATCGCGAGCACCTCGACGGCCATCCGACTCGGTGGCGACAAGCGGCAGATCGCCGTGCTGTTCAGCGACATCCGCGGATTCACGGCGCTCTCCGAGACGATGAAGCCCGACGAGATGGCGAGTCTCCTCACGGAGTACTTCACCGAGATGGTGGAGTGCGTGTTCCGACACGGCGGCACGCTGGACAAGTTCATGGGCGACGGCGTGATGGCCCAGTGGGGCGCGCCGATCGGCACGCGCGACGACGCGGACCACGCGATGCTCGCGGCGATCGACATGATGAAGGCGATGGAAGGGCTCAACAAGCGCTGGAGGGCGGCCAAGCGCCCACAGCTCGCGATCGGCATCGGGCTCAACTACGGTGAGGCGTTCGCGGGAAACATCGGCTCGGAGAAGCGGCTCGAGTTCACCGTGATCGGCGACGTGGTCAACACGGCGTACCGCCTCTGCGCCGCGGCGGGATCCGGGCAGATCCTCCTCACGGAGGAGATGCGTCACGCGCTGAAGTCACCGCCGGAGCTCTCGGTGTGTCCGCCGGTGGAGCTCAAGGGGAAGAGCCAGGCGCTTCCCGTGTACTGCGTCCAGCCCTGATGCAGGACGTGCCCGCCGGCTGTGTCCGCGTCGCGGCCGGCCGACGCATCGCCGTGGCGCTCGAGGCGCACGCGGACGACGCGCGCGTGATGCTCGCGCGCGGGTCGCTGTACGCGGCGGCCGCGAGCGATCGCGCGGCGCGACCGCTCGAAGGGCGCGGCATCGCGTACTCGATCGCGCTGCCCGTGAGCGGGACACGCGCCGTCGTGCGCCACAACAGGCACGGCGGGCTGCTCGCTCCCGTGACGCGGGATCTCTTCCTGCCGCCGACGCGCGCGCCGCACGAGCTGCGGACCGCGATGCGCCTGACCGAGCTCGGTGTGCCGACGCCGCCGGTGCTGATCTATGGGGTCGAGTCGGTAGGTGTCGCCTTTCGTCGTGCGGACGTCGTGACCCGCGAGATAGTGAACGCACGGGACCTATCTGAATACATGTCTGGAGCGGCATCCGGGGCCGAGCGCGAAGCGGCGTGGGAGGCGACGCGCGAGTTGATTGCGGCGATGCACGCGGCGGGAGTACGCCACCACGACCTCAACGTGAAGAACGTCCTGCTCGCGCAGGCTGCCGAAGGGCTGGTCGCGCACCTGCTGGACGTGGATCGCGTGGAGCTCGGCCGCGCGGGCGACGAACGCCTCCGCGCCGCGAACGTGGCGCGTCTGCTTCGCTCGGCGCGCAAGTGGCGCGACGAGCGCGGCGCGACGTTCGACGAGCGCGAGCTCACGCCGCTGGCAGCCGCATGAGCAAGCCGATGGTCGTCGCGGTGGAGGCGTCGCGGCTGGCGCAGGAGCGCCGCGGGATCGGGCGTGAGGTATGGGCCCTCCTGCCCCGACTGCTGCGGCAGCGCCCGGAGCTGAGGCTCGTGCTCCTCGTGCGGCGCTCGCGCGACGAGGAGGAGATTGGAACGCGCCTCGCGGCGCTGGGTGCGCCGCTCGACCGCGTCGGGTTCCATCCGCGCTGGCGCCTCGACAGCTCCGGCGCCGATCTGTTCTGGTATCCGTGGAACGTGGCGGTTCCCGCGCCGCGGCGCGGCGTCGTGGTCGCGACGATCCAGGACGTCGCGCCGCTCGCGCTGCCGGACCCGCGCCGACGGAAGCTGCTCAAGAACCTGCGCTGGCGGCGGCGCTATCGTCTCACGGCGAAGCGTGCCACGCTGCTCATCGCGATCTCAGAGTTCACGCGCGACGAGGTGCATCGCGTGCTGAACGTGCCGGTGTCGCGGGTGCGGGTGACACCGCTCGCGGCGGACGATCTCGTGGTCCCCTCCGAGGAGCGCGACGCGGAGGCGCTCGCGCGGCTCGGGGTCCAGTCGCCGTACGTGCTGGCCGTGGGCGCGGCGGATCGCCGCAAGAATCTCGGCCTGCTCGACCGCGCGATGCCACGCGTCGCCGAGACGAACCCCGACGCCACGCTGGTGCTCGCTGGTCCGCGACGCGCCACGATCGCCGATCCAGCGTGGCAGCGCACGCTCGGCTTCGTGAGCGACGACGACCTGGTGACGCTGTACCGCTGCGCGCGCGCGCTGATCGCGCCGTCGAGCTACGAGGGATTCGGCCTTCCCCCGCTCGAGGCGATGGCGCTGGGCACGCCGGTGATCATGGCGCGGGCCTCGTCACTGCCGGAAGTCGGCGGCGAAGCCGCGGTGTACGTAGCACCGAACGACGACGCCGCGCTCGCGACGGAGATCCGGCGCGTGCTCGACGACGATGCGCATCACGCCGCACTCCGCGCCGCCGCCGTCGCGCAGAGCCGTCGGTTCTCCTGGGACGAAACGGCGCGCGCGACGCTGGCCGCGTTCGACGACGCCATGACGCTCGCTCGCACGGAGGCGAAGTCGTGACGACCTTGCTCGCGATCGCGGCGCTGCTGCTGTTGCTCGCCGCCACGATCGTGCTGGCGGTGCAGCAGCTCCGGCTGCGCGCCGTGCGGAAGCAGCGCGGCCTGTTCAGGGAGTGGCCGATCCGGCGCGTGCCGCCGGAGGCGGTGGACCCGGTGCTGAAACCGGGGCCGCTCGGTCCGACGATCGAGACGGAGATCGCGTTCATCGGCCGCGGGCCGTACGTAGTGGACGGCGGGACGTCCGACGCGGAGGCGTGGATTCTCGCCGTGCTGGCGCGACACGCGAAGCGGATGTTCGAGGTCGGCACCTGCACGGGGAAGACAGCGTACCTATGGGCACGCAACTCCCCTCCGGATGCACGGGTGGTGACGGTGACGCTCGCCCCCGACCACCTCGGCGACTACCGCACCGAGTCGAGCGACGACAAGACGGACGTGCAGTTCGCGCTGCGCGAGTCGTCGCACACGGAGTTCCTCTACAGCGGCACGCCGGTGGCCGGCAAAGTCGAGCAGCTGTTCGCGGACAGCAAGGCGCTCGACGTCTCTCCATGGGCGGGACAGTGCGATGTCGTATTCGTGGATGGCTCGCACGCGTACTCGTACGTCGTGAGCGACAGCGCGAAGGCACTGGAGCTCGTCGCGCCGGGCGGGCTGGTGCTCTGGCATGACTACGCCGGCCCGCGGCACGCGAAGGGAGTATTCCGCGCACTCAACGAGCTCGCGCAGCGGATCCCGCTCGTACGGATCGAGGGGACGACGCTGGTGGCCTACCGCAAGCCGGCATGACGAAGAACGACCGTGAGATCGTCGCGCAAGCGCCGCGCGACGTAGGAATCGTCGCGCGCCTTCCCGAGCGCGCGCCGCGCATCGGGATCGTCATGATGAGCGCCGTGGGCGACGCGGTGCACGTGTTGCCGCTGCTCACCGCGCTCAAGGCGCATCGCCCGGACGCGCGCGTCACGTGGGTGCTCCAGCCGGGCGCGGCGACGCTCGTGCGCGGTCACCGCGCGGTGGACGAAATCATAGAATTCGACCGCTCGCGCGGCTGGCGCGCCTATCCCGCCGTGCGGCGCGCGCTGGCGCATCGGCCGTTCGACGTCGTGCTCGCGCTCCAGGTCTACTTCAAGGCGGGGATCGTCACGTCGTTCGCGCATGCGCCGGTGAAGCTCGGCTTCGACCGGGCGCGGGCGCGCGACCTGAACTGGCTGTTCACGACGCATCGACTGCCGGCGCGCGCGGGGCAGCACGTGCAGGATCAGTACTTCGAGTTCCTCGATGCGGTGGGCGTGCCGTACGGCGAGCCGGTGTGGGATCTCGGCCCCTGGCCGGAGGAGCGCGCGTGGCAGCAGGAGCTGCTCGCGAAGTACGATCGTCCGATCGCGCCGATCGTCGTCGCGACGAGCAAGGCCGAGAAGGACTGGCTCCCCGAGCGATGGGCCGAGGTGAGCGACGCGCTGTGGAGCGACTTCGGGCTACAGCCCGTGCTCGTCGGTGGACGGTCGCCGCGCGAGCTCGCGGCGGAGGCGGAGATCATTGCGAAGTCGCGCGTGCCGGTCGCGTCCGAGCTCGGCAGCGGGCTGCGGAAGCTCGTCGGGATCCTCGACGGCGCGGCGCTCGTGCTCTCCCCCGACACCGGACCGTTGCACATGACGGTCGCGCTGAACAAGCCGGTGGTCTCGCTGATGGGCTACACCAACCCGAAGCGTGTCGGGCCGTACCGGCGGTTCCACGATCTCCTGATCGATGCGTACGGCGACCCGGGCGAAGACTATCCGCTCTCGATGGAGAATCGGCCCGGTCGCATGGCGCGCATCAGCGTGCGCGATGTGCTCGACCGCGTCGAGCGCTGGCGGACGAACTACGCCTCGGCGGTGAGCGGGCCGAAGGCGTAGGTGATCCCGCGCTCGCGCAGCACGCGCACGAGGAGCTGAAGCGGCAGCCCCATGACGGCGAAGTAGTCGCCGTCCACGCGCTCGACGATCGTCGCACCGTAGCCCTGGATGCCGTAGGCGCCTGCCTTGTCCATCGGCTCGCGCGTCGCGATGTAGGCGGCGATGTCGTCGTCGCTGAGCGAGTGGAAGGTGACGGTCACCTCCTCCACCGCCGAGCGCGTCTCACCGCGCCACGCGACGGCGACGGCGGTGACGACGATGTGCGTTCGACCGGAGAGGCGGCGGAGCATGTGCGCGGCGTCGCCCTCGTCCGTCGGCTTGCCGAGGACTTCGCCGTCGACGACGACGATCGTGTCGCTGCCGATGACGAGCGCGTCCGGCTCTCGCTCGGCGATCACGGCGCACTTGCCGCGCGCGAGGCGCTCGGCGTGCGGGGCCGGCTTCTCGCCGGCGAGATAGGTCTCGTCGATGTCGGCCGGCCGGACCTCGTGCGGGATGCCGACGAGGGTGAGCAGCTCGCGCCGCCGAGGGGACTGCGACGCGAGGATGACGCGAAGGGGATTCATCGTTCCAGGAGGAGGGTGACCGGACCGTCGTTCACGAGCTCGACGTCCATCATCGCGCCGAACTCTCCGGTCTCGACGGTGTCGACGCGCGCGCGGAGCAGCTCGACGAAGCGCTCGTACAGCGGGATCGCCGTCTCGGGCCGAGCAGCGTCGATGAAGCTGGGGCGGCGTCCCTTCACGGCGTCGCCGTAGAGGGTGAACTGCGACACGACCAGCAGCCCGCCGTTCACGTCGCCGAGGGCGAGGTTCATCTTGTCGTCCGCGTCGGCGAACAGGCGGAGGCCGACGACCTTGTCGGCCATCCAGGCGACCGCGTCCGTCGTGTCGGAATGCGTGAAGCCGACGAGCAGGAGGAATCCGCGCTCGATGCGGCCGGTGATCCGGTCGCCGACTCGCACTTCGGCTCGGGAGACTCGCTGGAGGACGACGCGCATGGCTGGTGTGAGAGGAAGAGCCAAGATAATGCCCGGCGGTCATGGTCAACGGCTTGTCACCATGCTCGCCGCGAACGAGCTTCCCCCCGTGACCGCGCCCACCCTCGAGCAGACCGTCGACGTCGAAACACCGGAGCTCGTCGTCCTGACGTACTCCGTCGCCGGCATCGGCTCGCGCGCGCTGGCGGCAATCACCGATCTGGTGATCGTCGCCGTCGTGTTCCTCCTCATCGGCATCGCCTCGCTGGCGCTGCGGCTCACGCGCGGCTTCGTCTACGTCGGGGTGAGCTCGTCGTGGGGCACCGCGCTGCTCGTGCTCGCGCAGTTCGCGCTGCTCTGGGGCTACTACGTGCTGTTCGAGGGGTTGATGGACGGCCAGACGCCGGGCAAGCGGTTTCACCGCATCCGCGTCGTGCGCGAAGGGGGCTATTCGGTGACGTTCGGCGTGTCGGCCGTGCGGAATCTGCTCCGCATCATCGACATGCAGCCCGTCTTCTTCTACCTCGTCGGCATGGCGAGCGTGCTGCTCACCAAACGGGGCCGGCGGTTGGGCGACATCGTGGCGGGGACGCTGGTCGTACGGGAAGACGTGCGCCGCACCACCTCCGAGCCCGAGGCCGCGCCAGCGAGGCAGACGGCGCAGGCGCTGCAGACGCAGCTCAGCGAGGACGAATACACGGTGCTGGCGCGCTTCGTCGAGCGGTGGCCGACGCTCGAGCCGCAGCGGCGAACCGCACTGGCGCACCAGCTCGCGGTGCGCTTCGGGGCCTCACTCGTCGACGACGGCCGCCCGCCCGCCCCGCGCTTGCTCGAGCTGTACGAGCGCGAACGCCGCGCCCGCGCGGGAGGGGTCGCCTCACGCGGCGAGACGGGTGCCGGCCGCGAGCGACAGGCGCTCATCGCCGCGGGGAGCCCGCGCTGGGCGGCGTTCGCGACGAAGCTCACGATGGCGCAGAAGAAGGGGCTGAAGTCGCTCGGCGAGAAGGGAGTGCGCGAGTTCGTCGCCGAGTATCGCGCGCTGTCGGCGGATCTCGCGCGGCTTCGCACCGCGGCCGGCGGGCGCGCGGTGGACGAGCTGTTCTACCTCGGACGGCTCGTCGCCGGCGCGCACAACCTGCTCTACCGCGATCGGGGCATGCCGCTGCGCGCGGCGGTGCGGTACCTCTTCACCGATGGCCCGCGCGAGGTGCGCCGCTCGGCCGCGCCGATCGCGCTCGCCGCGCTCCTGCTCTTCGGACCGGCGGCGATCGCCGGCGTCGCCGTGGCGCGCCATCCCGCCCTCGGCCCCAAGCTCCTGCCGCCCGCGATGATCAAGCGCGCCGAAGCCGGCGTGCGTCGCGCGCGCAGCGGCGAGGGGTACATCGACGACCCGCAGCTGTTCCGCCCCGTGATGGCGTCGGGGATCATCGCCAACAACGTGCAGGTGACTTTCGCGACCTTCGCCGGCGGGATCACGGCCGGATTGCTGTCGATCTATCTGCTCGTGATGAACGGCGTGTCGATGGGAAGCGTGGTCGGGCTGTATGCGAGCAAGGGGATCGCGCGCCTGCTGGTCGCGTTCGTCGCGCCGCACGGTGTGCTCGAGCTGTTCGCGATCTGCGTGGCGGGGGGCGCGGCGTTCATCGTCGCCGCGGGGCTGCTGCTGCCGGGAGACCGACCGCGTCGGCGCGCGCTGGTGGAGAATGGCCGCCGCGCAATCCGCCTGATCGGCGTCTCGACGCTGCTGCTCCTCGTGGCCGGCACGCTCGAGGGGTTCATCTCCCCGATCGAGTGGTGGCCGATCGAGGGGAAGCTCGCCGTGAGCGGGACGACGCTCGTACTCCTCGTAGCCTACCTGCGCGGCGGACGTACGCCGCGAGCAACACAGAACGAGTCGGGGTCAGAGCCCGCGGGCTCTGACCCCTTGGCGGCTGAACCACACGCCTCTGCGCTCGCCCTCGCGCCGGTCACAGCGCGCCGCGTGCCTTGAGCTCGAGGTACTGGTTCACGACCGCCGCCGCCATCGCGTCGGGGGCGACATCGAGCACGACGACGCCCGCATCGCGCATCCGCTGCAGCGCCGTAGCGCGCTCGGCGATCAGCTCCTCGGCCGCGGCGCTGGTATAGAGAGCGCGCACGCCGGCGCCGTCCGTCGGCCGCGCTGCGCCGAGCAACGCTTCGTTGCGCAGCGCGACGACGAGCGCGAGATGGCGTGAGGCGCCGCGCGTGAGATGCCCGAGCAGCGCGCGCGCTGCCCGGGCGTCGATGACATCAGTGAGGAGCACGAGGAGCGCACGCTTGCGCTGACGCACGGCGAGGGTGCGGAACGCCGCGGCGTAGTCCGGCTCGACGAGCGTGGGCTGCACGGGCACGAGCGCCGTGCGCAGCGCCTGGAGCGCCGCGCGTCCGCGCTGCGCCGGCACGAGCACCCGCACCTGGTCGTCGAACACCATCGCTCCGACGCGATCTCCGGCGGTGCTGGCGACGTCGGCGAGCACGAGCGCGCTCGAGAGCGCGTACTCGAAGCGCGAGAACTCGCCGGCGAGCTGCGTCATCGACCTTCCCGCGTCGACGAGAAGGTAGACAGTCTGCGACTGCTCGATCGTGTATTCCCGCGTGATCGGCCGGCCGCGGCGCGCCGACGCCTTCCAGTCGATGTGCCGCGGGTCGTCCCCGACGACGTAATCGCGCAGGTTGGCGAAGGTGCGCCCTTCCCCGCGCCGCGGCGTGTTGCGGACGCCCACCGCCGCGAGCCGCTGATGCACTGCCAGCCAACGGAATCGCCGTACACCAGCAAGGGACGGCGCAACGAGCACGCGATCGTCGCGCTCGTAGCGCAGGGTGCGCGCGACGAGCCCGAGCGTGCTGCGCACGCGCAGCGCGACGTCGCCGAGGTCGGCCTCGCCGCGCGCCACGCCGGTGACGCTGCCCACGAGCTCGAGAGTGCCGCGCGGCTCCAACCGTCGCTCCGTCGTGTCCACGCCGCCGGAGAGTTGACTCGCGGGCAGCGCGTCGTGGAGGGACACGCCGAGCGGTCGCCCCCAGGCCGAGGTCACGCGATAGCGAAGCTCCGCTTCGTCGCCCACGCCGACGGTGGGCTCGAGCATGCGCTCGACGGCGGTGTCGCGCGGGGCGGGAAGGAATGCGATGTCGAGCACGACGGCGATCGCGAGTGCCGCGAGCGCCACTACCGGAAGCCAGCGTACGACCGGCAGCGTCGAGAGGAGCCAGAGCGGCGCGAGCAGTGCCGCCACGACGGCGAGCCGGCGCGTCGGCACGACGGCGATCGCCCGCACTCGGCGGCCGAATCGACGCACCGGCTCCGGGACGAGGTTCACGCCGTCACTCCGGGACGCGTACGCGCGCGAGGAGCGCGGTCAGCACGTCGTCGGGGCTCCGCCCTTCCACCTCGAGCTCGGGCGCGAGGTTGATCCGGTGCCGCAGCACAGCCGGCGTGACGCCCTTCACGTCGTCCGGCGTGGCGAAGTCGCGGCCGTCGAGCACCGCGGCGGCGCGCGCAGCGCGGAAGAGAGCGACGGTCGCGCGCGGCGACGCGCCGAGCGAGAGCATGCGCTCCTCGCGCGTCGAGCGCGTGATGTCGGCGATGTAGACGCGCACCTCGGGAGCGACGCGCACGCCGTCGACGAGCTGACGGATCGCGAGCGCGTCATCCGTCGACAGCGCGGCGGTCATCTGCCGCGTTTCGAGGCGCTCGGCGTCGAAGCCCGCGTCGTAGCGCGCGAGCAGCTCGAGCTCGGCCTCGCGCGAGGGGTACGGCATCACCGTCTTCACGAGGAAACGGTCGAGCTGCGCCTCGGGGAGCGGATACGTTCCTTCGTGCTCGACGGGATTCTGCGTCGCGAACACGGTGAACGCATCGCCCAGCGGGCGCGACACGCCGTCCACGGTGACGTGCCGCTCGGCCATCGCCTCGAGCAGCGCGGACTGCGTCTTGGCCGGTGCGCGGTTGATCTCGTCGCCGAGGAGTAGATCGGTGAAGATCGGGCCGGCCTGGAACTCGAATCCCTTGGCCGGATCGCGCAGCACGTTCACGCCGGTGACGTCGGAGGGCATGAGATCCGGCGTGAACTGGATGCGCGAGAAGCGCAGCCCGAGCGCGGCGGCCAGCGCGCGCACGAGGAGCGTCTTCGCCGTGCCCGGGACGCCTTCGACGAGCACGTGGCCGCGAGCGAGATATGCGACGAGCGCGTCGTGCACCGTCGCTTCCTGCCCGACGATGTACTGCGCCACGGACTGCCGGACGCGGTCGAGGAGCGAGGCGCCCTGCTCGACGGTGAGAGACGGGGAAGTGCTGGTCATGCGCTGGGTGTGGTAGTGAGCGTCTGCTCGATGCGATGGAGCGCGGCACCGAGCTCGGGAAGGGCGCGATCAGGAAGCTGGGCGTCGAGCGCGCGGCGCACGAGCGCGACGTCGGGGGCAAGCGCCGGCGCGCGCGACTCGGCGTCGGCGAGGAAGTCTTCGTTCGGCCGAGCGCGCGTGTCGGACCAGGCGCGCTCGACACGCGAGCGCACGCCGCGCAGGAGTCGCGCGGTCATGGTGCGCGTCGCGTGCACCTGCTCGTAGGCGTGGGCGAGCGCGTCGATCTGCTCGAGTGGGTCGCGGCGCTCGACGCGCAGCACGTCCACCGGCGGGATCGGTCGCGGACCGACGGCGAGCAGCAGGACGAGCGCCGCGAGCGCGACCTGCAGCAGCGTCCGGCCGAGCGGATGCTGGACGAGAAACTCTTCCGTCGTGTCGAGCATCGACGCCGAGTGGCCGAAGCCCTGGTGGTACTCGTCGAACACGAGCGCGCTGCGCGGTGCATCGCCTCCGTCGCGCAGCCACTCGAGCATGCGGACGGCGCGCACGTCGGCGCCCCAGCCGCA
>DASVNI010000209.1:0-34029 GCA_036383935.1 Gemmatimonadaceae bacterium | reverse complement strand
CGCGGAGCCTGGCGGGAAGATCTCTCCGCCGGACCATTAAAGACTTTGGGGTCGTGGATGGATATGACGGGTGAGCCTGTGCGTGGAACTCGACCCCGAGAGCAGTCCTCCGCGCGCCTCCGCGATCCTCCGCGTGCTCCGCGAGAAACCGCGGCGCAGGGACCTCTGACCGCGAAGTGCAGATTCCTCGACTCGCTCCGCTCGCTCGGGATGACGGCTACTTGCCGTCAGTCGACGTGGTGCTCGCGGCACCGCCAGCGAATGGTGCGCGTAGTACCGCCGGTGTGCTCGCGACGCCGAGTCGGTCGACCATCGTGACGCGTACCTCGCGCGGCGTGTCGGAGCCGCGCGCCACGAGTGGGCGCGAGCGAATGGCCGCGGGAACGATCTCCGTCGTCCACCCCGCATCGCTCCGTGTCTGCACCACCCAGAGCCACGGCGTCGACGAGACGGTGGACGTGCCGCCGAGGCCGATCGGCACGGGGGGCGCCGCGGTCGGTTGGATCTCGAGGATCGGGCGCCGCGTCGTGGCGTCCGGACGCACGCCGAGCGACGGTGCGGGCGGCGTGCCGACGCTGAGCCACGGCGTGGCCGGCACGAGTGCTTGCTGCGCGTAGGGCCCCGCCATGAGCCGCTCGTTCAATCCGTCGGGATTGTCGAGGAAGACCTTCATGCTGAAGTGCACGTTGCCCGTCGCGCCGGGTTGCGCGCGGGTGAGGCGGATCTGCTCGACGATCTCGCTCGCCGGCCAGTGGAAGCTGGGGAGCAGCATCTTGCCCGTATAGTTGCCGGGCCACATGTGCTTCCCCGTCACGTTCTCGCCCACCCACCACTTCAGCAGCTGGTCGTACCGCTGCTCCGGCTTGTCCACCGACCAGTAGAGCTGCGGCGTGAAGTAGTCCGCCCATCCCTGGCGCACCCACTTGCGTGCGTCGGCGAAGATCTCGGAGTATTGATCGAGGCCGCGCACGGAGGGCGGATTGCCCGGACGCCAGATGCCGAACGGACTGACGCCGAACCGCACCCACGGCTTCACGTTGTGGATCGCCGTGCCGAGCTGGCGGACGAGGAGGTTCACGTTCTCGCGCCGCCAGTCCTCGCGCGACATCGTGCCCCCGTCGCGGCGATAGCGCTTGTACGTCGCGTCGTCGGGGAAGGGAATCTCGCGCCCGCGCCTCGACTCCTTGTATGGATAGAAGTAGTCGTCGATGTGCATCGCATCGATGTCGTAGCGGCGCACGATGTCGAGCACGACGCGCGTCGTGCGGTCGCGCACCCGGGGATCGCCGGGATCCATCCACAGATACGGACCGTACTTGCGGATGAGCTCCGGGTTGGTGCGGCTGATGTGGTTCTTCGCCGCGGGGCGCGTCAGCGAGTAGCGGGCGCGGTACGGGTTGATCCACGCGTGCAGCTCGAGGCCGCGCTTGTGCGCTTCGGCGACGGCGAAGGCGAGCGGGTCATAGAAGGGCTGCGGCGCGCGCCCCATCTCCCCCGACAGCACCTCGGACCACGGCTCGATGTCCGACCGGTAGAGTGCGTCCGCTGCGGGGCGCACCTGCAGCACGACGGCGTTCAGGCGGAGCTGGACGCACTTGTCGAGGATCGCGATCAGCTCGCGCTGCTGCTCATCCGCGGGCAGGCCGGCTTTCGACGGCCAATCCATGTTGTCGACGGTGGCGACCCACACGGCGCGGAGCTCGCGCGGGATCGGCGGGGCGCTGTCGCGGGCGGCGCGCGCCGACGTGGCCTGCGGGTAGGCAGGCGACGCGGCGCCGAGCAGGAGGGGGAGGACGACGGCGAGGCGCGTGAAGCGAGACGGCATGCGTGAGGATGCGGAGAGGGCGTACGAACGACGGGCGGCGCCGGGGCGCCGGCGGCGTCACGTCGAACTATACCCCGACCGCGACCGGACGATCATGTCGGATCGCCGGAAGACCCAGCACACGCCGATATACGTTCAGGTACCGCGACGCGCTGCGCTCCCAGCCGAAGTCGCGCGCCATCGCCTCGCGCATCATCTCCTCCCACCCCGCCGTCTCGTGGTACTGGTCCACGGCGCGCGTCGCGGCGCGCATGAAGTCGGCGGGCGTGTAGTCGTCGAACAGGAAGCCGGTGACGCCGTCCTCGATCGTGTCGGCCAGTCCGCCGACGCGCCGCGCGACGGGGATCGTGCCGTAGCGCTGGGCGCGCATCTGCGTGAGGCCGCACGGCTCGTACTGGGACGGCATCAGGCACATGTCGGCGCCCGCGAGCAGCAGGTGCTCGAACTCCTCGGTGAAGTCGAGCTTCACCGCGATGCGGCTCGGCGCACGCTCGGCGAGCTCGGTGAGCGCCAGCTCGTAGCGCTCCTCGCCATGGCCGAGGAAGACGTACTGCGCGTCGAAGGCGAAGTAGCCTGGATCGCCGAGGATGAGGTCGAGTCCCTTCTGCGAGACGAGCCGCGCGGTGAGCGCGAAGATCGGCGCCTGCCACCGGCTGAGTCCCGTCGCGCGCTGCAGGGCGAGCCGGTTGCGCTTCTTGCCCGCCAGGTTCTCCGATGAGTAGCGACGCGGAATGATCGTGTCGCGCGCGGGATCCCAGATCTCCTGATCGATCCCGTTGACGATGCCGACGAGCCGGTCACGCAGCGCGACGAACACGCCGTCGAGCCCGAACCCGCCCTTCTCCGTGCGCAGCTCGTGCGCGTGGGTCGGGCTCACCGTGACGACGAGGTCGGAGAACACGAGCCCGCCCTTGAGCAGGTTCACGCGCCCCCACCACTCGAGCTGCCGGTGGTTGTACAGCGAGAGGGGCAACCCGATGTCCGCCATCGTGGACTCGGGGAAATGCCCCTGATAACCGGCGTTGTGCACCGAGAGCACGGCCCGGATCCCCTCGTAGTAGGGGTGTGCCGCGAACTCGGTCTTGAGGTAGATGCTGGCGAGCGACGTCTGCCAATCGTGCGCGTGTATGATGCTCGGCGGCTGCGTCAGCACTTTGGGCAGCGCAACGAGGATGGCGCGCGCGAAGAACGCGTAGCGACGCGCGTTGTCGGGATAGTCACCGAGGTCGTCGCCGTAGAGGCCGGGTCGATCGAAGTACTGCTCGCTCGCGACGAAGACGACGCGTGGCGTGCCCAGCTCGTGCGGCGTGGCGGGCTCATAGAGCCGTGCCGTCTCGGTGCGCGGCCCCACCGAGACGGCGAACTCCGCGCCGAGCGGGCGCACCTCCGTCCGCTCGCGCACCGCCGAGTACAGCGGCATGAACACCGTCACGGGAATTCCTGACGCCGCCTGATACTTCGCGAGACTCGCCACCGCCTCGCCCAATCCGCCCGTGCGCGCGTACGGCGACAGCTCGCCGGCGAGATGGACGACGGGCGCCGGCGTGCCATCGGGTCGCGTGAGCGGCGCGGGCGGCAGCGTCGTGATCGTCGACTGCGGCGGCTCGATCTTCTTGCGCGTCGATCGCTTCGGTCTGGTCGCTGTCGAACCTGATGCCGTTGTCTTCTTCGTGCGCGGCGACTTGCGGCGCGTGGCCGGCTCGGTCACGAGCGACGAGTTCTCGTCACCCGAGGTCGCCGTCGACGCGGCGCCATTCTCGCCGGCGGGATGCGCACCGTCGGACGGCGCGGGTCCGGACGCGTTCGGCGTCAGGAGTTCGGTATCGGAAGAGGCAGCGCGATCCATGGAGACAGCCGAAGGCGAGGACATACGAAGGGTTCCTCGACGCAAGAATACCGCCGAAACCAGCGACCCGAATCGCGTGCGCGCAAGACGATCTGCGCGCACGCACCTTATCCGAGACGCGTCTGGTTCCAATATGATACGAGAACGCCGCCCTGCTAGGACGGCGTCGATAATCATTCAAATTTGCGAAACCGCTGCGGGCTGATGCGTGCCTCTCGACACGCATCCGCTCGCAACGTCTGCTCATCCCGCGCGCAACATCTGCTCAGCGACCCATCGAGCCGAAGGTGTCGCACGCGCGTGGATCGCCCGACTCGAAGCCCTTCCGGAACCAGCTCACGCGCTGCTGCGACGAGCCGTGCGTGAAGTTGTCCGCATTCACGCGTCGCCCCGCCTGCGCCATCATGCGGTCGTCGCCGACCGATGCCGCGGCATTGATCCCTTCTTCGATGTCGCCCGGGTCGAGCTTGTCGCGCTGCTGCGTCGAGTTCGCCCAGACGCCCGCATAGCAGTCCGCCTGGAGCTCCAGCGCCACGGAGTACTGATTGGCCGCGGCAGGATCGCTCTGCTCCGCGCGGCGCACCTGCGCATCGGTGCCGAGAATGTGCTGCACGTGATGGCCGAGCTCGTGCGCGATCACGTAGGCCTGCGCAAAGTCGCCGGACGCGCCGAACTTGTTCTTCAGCTCGTCGTAGAAACCGAGATCGATGTAGACCTTCTGGTCGTTCGGGCAGTAGAAGGGCCCCATCGCCGTCTGGCCGACGCCGCAGCCGGTCTCGGTCGCGTTCCGGAAGAGGACGAGCTTCGCATCGTGGTACTGCGCGCCGTACTTCGGCAGGATGTTCGTCCACGTCTGCTGCGCGTCGTCGAGCACGAACGACACGAAGCGCACCTCGGGCTCCTCGCGCGCCGAGTCGGCGGGAGCGAGCTGCCCATTCGATTCATCGACCGTCGGCGACGCTCCCGTGTCTTCGAACAGGTTGCGACCGAAGAGGAGGCTGAGGATGAGCAGGACGGCGGTACCGCCGAGGCCCATGCCCATGCGGCCGATCCCACCCCCTCCGCCACGCCGGTCTTCGATGTTGGAGCTGCGCCCCATGTCACTCCACTTCATAGCGACCTCGTCGCTCGGTTGCATTCAACAAAAGCAACAAGCGGGCCGGGTCCGGCCGGCGTTTTTTTGCACCGCGCGGTTGCGTGCCGGCGAAAGCGCACTCGGCTACTTTAAGTCTCTCCTCTCAGCCGTAACCGCGATGACCCAGCCTCGCACGCCCGCCCCAGACGCCGCACCCGCCGTCCCGACCTGTCCCAAATGCCAGGGACCGATGTGGGACAACCGGGAAGGGAAGCGGAACCCCAAGGCCCCCGACTTCAAGTGCAAGGATCCCGGGTGCGGAGGGGTGATCTGGCCCCCACGCGCCGCGACGGGAGCAACGCCGAGCGCGTCGCCGGCCGCGCCGGCCGGAAGTGCGCCGCGCCAGCAGCCGGCGTCGGCGAGCGTTCCCACGGTGAGCGCCGGTGCAGCACGTGGGAACGTGGACGCCAACGGGATGCCCCTCTGCCCGATCTGCGGTGGCGCGATGTGGGACGACCGTGCCTCCAAGCGCAATCCGCGCGCGCCCGACTTCAAGTGCCGGAACAAGCCGCGCGAGCGTGGCGGGCCGGGATGTGAGGGAGTGATCTGGCCGGCGCGGGATGGCTCTCCGAGCCCCTATCCTCCGCCGACCGCGCGACGCTCGGCCCCTGCGGTGAGTGAGGCGCCGCCTCCGTGGGATGGCCCGCCGCTCGACGATGCACCGCCACCGGACGACGACGACCTGCCGTTCTAGAGCGGCGAGTGTGAGTGGGTTCACGGCCTCGGGATGCTGTTGCATTCCGGGGCCGCGCTGCATCTTCGCGCCCCACCGTCAACGAACGTTCGGCCTCTTTCGTTATCGCGGACATCCACGAAGCGCTCGAACCATCCGACGTTCGGCAAATTTTCCGCGTCGATGGCGCAAGTAGGGTAGCGACGCGAAGCCGTGCCGCTCTCGGCCCCGATCCTATGCCCTACCAACGAAATAATGCCCCACCTGATTCCCCGAGCCAGTGGCTGGGAGATCGATCTCGCACGCGAGTCGATCACTTGGTCGGCCCGGGCGGCACGCCTCATCGGCTTCGAGGCACCCACGCCAGGTATCCCGCTAGCGCAGTTCCTTGAATCCGTTCATCCCGCGGATCGCGCACGCGTGAGGCGTGGCGTGAATCGCGGAATCGATCGCGGTCGAATGCGTGTCAGATTCCGCGTCGGTCTTCCGGGCGGAGCGGTCCGCCGGGTCGTGGCCAATGGGGTCCTGACCGTCGATGCGACCGATCGTGACGCGAGGCGCATCGTGGGGTGGTTCGAACTGCGGGTCGGTCGACGCCGCGTGGGACGTTCGATGAGAATCAGCGCGCAGCGGATGGAGCTCGCGGCGGCGGCGGCGGACGTCGGCTTCTGGCGCGTCGACCTCGTGAACGAGGCGATGTGGATCTCTCCGTTCATGCACAGGCTCTTCGGACTCGGGCCGCACGATCCGCAGACGGCCGAGAGATTGTTCGCGGCCGTGCACGCCGAAGATCGGGAACGGATGCACGCCGCCCTCGCACGCGTGACGGCCGAACGAGGGCGGGTCGACGAAGTGTTCCGGATCGTTCGCCCCGATGGGAAGACAGGATGGCTCCATTGCATCGGCCACGTGTTGCGCGACGAGCGCACCGGTCACGACCAGTTGATCGGGGTGACGGCGGACATGACGGATCGAGTCGTCGCGCAACAGGATCTCCGGGAGCAGCAACGCCAAGTGGCGCATCTCGGTCGCGTTGCCGTGGTCGGCGAGCTCTCCGGCGCCATCGCGCATGAAGTGAGTCAGCCCCTCCAGGTCATCATCAGCAACGCCCGATTGGCCGAACGCATGCTCAAACAGATCGAGCCAATCGATCGCGCGCTGTTCGAGCGGATTCTGGATGACATCGTGGAAGCGGGCGAGCGAGCGGGCGTCGTCCTGCAGCGGATCCGTGGTTTCATCCGGAACGAGCCGCTCGCCGCGGCAGCCGTTCACCTGCGCGGTCTGGTGATCGAGGTCCTCGCGATGATGCGGAGCGAGCTGCTCACGCACGAGGTCGTGGTACAGGTCGACGTCGACGCATCCTTGCCGTACGTGAGCGGAGACCGTGTGCAGTTGCAGCAGGTGCTGGTGAACCTGATCCTCAACGCGTGCGATGCGATGGCGACGACGGAACCGGCGGATCGGCGCCTCCTGATCGCCGGGGCGATGCGCGATGATGGCAGCTGTGAGCTGACCGTCGCGGACCACGGTCCCGGCATCGCGCTCGAAATGATGGAATGCATCTTCGAGCCGTTCGTGACGTCAAAGCAGAATGGCGTGGGGCTGGGGCTCGCCATCTGCCGGAAGGTGGTCACGCAGCACGGCGGGCGCCTCTGGGTGGAAAGCACTCCGAGCGGCGCGACGTTTCATCTCGAGCTGCCGAGCGTAGTGCACTTGCCAGAGCCAGTGTCAAACGCGTCCCGGGGCCTGGCGACCCTTCCATACACGCCCCTCCGGCGAGCCCCGTCCGACACCGTCCGGGAGCAGACGCTATGAGCGGGGATGGCAAGGCGGGATGGGCGGGAACATGGGTGGCCGCCCGCTCTCCCGGGCTTCCTTAAGTACAAAGACCAATGGCAGGCAGGTGACAAGCACAGCATCCTCGGACTCCGAGGCACGAAGACCGCAGCACATCCCAGGAGTCCGTGCTGAAGCGGACGGATTCCCCATAAAGGATTGATTCGTGACGCGTCGATCGTCATCCATCTTCATCACCGACCCGGCTCGGGACGAGTCCCGAAGATTGACGGACGTGAACGTGAAGCCGCCGACGTTCAATGAGATCTTCGACCGGGCCGTCGCGGCATGCGCGGAAGCGCAGCGCCTGTCCGGCCGTACGGCCGAATCGGTGAGGAAGGCGCGACTCGAGCGCGCGTCTACGCGGCGTGTGAGGACGCTGATCGCCGAGACGCGCGACACCTGGGAAGGCGCCAACGCGATGTACGCGGTGATGCGGGTGCAGGTCGAGCGTGTCGCGTGCGAGATGCGCGACGCCGGTGTGGACAGCGTGTCGGCCGCCGCGACGATCCGGCAGCACATCCGGTTCGTGCTCTACGACGGAGGGCTGACCGAGCGCGACGCCGAACCGGTCGTCACCCGTGCCAGCACGTGGGTGGACATGGTGTTCGCGGCAGCCTAACCCGCGCTCTTTCGGCCGCGTGCCCGAAATGTGCATTTCGGCCGGACATGAGCTACCTGAACAGTATTGGACGCGTGGTCACCACGTCCGTCGGCCCGGCGGGTCGCCGCCGCGGCGTGCACCTGACGCTCGCGCTGGCGCTGTCTCTCGCGACGGCTGCACCCCTCGCCGCCCAGAACCCGACGCCCGGCGAAAAGCCCACCGTCACGCCGAAGGACACGGCGAACAAGGCGCAGATCAAGACGCTCTTCACCTATCGTGACGCGCTGCTCGCCGGCGGGTTCGCCGTCCTCACGGTCATCATGTTTCCGGCTGACCAGGCGATCGCCAGGCACCTCGCCGACTCGTCGCTCACGACGAATCGTTTCCTGAACCATTCGGCCAACGGCGTCGAGGTCATCGCGGCGCCGGGCGCGTACATCATCGGCGGAGGGCTCTACGTCATCGGGCGGGTCTCCCACAAGCCCAACGTCGCGGACCTCGGCTGGCACGGCCTGGAGTCCGTGATTCTCGCGACCGCGATCACGGGGGTCCTGAAAGGCACGGCGGGGCGCGCGCGCCCCTTCGTCTCGAGCGACACGAACCCGGCCGACTGGCGCTTCGGCGGCGGGTTCGGGAACGCCGACCGACAGTCGTTCCCGTCGGGGCACACGACGACGGCGTTCGCGGTCGCGTCGTCCATCACCAGCGAGACGCGCCGACTCCACCCGACCTACGTCAAGTTCGTCGCGCCCGTGTTGTACGGTGGTGCCACGCTCGTGGGGCTCTCGCGCATGTACCACAACAAGCACTGGGCGAGTGACGTCGTCCTCGGCGCCGGCATCGGCACCTTCAGCGGGCTCAAGGTGGTGCGCTACTCGCACGCCCACCCGCACAACCTGATCGATCGCGTCATCCTGCGCACGGCGGTCGCGCCGGACGGCAACGGGGGCGTCGCTCTTGGCTTCAACCTTCCTGCGCCATAAGCTAGGAATCGGCTCCGCGCCGTTCTGGGCGGGCTATTTTCCGACTCGAAGCTCGTGGAACTCGAGTCGCTCCCAAGTCGTACGGTCGCCCATGTCAGCATCCTTTCAGACACCCGCGACTCCCGCCCCTCCCGCCGCCCCACCCGCTCCGCCCGCCCAGGGCGTGACACCCTCCCCGGACGTGGTGTACGCCGGAGCGCTGCCGGGCGGCGCGATGACCAGGCAGGATGTCGCGATCCTGCGTGCCCAGCGCGCGGAGCTGAGCAGTCAGCTCTCGGACGTCACCCGTCAGCGCCGCTCGCTCGCCGACCAGGTCAATCACTCCAATGGTGTGAGCAAGGCAGGGCTCGAGGCGCGGCTCGCCGTGCTCGATCAGCGCATCCTTCACCTCGAGTCCGAGATCGACAGGACGGGGCAGCAGCTCGCGTCGCCGCAGGCGGCGCAGTACGGGGCCGAGACTCGCCCGCCGCAGAACTTCGGCCCGCCATTCAAGGCGAACTTCGATGCGACGCCGGTCGCGATCTGCGCCGTCCTGTTCGTCGCGTCGCCCATCGCGCTCTCGATCTCCCGGCTCCTCTGGAAGCGTGGCTCGCGGAAGATCACCGTGCCGCCGCCCACGCCGGAATCGACGGAGCGACTCGAACGGATCGAGCAGGCGGTCGACGCGATCGCGATCGAGGTGGAGCGGGTCTCCGAGGGGCAGCGGTTCGTGACACGCCTGCTCTCGGAGCGCGCCCCCGCGATCGGCGCGGCGCCCGCCGAGCCGGTGCGCGTTCCCGTCGGCGAGGCGAGCCGCGTGCGCTGACCGGCCGCTGGCCGGGATGATGCGCTGAACGCCGGGCCCCCCGCCTCCACATGCCCCGAACCGCAAAGCCACACCAGGTCGCACCCGATCTCGACGCCGAGCACGACGCGGGGTTCGCTGCCGCATCGGAGCGCGCCGACCGCGCGCTCGAGGCAATCCCGCCAGATGAGCTCGGGCGCCCAATCGAAGTCGGGAGCGGGGGCCACGAGATCCGGGTCGGCACGGCGTCCTGGACCGATCCAACGATCACGAAGGGAAACGTCTTCTACCCGCGCGGCGTGACGTCGAGCGAGGATCGGCTGCGCTACTACGCGAGCCAGTTCCCCACGGTCGAGGTGGACTCGACCTACTACTCGCTCCCCGAGCGCGCGATCGCGACGCTGTGGGCAGAGCGCACTCCAGCGGATTTCGTCTTCCATGTGAAGGCGCACGCGCTCATGACGGGGCAGCCCACCGAGGTGTCCCGGCTCCCCGAGGCGCTCATCGACGCGCTGCCGGCCGCGCTCGCGGACAAGCCGAGGATCTACGCGAAGGATCTTCCACTCGAGCTCTACGACGCCGTGTGGACGCACTTCCTCGACGCGCTCGAGCCACTGCGTGAAGCGGGAAAGCTCGGCGGTGTGCTGCTGCAGTATCCTCGCTGGTTCCTGCCGTCGCCCGAGAACAAGGACCATCTCGCGGAATCGGCGGCGCGGCTGGCGGGGACGCCCGGCGCGGTGGAGCTCCGCAACCACCACTGGTACAGCGGCGCGGACGGTAAAGGAAAGGCGACGCAGTGGACCCTCGACATGCTGCGCGACCTCGGGCTCGCCTACGTCATGGTGGATGGCCCGCAGGGACTGGAGAGCAGCGTTCCGCCGATCGTGGCGGTGACCTCGCCTCACCTGGCGATGGTCCGGCTGCACGGACGACGTGCCGCCACCTGGGAGGCGGCGAAGGTCCCGACCGTCGAGCGGTATCGGTATCTCTACACGCCGCACGAGCTCGATGCCTGGCTGCCGCGCATCGAAGAGGCGAGCGCACAGGCTCGGCGCACGACGGTGTTTCTCAACAACTGCTACGGGAACTACGGCACGACGAACGCGCGCGAGCTGCTGGCGCGGCTCGTATGAACCGGCCGTCGCATGGCGCGAGCGTGCCGTGAAGCCATTCGCCGACCACTTCTCGCAGATCTCGGCGAGCTACGCCGCGTATCGGCCGCACTATCCGGACGCGCTGTTCACCTGGCTGGCGTCGGTCGCGCCCGATCGTGTGCGTGCGTGGGACTGCGGCACGGGCAGTGGCCAGGCGGCGGGCGCGCTGGCTGGCCAGTTCGCACAGGTGATCGCGACGGATCCCAGTGCGGCCCAGATCGCGAGCGCACGACGGGCCACCGGGATCGACTATGCGGTGATGACGGCGGAGCGCGTAGCAATCGCAGGCGGCGCGGTCGCGCTGGTCACGGTCGCCCAGGCGCTGCACTGGTTCGATCGTCCCCTGTTCTTCTCCGAGGCGCGCCGGGTGCTGGTGCCGGACGGCGTCATCGCCGTGTGGACCTACGCCTTGTGCAGCCTCGGCGATCCAGCGCTCGACGAAGCGATGCGCCGCTTCCACGACGAGACCGTGGGGCCCTACTGGCCGGCCGAACGCGCGCTGGTGGTCAGCGGTCTCGCCCACACCGACTTCCCGTTCGATGAGCTGCGTCCGCCGCCGTTCGCGATGGCGGCCGAATGGACGCTCGATCAGCTCGTCGGCTATCTCACCACCTGGTCCGCCGTGCAGCGTGCGCGCACGCAGGGTACGGATCCCATTCCGGCAATCGTCGACGAGCTCCGTGCGGGATGGCCGACGGGGAACGCGGCGCGACGCATCGAATGGCCGCTCTCGATGCGCGTCGGACGCGTGTGATGTAGTCGGAAAGGTGACTCCGTCGCTCGACTGTCGTCATCATTGACAGTCACGCGGAAATCGACGAGGCGCTGACTCTCCGCGTGTCCAAAACGACCGCATCGGGCGCCGAAGACGGCAATCGGGCTCCGGCAAAATGCACGATCCTTTGCAGAATGCATTGGTGAGCCCGGAAAGTCGCCGGCGCGCTATGACCGAACTGCTCGGTCGAATCGGCCGAATCATTCCGACGGAGTGACATTCTCCGGGCAGTGTGACCGGAATGGAAGCCGACTGAGCCATCTGGCCCCGGCGTTGCTTTGGGGAGGGTCGTCCGCCGCCCTGCCAGTCGATCGACGATGATCGCAAGGCAGTGGATGGCATATCAGGTTCCTACCCCCGGGCAACGCTGCCCGACCGGAAACGTCCAATGAAATCCTCCAAGCGCTTCCGCATTCTCGTCGCAGTACTCAGCGGCGGTATCGTGGTCGCCTCGAGCGCCTGTAGCGTCGACTCGCTCGAGAAATCGACCGCGCCGTCCAGCGCGTCGAACGTCACGACGACCGAACACACCTCGACCTTCGCGCCGTCTGCGGCGCAGAAGGCGCTGATCGGCGTGACGGATGGCACGTACAGGGTCACGTTCGATCCGAAGAAGGACCAGGTGTTCCCACTCGGCCCGAACCGTCTCGAGATCCCGGCCAACGCGGTCTGCGCGTTGGGCATTACGAGCTACGGCCCGGCGTTCTGGGACGCGCCCTGCACGTCGCAGAACGCCCCGGTGCAGCTCACCATCACGGTGAGGAACGCCGCGAGCGACCACCCGTCGGTGGACTTCCAACCGGCGATGCGGTTCAACCCCCAGGCGGCGGCTGTCCAGCTGTACTTCTACGTCCCCAACGTGAGCCAGGCGGACGCGAAGAACTGGGTCATCACCTACTGCCCGAACGCCGGCTCGGGCTCGAGCAGCCTGTCGACCTCGAACAGCGGTTCAGGCTCGACCAGCGGCTCGACCTCCGGCGGGTGCGTGAACGAGGCCCTGACGGATCCTGACCTCCAGACGTTCGTCGACTACAACGCGAGCGTCCTGTTCCGCCGCCTCAAGCACTTCAGCCGGTATCAGGTCGATGACGGCGGCTACCTCGTCGCCGACTAAGGTTTGTCGCGCCTGACGAGGGGCTGAGCCACGATGGTGGAGTAACGAGAGCCGGTGGTGACGCGTCCCTGACGCAGCGCCACCGGCTCTCGTACCACCGGTCCCACCCGGTACGAGAACGGCCTTTCCTCCCTTCCCGGCGTCACCACTCTCTCCTGTGTCCTCGTCCGCTGACGGCGCCGCTGCCGCTCGGGCAGCCCACCTTCGCCTCGTCAACCTGGCGGAGGATCATCCATCGGCGCGCGCGCTGATCGATGAGGGGCGCGCGCTCGACAAGCTCGGGCGCCGCCGGGAGGCGCGCGAGAAGTACGAGCAGGCGCTCCAGGCGCTCGATCCGCCGGCGCCGAGCATCGCGTCGATGCTGCTGCGCTGGATCGCGCGGACGTACGAGATCGACGCCGACTACGCCGCTGCGGCGTCATGCGCGGAGCGCGCCGTCGCGCTGGCCGAGGAAGCAGGCGACCGGAACGCGCTGGGCCACGCACTGAACGTCCTCGCCGCAGTGCGTTGGCGACAGGGCGATCTGGACGAGGCCGAGCGGCTCTTCCACGAAGCGCTCCAGCGCGGCACGAGCACGACCGATCCGCGGCTTCAGGTCGACGTCATGACCAATCTCGGTTCGCTGGCGAAGATCCGCGGCGATTTCCGGGAGGCGCTGCGCTTCTACGAGGAGGCGCTGGCGCACGGCCGCCTGCATTCGCTGCTCGACAACATCGTCGGCACGCTGAACAACCTCGGCATCGCCAACATGGCGCTGCACCGGATCGACGCCGCCGAGGAGGCATTCAGCGAGGCGCTGACGATCGCGAATGCGTTGGGCGGTCTGTCGTTCCGCATCCAGATCGAGGTCAACTCCGCCGCGCTGCAGATCGAGAAGGGCGACTTCGCCGAAGCGAAGCGGCGCTGCGACCGCGCGATGCAGCTCGCGTCGCACCTGGGCGACTCGCGCGCGAACTCGGAGGCGGAGAAGCTCTACGGCGTCATCGCGCGCGAGACGGGCGACCTCACCACGGCCGAGTCGCATCTCCAGCGCGCTCGCGAGATGGCGCGCGCCGCGAACGATCTGGAGTTCGAGGGCGACGTGAACCGCGAGCTGGCGGAGCTGTTCGAGCGGCTGGGACGCAGCCGCGAGACGCTCCAGGCGCTGAACCGCGCGCACGCGTGCTTCACGCAGCTGCGCGCCCGCCACGAGCTGGCCGACGTGGGTCGCCGCATGGCACGACTGGAAGGCGACTTCCTCGATGTCGTCCGGCAGTGGAGCGAGTCGATCGAGTCGAAGGACGTGCACACGCAGGGTCACTGCGAGCGCGTGGCCGATCTCGCCGGCGCGCTCGCCGCCAAGGTGGGCTTCGACGAGTCGTCGCTGTTCTGGTTCCGTGTCGGCGCGCTGCTGCACGACGTGGGGAAGCTGATCGTGCCGGCCGAGGTGCTGAACACGCCGAACGAGCTCGCCCCGGAGGAGTGGGCGCTCATCCGGCAGCATCCGGCGGCCGGCGTCGAGCTGCTCGCCGAGGTGGAGTTCCCGTGGGACGTGACGCCAATGGTGCGCAGTCACCACGAGCGCTGGGACGGGCAGGGATATCCCGACGGCCTGGCTGGCGAGGCGATCCCGCTCGCGGCGCGCATCCTGTGCATCGCCGATGTCTACGATGCGCTGACGACGCAGCGCAGCTACAAGCGGCCCTTCTCGCACCTCGAGGCGATGGAGATCATGCGCCGCCAGTCGGGGCGGCAGTTCGACCCGCAGCTGTTCGCGAAGTTCGAGGAGCTGGTGCGCCGCGGCGCGCACAACCTGTCGGCGGCGACGGCGCGTGCCCGCCCCGCGCGCCGCAGCGGGACGATGAACGCGGTCACGGTGTCGGAGGAGGACGATCTCACGGGCGTGCTCGTGCGGCGTGCGTTCACCAACGTGACGACGGCGGTGCTCGCCGAGCGCCGCCGGACCGGCGCGACGGTGTCGCTCCTCGTGATCGACGTGGACCAGTTCAAGTCGGTGAACGACAAATACGGCCATCTCACCGGCGACGATGCCCTGCGCATGGTCGCGGGGGTGCTGAAGGAGCATCTGCGGCCGGGGCAGTACGCGGGCCGCTACGCGGGCGACGAGTTCATCGCGCTGCTGCCGGGGATGGATGCCAGCGCGGCGCACGCGGTCGCCGAGAAGGTGCGCGTCACGACGGGGGCGATGGAGATCCCGCTGCGCGAGCCGGTGGCGGGAAGCCAGACGATGCACGTCACGCTCTCGATCGGCGTCGCGATGGCGCCGGAGCACGGCGAGTCGTTCGAGGCGCTGTTCACCGCCGCCGATCGCGCGCTGTTCGACGCGAAGCGCGACGGGCGCGACAAGGTGGTGCTGGCCGGCGCCGAGGCGGAGGGTCCGCCCCAGCTCTCCTTCACACGCTTCGTCGGTCGCGCAGCGGAGGTGCGCTCGCTCGTCACCGCATTCGACCAGAGTGTGCAGGGAGAGCCGCAGGTCCACGTCGTCCTCGGCGAGGCCGGTGTCGGCAAGTCCACGCTCCTGCGCCAGCTGCTTCCCGAGGCGCGGCTCCGCGGCGCGGTGATGGTGACGGGGCGCTCGCTCGAGACGGAGAGTCGCGCGCCGTACGGCCCGTGGGCCGAGCTGGCGCTGGCGCTACACGAGCAGGGCGTGGCGCCCGCACGCGCCTGGCCGACGCTCGAGCGACTGGTGCCCGCGCTGCGATCCGATCCGGCTCCCATCACGCTTCCGCCGCTGGACGCCACGCAGGGGCATCAGCTCACGCAGGAGATCGTGGCCTTCCTCCGCGAGGCGAGCGAGGTGCGCCCCATCGGGCTCGTGCTGGAGGACATGCACTGGGCGGACGCGGCGAGCTGGGATGTGCTCGAGCACGTGCTCGCGCAGCTCACGACCGAGCGGATCTTCATCGCGCTCACGGTGCGCAGCGAGGAGGCGTCGTTCGGCGCCGTGCGCGAGCGGCGGCAACGACTCTCGCGCGACGAGCGCACGCGCGAGCGGCGCCTCGAGCGGCTGACCGCGGCGGAGGTACGCGAGTGGTTGAAGGGGTCGCTGCACCGCGCCGAGCTCGGCGACGACCTGCTCGACTTCGTGCTGCGACACACCGAGGGCAATCCCTTCCTCATCACGCAGCTCATGCGCGCCCTCGCCGAGGAGAACGTGTTCAGCTACAACGGCGCGGCGTGGGTGTGGACGCTGCCGGATTCGCTCACGCTCCCCGCCGGGATGTCGGATCTCGTGGGACGCCGGTTGAACCGGCTGCCCCCGGAAGCAATGCGGGTCCTCGTCACGGCGGCGGCGATCGGGCGCGACTTCCCGATCGACCTGCTGGCGGACGCGGCGAACGTGCCGGTCGAGGTGGTGCTCGACGCGATCGACAGCGCGATGGCGGCGTCGGTGCTCGAGCCGATGCGCGACGCGAAGGACGACACGTACCAGTTCGCGCACTCCCTGCTCGTCGACACCGTGCTCAAGACGGTGAGCCCGGCGCGGCGGCGGCTCATCCACGAGCGCGTCGCCGACCTGCTCGTCGCGCGCACCCCCGAGGCGGTGGATCGGATCGCGTCGCAGTACGCGCGCAGCGGGAATGCGGCGAAGGCGTACGACTGGTGCTCGCACGCCGCGGCGCGCGCACTCTCGCTGCACGCGCTCGATGTGGCGACGGAATTCCTGCAGCTCGCGCTGGAGCACGCCGCGAACGACGAGGAGCGATACCTCGTGCACGAGGAGCTGGTGCGTGCGGCGGAGCTGGCGGGGCGCTGGGCCGAGGTGGAGCGCTCCTGCGACGCGATGCTGGCGATGCTGACCACGGCCGACACGCCCGCGCGCGCGCTCCCCGTGCAGCAGCGCCGCCTGCAGGCGCGACTGCGGCTGGGCATCGGCGTGCGCGAGATGGAGCACGAGTGCCGCGAACTGCTGGCCGTCGCCGACCGGCTCGACAGCGTCGCGGACGTGGTGCGCGTCCGCTCGCTGCTCGTCCAGACGCTGCAGCGCATGGGACGCGTGGACGAAGCGATCTGCATCGCCGAGGACTCGCTGCAGCAGTCGGAAGTGCTTGGCGACGAGGCAGTGATGGGAGAGGCGCTGCATCGCCTGGCGCAGACGCTGCTCGCGCCGCGGCCGGCGGACGCGGTGGAGCTGCTGCTGCGACTCGTCGCGCTCGCGCGCCGTCGCCAGGATCCCGTGTTGGAGGCGCGCGCCTTCCTCGGGCTCGGCGTCGCGCGCACACGCACGCGCGACGATCTCGCGGCGGTGGAAGCGTTCCGCCTCGCGCTGCGCATCAGCCTCGATGCGCAGGCACTCGACGTGGCGGCATCGTCGTCGATGAACCTCGGCGTGCTCGAGCTGCGGCGTGGCGACTACGACTCGGCACACAGCGCATTTCACGAAGCGCTGCGCCTGTACACGACGCTCCGGAACAACACGAACCGGGTGGGCGCGCTGTACAACCTGGCCATGCTGGAGACGGAGCGCGGCGACCTGGAGGCGGCGGGCGCCCTCTATCGCGAGACGGCGTCGGTGGCCGAGCAGCTCGGCGCCGACGAGCTCGCGGTCGGTGCGCACGCGGGCGCGGGGCTGACCGCGCTCCGGCAGCAGGACGTCGCCGTCGCGCGCGCCGAGCTGGCGACGGCGCAGCGGATCCTCGGCGGGCGCGACGACTGGTGGTTCCAGGGGCGCGAGCGACTGGAGGCGCTCGTCATCCGCCTCGCGATGCTCGACGGATCGAAGACGATCGCGCACACGCGCTTCTGCACCGCCCTCGAGAAGCTCGAGCCGAGCGACGTCTACGGCGCGGCCTGGCTGCTCGCGGACTGTGGCGCCGAGCTGGCGACAGAGGATCCGACGATCTGGGGCATCGTGGAGCGCTTCGCCGAGAACGCGACGGTGGAGAAGTTCGTGCCGCTCGCCGCCCGGTTCACCGCGCTGCGTGACTTCGCGAACCGGCTTCCGGCGTCGCGCCCGCGCGCGACGACGAGCGAGGCGGGCGACGACTGATCACTGCGCCGGCGCCGCAGCCGGTGCCACGGTACGCCGCGCCTCCCAATCGATCAGCGGTGCGTCGTGGATCGCCGACTGCACCGCGTCGGCGACGTCGCGCCGGAGCTGGGTATGGCGCGTCGCGAGCCCGCGCGGATTCACGCGGTTCATGAGCAGGATCACGAACACCTCGCGCTCCGGATCGACCCAGATGGAGGTGCCGGTGAAGCCGGTGTGGCCGAAGCTGCGCGGCGAGAAGTAGCGGCCGGCGCTCGAGACGTCGGATGGCGTGTCCCAGCCGAGTGCACGGCTCGAACGTGGATCCTGCGGCGCGGTCCACCGCGCGATCGTCGCCGCCGTGAGGATGCGCGTGCCCTTGTAGCTGCCGCCGTTCATCAACATCTGCACGAAGACGGAGAGATCGCGCGCATCGGAGAAGAGTCCGGCGTGCCCGGAGACACCGCCGAGCGCCCAGGCGTTCGGGTCGTGCACCGTGCCGTGGATCTGGCCGCGCAGCGAGTCCTTCTCCGTCGGCGGAATGCGGCGCATCAGCGCGGCGTCGGTCGTGTCAGGGGTGAAGCGCGTGGACGTCATGCCGAGGGGGCCGAAGACGCGCGCACCGACGAACGCATCGAGCGTGGTGCCGGTGATGCGCTCGATGATGTCCTGCATCAGGATGAAGTCCCAGTCGCTGTAGACCATCTTCGTGCCCGGCGGGAACGCCAGCGGGCGCGCGTTGATCTTGGCGAGGTAGTCGGCACGCCCGCGGGTGTCCTTCCAGAGCGGCGCGAACGCCTCGAGCCCGCCGCGATGCGTGAGCAGCATGCGCACGGTGATTACCGCCTTGTCGGGCGCATTGAACTCGGGGAGGTAGCTCTGCACCGTGCGCGAGATGTCGAGCTTCCCCTCTTCCTCGAGGATCATCGCCGCGGTGGTCGTCGCCACGACTTTGGTGAGCGAGGCGAGGTCGTACATCGTCGCCGCGTCGGCGGCGGGAGCGCCCGCCGCGTAGTCGGTGGTGCCCTGTCCCTTGAGATACACGAGCCGGCCGTAGCGTCCCACGGCGAGCGCGGCGCCGGGTGCGGCGCCCTGGTCGAGGCCGACGCGCACGATGCTGTCGAGCCGAGCCGGGAGTGCGGCGTCGAAGCCGACGGCGCTCGGCGATGCGATGACAAGGGAGTCGACGGCGGCCATGCGCGCCGGCGATGGCGCGGGAGCGGGTGCCGTGACGGGGCCGCGGGCGCAGGCGCCCAGCAGGAGGACCATGGAGAGTCGTAAGGCGATTCGCATGGAACAAGTATGGCGCATATCCTGCGGGAACAGGATCCCACGCCACCGCCCGCGAACCACACGCGGTCATCGGCGCAGAGTCCGTCGGGAGTACCCCTCCCGGCGGACTCGCCTGTTAGGGAGCTTTCGCCCTCGCGGTGCAGTCATCGAGCGGTCAGGTAGCGCACGCGACATTGAGGCGTGCCTGTTGCAAAGCTCGCCGCCGCGACGCTGCGGACCTCCTGACGATCGAGACTATTGATTCCACGTATTGCCCTCCTCCTGACGCTTCTCGGCGGAATGCCGCTGTCCGCGCAGCGGCTCGTCACGCGTCGTGAAGCCATCGAGACAGCACTCGCCGCCAGTCCGCGCGTCGCGCTCGCGCGCGCGGACTCGGCGGCGGCGCGCGCCCGGGCCCTGACTTCCCGAGCCTACCCCAACCCATCGATATCGCCGAGCTACTCGAAGGCGACGCCGCAGGGTCACCTCGTCTTCGACGTGCCCCTCGAGTCGCCGCGGCTGCGCGGCGCGCGCATCGGCGCGGCACGCGCATCGATGCGTGCTGCGCGATTGCAGTTTCTCTCCGAGCGCGCCGCCGCGGTCGTGGAAGTGGACACGACCTACACGCGGGCGCTCGCGGCCGAGGCACGCTTCCGGTTCTCGCGCCAGACGGCGCAGGAGGCCGACAGCTTGCGGCGGATGACGATCTCGCAGCGCAACGCTGGCGACGCGAGCGATCTCGACGTCGACCTTGCCTCCATCACGGCGGGGCAGCAGTCGAACACGGCGTCGGCCGACTCGTTGAGCTACATGAGCGCTTTGCTCACCGTGCAGACCCTGATGGGACTCTCGCCGGACACCGTCATCATCGTGCTCGCGGACACGCTGCGGCTCACGCCGCTCGACACCGCTGCGACGCCGCCGAATGGTGGCGACGTGCTGACGACCACGCCCATCGCGCTCGGCATCCCTTCCGCGCTGAACTTCTCGCCTTCGCCGGTCTCGACCCCCGCGCCAACGCCGGGGCTGCCCCCCGCGGTGGGGCGGATTCCCGCGCCGGGGCTGACGCCGAGCATCGCCGCAGCCGAGGCGAGTGTGCAGGCCGCGGAGCTCTCCGTCCTGCGCGAGCGTCGCAACGTATTCGCCTGGCCGGCGCTGAGCTTTGGCGTCGAATTCCACGATCCGACCGGCTCCGAGAACGGAATTCTTCCGCTGGTCGGCCTCGCCCTGCCGTTGCCGATCTTCAATCGAAACCAGGGGCCGATTGCCGAAGCCGAGGCGGAGCGGCGGCGTGCACGTGCGCAGCTCGCGACCGTCCGCCTGGAGGCGCGGCAGCGGCTGGTGGAAGGACTTCGCGAGCGCGAAGCGCTTCGTGTCCAGATCAGGCGCGACCTCGCGCTGATCGGCAGTGCGCAGCGCGTGGCGACGCGATCGCTCACGGCGTACCGCGAGGGCGCTTCCGCACTGCCGGCCGTGCTCGAGGCGCGGCGGAGCGCGCGTGAGGTGCTGGGCCAGTACATCGAAGACGTTGCCGCGCTGCTCACCGTGAACACGGAGCTGCGAGCGCTCACCCAGACCGTATCGCCAGCGCCATGAGGAGAACCGCTCGCATCACCAGCCGCGTCACGCTCGGCCTGTGTCCCGTCCTGCTGCTCCTGACGGGATGCTCCAAGAAGGAAGAAGGGGAAGGTGGTGGTGGAGAGGTGAAGGCCGTCGTGGCGGCGAAGACGGCCGTCGCGAGCGTCGAGCCGTTCACGCACACGATCTCGGCGATCGGGTCGGTCGTGGCACGTCCCGACCGCTACGCGGCGCTGAGCGCGCCGGCGCCGACGCGCATCGCGCGCGTGCACGTCGCGGCCGGCCAGCGCGTAGCGGCCGGTGCGCCGCTCGTGGAGTTCGAGCGCGTGACGTTCAACGCCGAAGCGAGTGGCGCGCAGTCGAAGCTGACGGCTGCACAGCGCGCCTACGATCGAGCAGTGCGATTGGCGGCTGAGGGGATCGCACCACGCAAGGATGTGGAACAGGCTGCCGCGGAGCTCGGCGCGGCACGCGCGGCGGCCGTGACGGCGCGCCGCGTCCAGCAGCTGTCCGTGCTGCGCTCGCCGGTGAGCGGCGTCGTCACGCGCATGTCGGCGGTGCTGGGGGCGCCTGCGGATGCGGGGCAAGTGCTCGTCGAGGTGGCCGACCCATCGGCGTTCGACGTCGTCCTCATGCTCGGGCCGACCGAAGCGGGCGCGGTGCGGCCAGGCGCGCCGGTCACGATTTCGGCCGGAGAGAAGGTGGGCGGTGAGCCACTTGGCACGGGCCGGGTGGCGTCGGTCGGCGCGGCGGTGGACACCAGCTCGCGCTCGGTGGCGATTCGCGTTGCGGTGAGCACGCCGCGGCGCGCACTCCGGCTCGGCGAGAGCGTGTACGGCGAGATCGCCGTCGAAACGCGGCCGAATGCGGTCGTGATCCCTGTGGAGGCGCTGGTGCCAGAAGGTACGGGCTACAAGGTGTTCGTCGTCGACAAGGCTGGAACGGCACACGAGCGCGAGGTGAAGATCGGTGGCCGGACGCCGACGAAGGTGGAGATCATCGAAGGGCTGACGGGTGGCGAGACCGTGGTGACACAGGGCGCGTTCGGTGTCGAGGACAGCGCCAAGATCGCGACGCCCGTTCCGGCGAAGCCGTGAGCGGCGTCGTGCGTGACGTCGTGCGCGACTCCGCGATGGAAGGGCCACCGGGGCGATCCGAGCTGACACCGCCCCCGCGGAAGCGCTGGTCGCTCGCCGGTGCGGTGGCGAGCCAGCGACGGTTCGTCTATCTCGTCATCGCTCTGCTGTGTGCCGGCGGCATCTGGGCCGCGCTGCGGCTGCCGTCGGCGATCTATCCGGAGCTCCAGTTCCCGCGCATCACGATCGTGGCGCAGGGCTCGGCGCTCGGCGCGCGGCAGGTCGTCTTCTCCATCACGCAGCCGATCGAGGAAGCGATCACGGTCGTGCCGGGCGTGACGCGCGTCTCGTCACGCTCGATCCGCGGCGCGAGCGAGATCTCGGCGACGTTCGCGCCGAACACGGACATGACGTACGCGCTGCAGCAGACGCAGGCACGGGTGAACCAGCTGCGCGGTGATCTGCCGCCGAACCTGGACATCGAGGTCGAGCGACTGTCGCCCGCGCTCTTTCCGATCATCTCGTACAACCTCGAGGGGGGCGCCCCCACGGTGATGTACGACATCGCGCGCTACCAGATCCGCCCGGTGCTCGCGCGGATTCCCGGTGTGGGACGCGTGGACGTGCAGGCGTCCGACGTGCGCGAGATCGAGGTCGTGGCGGACCCGGTACGGCTCGCGGAGCAGGGACTGTCGTACGACGACATCGCCACCGCCATCCGGACCTCGACGTCGGTGAACGCGGTGGGGCGGGTCGCGCAGGACTACAAGCAGTACCTCGTCGTGACGGCGCAGGAGGCGACGGCCGTGGACGACATCGCCAACGTGGTGGTGGGCCGCGGCCTGCGCGTGCGCGACGTCGCGTCGGTGGAGGTGGGCACCGAGGACCACGTGCGCATCGTGGCGGGAGACGGCCGGCCCGCGGCGCTGCTGAACATCACGCGGCAGGTGAACGGGAACACCGTGGCGATCGCCGACAGCGTCGCGCGCGCCGCCGAGGAGATCCGGAAGACGCTGCCTCCCGGCGTGACGCTGAAGCTCGTGTACGATCAGGCGTCGCTCGTGCGCGAGGCGACTTCCTCGGTGCGCGACGCGATGTCGATCGGTGCCGCGCTCGCCGTGATCATCCTGTTCATCTTCCTGCGGCGAGGGCGCATCACGGCCATCAGCGCGGCGGCGATCCCGCTCACGCTGGCGATCACCGTGTTCATCATGTGGCTCGTGGGGCAGACGTTCAACCTCATGACGCTGGGCGCGATGGCGATCGCGATCGGCCTCGTGATCGACGACGCGGTCGTCGTCACCGAGAACATCGTACGCCACCTCGGTCTCACGGCGGACCGCGATCTCGCGATCCGGGAAGCCGTGCAGGAGCTCATCATCCCGGTGACGACGTCGACGATCACGACCGTCGTCGTGTTCCTGCCTCTTCGTCTGCTGGAGGGAGTCGTCGGACAGTTCTTCGCCGCACTCTCCATCACGCTGACGATCGCCGTGCTGGTCTCGCTGGTGCTCGCGGTGACGATCATCCCGCTGATGGCCGAGGCGTTTCTCGTCGCCGAGCCGGCGGAGCCCGTTGAGCCTCCGACTCGGGCCATCGATGAGCTGTCCGCCCGTGCGCGTGCGCGCGCGCGCTTCGTGAGCATGCTCGGGCCCATCGGGCAGGCGGTCGACGCGCTCTCGGATCGCTACAGTCGATCGCTCGATCGCACGCTGCATCACACGCGACTGATGATCGTGGCCGCCCTCGCGCTGATCGCAGTCGGCGTGCTCGCGTACCGGTTCGTGCCGACGGGATTCCTTCCCGAGATGGACGAGGGCGCCTTCGTGCTCGACTACTTCACGCCGGGCGGCACTGCACTCGTCGAGACCGATCGTCAGGTGCACATCGCCGAGCGCATCCTCATGGCGACGCCGGAGATCGCGGGAATCTCGCGGCGCACGGGTGCGGAGCTGGGTCTGTTCGCCACCGACCAGAACACCGGAGACATCGTGGCGCGCCTGACCCCGCGCGACCAGCGCGACCGTTCCATCCAGGAAGTGATCGACGACGTGCGCGTGAAGATCGAGTCGGCGGCGCCACGGATGCGGATCGAGTTCGTGCAGATTCTGGGCGACGTGATCAACGACCTCGCGGGCGCGGCGCGACCGGTGGAGATCAAGCTGTTCGGCTCCGATCTCGACGCACTGGAAGCCTATGCGCGACGGCTCGAGCCGGCGCTGTCGAAGGTGGACGGGCTGGAGGACTTCTACAACGGCGTGAGCGAGAAGTCGCCGCAGCTGCTCATGTCGATCAACAGCGCCGAGGCGAACCGCGTCGGACTCACGCCGGAGCAGGTGTCGGGTGCGGTGAGCGGGGCGCTGCTGGGCGTGGAGGCCGGCGAGGTGCGGCTGCAGGACCGGTCGATCGGCGTGCGCGTGCGCGCCCCCGATGCCGTGCGCAACGACGCCCTCCGGCTCGGCGCGCTGCCGGTGGTCATCCCGGCGAGCCGAACGACCGCGCCCCTCTCGGCGATGGCGAGCTTCGAGTCGAGCGAGGCCCGGGCGCAGTACAGGCGCGAGAATCAGCAACAGATGATCACGATGACGTCCGACGTCAGCGGGCGGTCGCTCGGCGCCGTGATGAAGGACGTGAAGGCCATCCTGGCACAGAACCCGCCGCCGCGTGGCATCCGGCTCGAGATCGGTGGGCAGTACGCGGGTCAGCAGAGCGCGTTCAAGTCGATGCTCGCCGTGCTCGCGCTGGCCTGCGCGGCGGTGATCGCCGTGATGGTGCTGCAGTTCCGCTCGTTCGTCGAGCCGCTCATCGTGCTGCTCGCCGCGCCGATCTCGTTCGTCGGCGCGATCCTGCTGCTGCTCGTCACCGGTACGCCGCTGAACGTGTCGTCTTTCATGGGGCTGATCCTGCTCGTCGGCCTGATCGTGAAGAACGGAATCATCCTGCTCGATTTCACGCATCACCGGATGGTCACCACCGGCGAGGCGCTCGAGCCCGCGCTGCTCGAGGCCGCGCGCGTGCGCCTGCGCCCGATCCTGATGACGACGCTGTGCACGCTGTTCGGGCTCCTGCCGCTCGCGCTCCTGATTGGCAGCGGCAGCGCGATGCAGCGGCCGCTCGCGATCGCCGTGATCGGCGGGCTCGCGCTCTCGACGCCGATCACGCTGTATCTCGTACCGTCGCTGCTGGTGGCGGTGCGGGGGCGGGATTACCGGCTGAAGTGAGGGGATGCGGGGATGCGATACGGCCTCGGGAAGCGTCTGCCTCCCGAGGCCGTTCCTCATCCCCTCATCCCCGCGGCTACTTGTGCGCCGTGCCGCCCTTCTCGAAGAGCTTGAGGTACTCGCCGTAGCCTTGCGCGGCGAGCTCCTTCACCGGGATGAACCGCATCGACGCGGAGTTCATGCAGTAGCGCATGCCCGTCGGCTTGGGGCCGTCGTCGAACAGGTGGCCGAGGTGCGAGTCGGCGTGCGCCGAGCGGACCTCGGTGCGCGACATGAAGAGCGAGTTGTCGGTCTTCGTCTTGATGTTCGCCGGTACGAGCGGCCGCGTGAAGCTCGGCCAGCCGGTGCCCGAATCGTATTTGTCGAGTGAGCTGAACAGCGGCTCGCCCGATACGACGTCGACGTAGATGCCGGCCTCGTGGTTGTCCCAGTATTCGTTGCGGAACGCCGGCTCGGTGCCCTCGTGCTGCGTCACCTTGTACTGCAGCGGCGTGAGCTCCTTCTGGAGCTCGGCGTCGCTCGGCTTGTGGAAAGGAGTCGTCACCTTGTGATCTCCGGTCGCGCTGCGCGCGGATGTCTGCGCGGAGACGCGCGAGAGACCGGCGGCAGCAGGGGTTGCCAGCAGTGCGAGCATCAGGGCGCGGCATGCGCGGCCCGTGCGGTACGACATGGGGCGCTCCTCGAAGTGTGATGGCGGCGGCGCGATGGCACTCGACCGCTGGATATACCCGGATCGGGAGGCGGGAGTGCCTGGCCGCCGGATACCAATTATACGCCGCTCGCCGCCGATCGGATTGCTCGCCGCGTCGAGATAGCGGTGAGGCGGGCCGAGCCGGCACTGTGACCAATCCCCTTTCGCGTGGAAGGTCCACCCCACATGGTTGAGCGCCCAAATCACCGGCGGCAAGGCGCCGTCCGGCCCACATCGCTGCACGAGGATCCTCCCATGACGATGCAACGCATTCTCCTCACGGTCGGTGGCTTGCTCCTCCTCTCGGCCGGTAGCCTCGCCGCTCAGGAGATGAAGGTGACGTGCAAGGACGGCACGCTCTCGAAGGGCGGGCAGGGCGCCTGCTCGAGCCATGGCGGCATCGCTGCGAAGTCGACCGTGAAGTCGGAGTCGAAGGCCGCGACGACCGCTGCCAAGACCGACGCGAAGGCGATGAAATCGGCGGCAAAGGCCGACGCAAAGGCGACAAAGACGGAAGTGAAGTCCGCCGCGAAGGAAACGAAGGCTGAAGCGAAGTCGGCGGCGAAGGACATGAAGGCCGACGCGAAAGCCGAGGAGAAGGACGCCAAAGGCGCGACGGCGATGTGCAAGGACAACACGTACTCGCATGCGAAGAACCGCCAGGGCATGTGCTCGGGCCACGGCGGCGTCGCGAAGGTGATGGGGAAGTAGCGGTCTACTCTCCCACGCGCTCTGGGGCGGAGGGGGATTCCCAGTTCGAGACGTTGATGTCGAGGGGCAGCTTGATGTCAGCGACCGTGCGGGCAACGTCGATCATCCCTTGCCACACACCGGCGAAGGCGAAGCCGACATCCTGCGGGGCCTTCCCCTCCTCGAAGCCGCGTCCGCTGGCGACCCAGAGCCGTGGCTCTTCGTTGATGCCGGCGGCGGCGAACTCCGCCTTCAGATCGTCGTGTACCGCCTCGGCGTTGTGCTTGTGCACGTACGCGCCGGGGCGGTAGCGCCCGTCCTCGAGCAGCCGCTTGGCCCAGGCGCGATAGTAGTCGCGCATCACCTGCGGCATCGTCTCCATCCGCTCGATGTCGAGGAAGACGATCGAGCGTTCGGGGAATCCCTCCTTCAACGTCGCGGCGATCGCGTCGTCCGCGTCGATGCGCCCGCGTTCGGCGGAGATGAGGTCGGCGTTGCAGGTCTTCCCCGCACTCACCATCTGCGCGATCTGTTGCGGCGTCGGCGTGTGCGGCGTGCGTCCCCACGTCTGCTGGCCGACGTAGACGACGGCGAGTCCCCACCCCATGTCGACGAGCTTCTGCCGCTTGCCGCTCCACGAGTCGTCCTTGTGGCACGGTGAAGGGAGATAGAAGCCGACCCAGCGATACGGTGCACCGGGCGCGGCCTTCCACGCCTGCATCGTCTTGTCGCCCGGATAGGTGTGGGTGTCGAACCCCATGTGCTTGCCTTCCGTCTGGGCGTCGGCCATCGGCGATTTTTGACCCGTTACGGTAGCAGCGACCTGGGCCACATTCGCGGCGACGTCAGCCACCTTCGACTCCTCAGCCTGGAAGCCGGGTTCGGTAGTCGCGCGGCCGCACGCGATGGCGACCCCAGCGACACCGACGACGAACGCCGCTGCGCCGCGTGCGAGGGGATGCCGGAACGGTTGGGCCATGCCGCGCAGCAATGCAACTGTTATACGCGGCCTGCTGGGGCGTTGGTTGAATGGTGCGGCGGTCTGGTGCTCTACAGACCGATTCGCTTGCTCAGTGCGCGTCGCGCTTTCTGTCGCTCACCGTGATGCCGAGCACGATGTACAGCCCGAGCACCGCGGCGACGATGAAGCCGGCCGTGCCGAGCGCGCGCCAGTACGGCAGCAGCATCGCACTCGCCACGAGCAGCCCCGCCAGCACGAGGCCGGAGAAGATCCGGTTGGCGACCTTCTGCAGGGCGACGATGAGCGAGGGGATCTGCGGAACGTCGACCTTGGTGTGGAGATCGTTGTTCGCGAGGCGCTGCGTGATCTTGTCGAGCCGATGTGGAAGCGCGGCGAGAAAGTCGCTGCTCTCCATGGCGATCTGATAGATCCGGTGCGGCGACATGTCGCGCTGTGCTCGCGCCACGGCGATCTGGTTGCCGAACTCGCGAATCGTCTCGAACGGCGTGTAGCCCGGCGCGAGCGCGCGCGTCACGCCGTCGAGATTGAACAGCGCCTTGGCGAGCAACGTCAGCTCGGCGGGAAGTCGCAACCCGCTGCGGTACGAAACGTCGAGGATGTCGAACAGCACGCGGCCCGCCTTCACCTCGGCGGCGGTGAGCTCGAGGTTGCGCGCGACCATTGTCGCGATCTCGCGTGTGTAGCCGACGCGATCGAACTCGGACGACGGCTCGCCCATCTCGATCAGCGTCGTGGCGACGTCGTCGCCTCGTTGATCGCCGAGCGCCATGAGGAGCCGCGTCGTTGCCTCGCGCATCGTCGTCGACAGACGCGCCGTCATGCCGAAATCCACCAGCGCGAGCCGCGCGTCCACGTCGCGCGGCTCCGGCGACGCGGACGCGACGGCGTCGGCCTCCAGCCGAGCGAGCGGCGTGACGGCGTCGCGCGCGCTCTCGCGGCGGTCGTCGCGCGCCACCTGCGCCGGCGAGCGCGGATTCGTCGCGCCGGGCAGCACGACGAACACATTTCCCGGATGCGGATCGGCGTGGAAGAAGCCGTCGATCGTGATTCCCTTCAGGTACGCGCGCGTGAGCTCGTCGGCCACGGGAGTGAAGTCGTGCTCCAATCGCGCGATGGGAGGAACCGCATCGACCTTGAGCCCGTGCACGCGCTCCATCGTCAGCACGCGCTCGGTGGTGTACGCCTCGATCACCTTGGGCACGAGGAGGCGCGGGAATTCGGCGAGCATCTTCCGGAAGCTCGCTGCGTTGCGCGCCTCGATGCGGTAGTCCAGCTCATCGGCGAGCGCACGCTCGAGCTGCTGGATCACTCCGATCACGTCGATGCGCGCGCCGACACTGGTGTGCGCCGCCATGAATTCGGCGAGCTCGTGGAAGAACGCGAGATCCTCGGCGAGCGCGGCACGCACGTGCGGGCGCTGCACCTTCACGATCACCTCGCGTCCCTCGCGCAGCGTGGCGGCGTGCACCTGCCCCAGACTCGCCGTGCCGAGCGGCTCCGGATCGAACGTCGCGAACAGCTTGCTCAGCCGGCCACCCAGCTCTTCCTGGATGGTGCATTCCACCTCGTCGAGAGAGATCGGGCCGACGTCGTCCTGCAGCCGCTCCAGCTCGCGGATGTATGGCTCCGGCAGCAGGTCCGGACGCGTGGAGAGGACCTGCCCGAGCTTCACGTATGCCGGCCCGAGCTCGACGAGCCGCTTTCGAAAACCGACGGCCTGCTCATGCCGCCCGGCGACCTCTTCCGGCGGAAGATCGTCCTCATCGTCGCCGAGGAGCGCGATGAGACCCTGCTGTCGCGCGACGTCGCGGAGGCCGAAGCGCGTGAAGAGACCGACGATGGCAGCGAGGCGCGGCAGGTGCGCAGGAGAGAGGAGCATGTAAGCGGACGGAGGCATGAACTGCGCCCGCGCGTCCCGGCCCGCCGCGCCGATCTCCAAGCTCGAGAGAAGGGCTCGCCCCGGAGCGGGTGCCGGTTAACTTCGTCGCATGGCAGCGCCTTCCGTTCGCACGATTCTCATCGCGGATGACAATCCCGATCAGCGTGCCCTGTACGTGGACATCCTCACCCACGCCGGCTATGCGGTCATCCAGGCCTGCGATGGTAGTGAGGCAATCCAACGGGCACGCGAGGAATTGCCGGCGCTCATCCTCATGGACGTCACGATGCCGGGGACGAGTGGCTGGAACGCCGTGCGCGCCGTCCGAGATCAGTTCGAGACGCGCGACATTCCTGTGATCGTGATCACAGGGCTGACGGCAACCCGCGACCGCGACGCCTCGTTCGCGGCGGGGAGCGACGCGTACCTGAGCAAACCCGTCTCGCCGCGCCGGCTGCTCGAGGAAGTGCGCCGCTTCGTCCCGCAGTGATCACGGGCCACCTGGGCATTGCCGGCGCCGCACACGCGACCCGGCGCGACAGCTCGCTCCCCTGGCTCCTCGGCGCCGCGATGGCGCCCGATATCGTCGACGCGCTCTTCGTCGTCGCGCGCCAGTGCAACCCGCACGGACTCTATTCGCACACCGTGCCCGCGGCGGCATTGCTCGCGGTCGTCGTCGGCGCGCTGGCGTACTACTTCACCGACCAGCGCGCGACCGGGGTGCTCTCCGCGCTCCTGGTGCTGGCGCACCTGCCCGCCGACTTCCTCACCGGGCAGAAGCTGTTCTGGCCTGGCGGGGAGCTGATGGGGCTGCGGCTGTACGAGCGCCCGGTCGCCGATTTCTTCGTCGAAGCCGCCCTCGTCTTCCTCGGGTGGTGGCTGCTGCGCTCGCGGCCGTGGGCACCGCGGGGGGCGACCGGGCGCGCGGCGCTCGTCGGGCTCCTCGTGATCCAGGTCTCGGTCGAGGTGGTAGGGTCGGTCAAGAGCGGGGTGAAGCCATCGGCGTGCGCGGAGCTGGGGGCTCGGCCGGACTGAGGCGGTCTGGTCCCGCCGGCGATGCCGGCGCATCTTGAGAAACGCGCATGAGGGAACTCTGAGGCTCCTCCGACGGTCTCATGCAGTGTGACCGAGCTCGCTCCGGTCCCTCTGATGTCTTCACCCCTCCCCCCCATGAGCTTCGACGACGATCCCCTCGCAGACTTCGAGCTTCCGCCAGACGTGATGAGCTCGACGTTCGAGCACGCGATCAGCGATGCCGCGTCGATCACGCACGAGCGCGGTCACGCCGTGGCATCCGCCCTCCAGCGAAAGCTCAAGGGAAGCATCGTCGAGTTCGGCTTCCCTGGAACGGTGACGGCGCATCTCAAGTCCGGCGCCGTCGCGCGCTGCGGCGGGCCGGCACTCGGCTGGCGCATCGAGGTGGAGCGCGAGCCAGGCGCCGAGGTGAAGAAGATCAGCGTGGACGTCGCGCCGAACGAGACCGACGCGAAGGTGATCGCGGAGGCGTTGGCGAAAGTCCTGAAGAGATGGTGATGCTGAGGGGATGAGGGGATGGGGAGATGCGGAACGGCCTCGGGAAGTTTCTGCTTCCCGAGGCCGTATCGCATTCCCTCATCCCCGCATCTCCTCATCCCCGCTAAGCAGGTCTCCTGTAGATCATCGACAATCGCGCCGTCGCGCGACGCTCTTCCTCGTCGCGCTGGCCGAGGAATTCGCCGATCGCCGCGAGCGACTCGATGTGATCGCAGAAGATCTTGAACGACGCCAGCAGCGGCACGGCGAGGAACGCGCCCGGCACCCCCCAGATCCAGAAGAAGAACGACAGCCCGACGAAGATCGCTACCGGGTTGAGCGTGAGCCGGTGCCCGAGGAGCAGCGGCGTCACGACGTTCGCCTGGAGCAGGTTGATGGCGAGGAAGCTGCCCGGCACGAGCAGTGCCCTTCCCAGGTCGTCGAAGGTGGTGAGCCCCGCGACGGTGAACACGATCACCGCCGTGAGCGCGCCGAGATACGGGACGAACTCGAGGCAGGCGACGAGCGTCCCCCAGAGCAACACGTTGGGCATGCCGATCAGCCAGAGCACGCCGGCCACCACGGCGCCCTCGACGATGTTCACGAGGAACGCGGTGGAGAGATACGCCGACACGGCCGATTCTGTCGCACGCGCGATCTCCACCGCCTTCACTTTATCGCTGAAGTGGGGCAGGACCTTGATCAGCTTCTGGAGGAACAGGTCGCCACCGGCGAGCAGGAAGTAGAGCAGGATGAAGATCTCGAGCAGCCCCGCCACGATGCGCTGCGTGGTGCCGAAGAGGCGCGACGACACGCTGGGCCCGGTCTGCACTACCACGTTCGGCGCACTGCCGCCTGGCGTGGACGAGACGGCGTCGGCCGCACGCTCGACGTTCTTGGTCACCTGCTGCACCGGGCGGATGATCGTGCGCAGCTTGTGCTCGGCGCGCGAGAAGCTCTGCGGCGCCGTGACGGCCCAGCGCTGCGCCGGTCCGGAGAGCTGATAGATCCCCTCGGCCACGGCGCCGATGAGCAGGACGACGACGAAGGCTGCGCTGACCGGTGGACTGATCCCCCAGCGAAGCAGCCGACGGACGAGGGGGCTCAACAGGAAGTTGAGCAGCAGCGCGAAGGCGATCGGGATCAGGAACTCGCGCGCGAGGTACAGAGAGTAGAGCAGCGCGAGCCCGGTGAGGATCGTCGCCTCGATGGAACGCGCACGCGGCGCTTCCGCTGCCGCGACGGTGCGCTTGATGTCCGGCACGGGCGTCGTGGCGTCCGCCGGAGGGGCACTCGCCGTCGGATCGACAACCGGTGTCAGCGACGACGCAGGCGCTCGCGCTGCGCGTTCGGCCGCTTTCGGAACGATCGCCTGATCCTGATCACTCATCTTACGCGCCCTAAATGCACGATGCTTGCCGAGTAGGCCGATTGGCCGGCACGACGTTCGGCCGCCGAGGCCGGTTCGCGCGTGAGGGCGTGAGAGTATCTCCCCAACGGGAGTCTGCGCAACCGCGTAGCCCAAATAGATGCTGGTCATCGGTACTCCGACCGAAGGCGCGAAGCGCCGCAGAGAGGAGCGATGAGTCGATGGCCATTTGGTACTCCGACCGAAGGCGCGAAGCGCCGCAGGGAGGAGTGATTGTTGACGGTGAGCGCGCTTTGCACGGAGCCGGCGACCGGTACCGTGCTGGCGTTCTCCACCGCGGGGGAGTCCAGCCGTTCCTGCAGCGCGTTACGCCGTCCGCACCCGATCGTCCCGCTGTGTCGGCGACGAGAGGATCAGGATGACGGCGCACTACACGCTCACGAGTCACGGCACGGTACTCGGGCACACCGGCGCGGCTTTTCCCGCCGGCGAGCTCCCTCCCGGTGCGCACCTCTGGCACCTGATTCCCACCAGAGCGTTCGCGCTGATCGAGCCGATCATCGCCGAGCTCACCGCGCCGCCCGCGCTGACGCTCGTCGAGGACGTGATCCCGACGCGCGACGACTACCTCCATCCGGGCTGGAGCGAGCAGCAGGCGCAGATGGACCGCCTGATGGACGAGGCGGCTCGCGTGCACCACTTCCGTCTCGTGCTGGAGCGATACGAGGCACTCAGGCTCGAGCTCCACGACGGCGCCGGCCGTCGAGTGGCGGTCGCGCCGATGATCATGAAGCAGATGGTGCCCGCCGAGTCGGTGCGCGCCTTCGCGGAAGCGGTCGATCCGGACGAGGCGCAATGGATCGATGCGGACGAGCCCTGCTACCTCGTCATGGCGCACCTCGACGACGCGGCCACAGCGGCGGCGGCAGCGACCGCGGCCTGATCGGGCGCGCCGGATCCGGCGCTACGACGTCACGCCGCTCTGCCCCAGCTCGAGCAGGGCTCTGGATGAGAGGCCGGCCCATCCAGCGGGATAGCGCCACACGCGGCGCACGATGGACGATGAGCTGAAGATCAGACAACGCTCACCGCGGGCCCAGGCCTGAGGCGTCTCGACCTCGCGTACGATCCACTCACTGCCCTCGGCGTCCACCACCACGCGGCTGGACACGTCGCGCTCGTTGCGGTCGAGACGGTCGTGGAATTCCGGCATCGTGGACATTGCGATTCGCGGCCATTACCCGTGCGGCGCTCTCTACTTCGAGGGCGCGGCGACTCCATCCTTCCCAATGCGCAAGATCGCCGCCGCACGTGGCGATTTCGGCCGTATTCAGCTGAAATCGCCGCGATAGTGCGTGTATGATGCGACGTGAGGTGCGTCGCGGATGCGATGTCCGCGCGCCGGAGACGTGACGTCAGGACGTCGCGTTGGAGGAGGAGAGCACGCGCTCGAGATGTCCGAGTGCCTCGTCGCGGGTGAGCGACTCCTCGGACCCGAGGCCTCCCGCCACGCGCGCCGCGAGTGCCGCCTCGGGATCCTTGAGCAGGTGGCCGGTGAGCACGGAGACCACGCGCTCGTCGCGGCCGATGACACCACGCTCCACGAGCATGCGCACGCCGGCGACGCTCGCCGCACTCGCCGGCTCACAACCAACGCCGCACGAATCGACGACGCGCTTCGCAGCGAAGATCTCCGCATCGCTCACCGCCACGACGTAGCCCTGCGTGAAGCGGATCGCCTCCACGGCGCGATCCCACGAGGCGGGGTCACCGATGCGAATCGCCGTCGCCGCGGTCTCGGCACGCACGCGGCGGCGCGTGGCGAAGTCGTCGGCGAAGCCGGCCGCGAACGGCGCCGCTCCCGCCGCCTGCACGGCGAGAAGGCGTGGTACCCGATCGATCAGCCCGAGCGCGTGTGCCTCGCGGAGCGCTTTCCCGAACGCGGCGGTGTTCCCCAGGTTGCCCGCGGGGAGAGCGATCCAGTCGGGCGACTCCCAGCCGAGCTGCTGGAGCAGCTCGAGCACGATGGTCTTCTGCCCCTCGACGCGGAACGGGTTGAGC
>DASVNI010000208.1:0-6462 GCA_036383935.1 Gemmatimonadaceae bacterium | reverse complement strand
GGACGACGCGCCGCACCACCTCGAGCCCCGTTCCGAACCTGGAGCGGGGCTCGATTGTTTTGACGCTGTGATCGGTTGTCGGTTCTCGGTTTGTCAGCCGTCCTCGGGACGCGGGAGCTTCCCGAGGCCGCCCAATGACTGTGAACCGACAATCGAAAACTGCGTTTAGAACAGCTTCCGGTTTTTATTCGGTTCCCCCGCCGCTAGATTTCTCCGCCCATGAAGGATCGGATCGTCGTCCGCGGCGCGCGGCAGCACAACCTGAAAGGCTTCGACCTCGAGATCCCTCGACGCTCCTTCACGGTCGTCACGGGACCCTCCGGCTCGGGCAAGTCCTCCCTCGCCTTCGACACGATCTACGCCGAGGGCCAGCGACGCTACGTCGAGTCGCTCTCCGCCTACGCGCGGCAGTTCCTCGAGCGCATGGAGAAGCCCGCCGTCGACCACATCGACGGCCTCTCCCCCGCCGTCGCCATCGAGCAGAAGAACCCGACCCGGACGTCGCGTTCCACGGTCGGCACCGCGACGGAGATCTACGACTACCTCCGCCTGCTCTGGGCGCGCGTCGGCCACACCATCTGCCCCAAGTGCGGCCGTGAGCTGAAGCCGGACACGGTGCAGTCGGTCTCGGACACCGTGCTCGCTCTCCCGGGCGGCACGCGCTTCTACGTCGCCGCGCCGCTCAAGCTCTCCGACGAGGTGACCCACGAGGTCGTGATCGAGAATCTACGCGCACAAGGCTTTGTGCGCGTTGCGATAGACGGTGTCGTGAAGCATCTCGACGAGCTCGCCGTCGAGAAGATCGACGTCACCTTCGCGAAGGAGCTGCTCGTCGTCGTCGATCGCCTCGTCATCAACGACGAGGCGCGCGGCCGTCTCGCCGATGCGCTCGGCACGGCCTTCCGCGAGGGCGACGGCGACGCCGTCATTCTCTTCACCGAGCCGATCAAGTCGCCCTTCGACGGGAACCCGGTCACGCGGCTCCGCTTCACCGAGCGCTTCGAGTGCCCGAACGACGGCACCACCATGCCCGCGCCGACGCCGCAGCTCTTCTCCTTCAACTCGCCGCGCGGCGCCTGCCCGCAGTGCAACGGCTTCGGCGCGGTGCTCGAGTACGACGAGGCGCTGATCGTCCCCTACCCCGAGCGCTCGCTGCGCGACGGCGCGATCGATCCCTGGACGAAGCCGCGCTACGACAACAAGCGGCGCGCCCTCGCCGACTTCGCTCGGCGCGAGGGGATCCCGATGGACGTCCCCTTCCAGCAGCTCACGTCGGCGCAGCGGCACAAGCTGCTCCACGCCAGCGTGCGCGGCTACAAGGGCATCTTCCCCTTCCTGCGCGACCTCGAGGAGAAGCGCTACAAGCAGTACATCCGCGTCTTCCTCCGGCAGTATCAGACTGCGCAGGAGTGCCCGACCTGCCACGGCACCAAGCTTCAGCAGGATTCACTGCAGGTGAAGATCGCCGGCCGCAACATCGCCGAGGTGAGCGATCTTCCCGTCAGCACGCTCACGCAGTGGCTCGACGAGCTTCAGCTCACGCCGTTCGAGGCGCAGGTTGCCGCACACATCCTCAAGGAGGCGCAGGATCGCGTCCGCTTCCTGTGCGACGTCGGCCTCGACTATCTGTCGCTGAATCGCGCCACGCGCACACTCTCGGGCGGCGAGGCGCAGCGCATCGGCCTCGCGAACTCGCTCGGCTCGCATCTCGTCGACACCCTCTACGTGCTCGACGAGCCGTCGATCGGTCTGCACTCGCGCGACATGGATCGGCTGCTGCGCCTTCTCCTGCGTCTGCGCGACACCGGCAACACGGTGCTCGTCGTCGAGCACGACCTCGATGCGATCCGCGCCGCCGACTACATGGTGGAGCTCGGGCCGCACAGCGGCGAGAAGGGGGGCGACCTCGTGTTCGTCGGCCCGATGTCGCGCGTGTCGGAAAGTCCGCTCACCGGCAAGTACCTCACCGGCGAGCGCTCCATCCCGGTACCCGAGACGCGGCGCCGCGTGGGCCCGCAGTGGCTGGTGCTCTGTGGCGCGCGCGAGCACAATCTCAAGAACGTCGACCTCCGCATTCCACTCGGCGCCGTCACTGCCGTCACCGGTGTCTCGGGGAGCGGCAAGAGCACGCTCGTGCACGACGTGCTGATGCGCGCACTGGAGACCAAGCTCACCGGCGAGCACTCCGCCAAGCAGCACCTCGGCGAGAAGGTCGGCGCATACGACAGTCTCACCGGCTACGAGCCGCTCGAGGACGTCGTCCTCGTCGACCCGAGCCCGATCGGCAAGTCGCCGCGCTCCAATCCCGTCACCTACGTCAAGGCGTTCGACGAGATCCGGCGCATCTTCGCGTCGCTGCCCACGGCGCGGCAGCGCGGCTACACCGCCGGCACCTTCAGCTTCAACGTCGCGGGCGGGCGCTGCGAGACCTGCGAGGGCGCAGGCTACCTCGAGGTCGAGATGGTCTTCATGGCCGACGTCTTCGTCCCCTGCGACGAATGCGGCGGCAAGCGCTTCAAGCCCGAAGTCCTCGAGGTGAAGTACTTCGGCAAGAGCATCACCGACGTCCTCGAGCTGACCGTCGACGAAGCCATCCGCTTCTTCCCCTACGAGGAGAAGCTCGGCCAGGCACTCTGGCAGCTGCAGCAGGTAGGGCTCGGCTATCTCCGGCTCGGCCAACCCGCCACCACACTCTCGGGCGGCGAGGCGCAGCGGCTCAAGATCGCGCGCGAGCTCGTGTTCGGCGCGAAGAAGGGTGGGCGCAAGCTCTACATCATGGACGAGCCGACGACCGGTCTCCACCTCGAGGACATCCGCAAGCTCGCCCAGGTGTTCGACCGTCTCGTCGACGCAGGCCACACCCTGGTCCTCATCGAGCACAACCTCGACGTCATCAAGCTGGCCGATTGGGTCGTGGATCTCGGCCCCGAGGCGGGCGAGCGTGGCGGCGAGATCGTCGCAGCCGGCCGTCCCGAGGAAGTTGCCGCTGTTCCCGCTTCACACACTGGGCAGTGGCTGCGTACGGTGCTTCCGGACTGGAACAAGCCCTCAGGAATCCGGCGCGCCGCGCACGGTGGAAAGCCTTCCATCGTCTCTTCGGCGCAGCGTCGCCGAGCGCGCGCATCGTGACGTTCGACACAGGGCTGGGCGCGGCGTAACACACTGTCGCCGCTTGGCTTGCCCCGTTGACTTGGGCCATTCCCGGGCTAGATTTCGCGGTCTGTTCCACACCATTCCCCAGTAGCTCAGTTGGTCAGAGCATCCGACTGTTAATCGGAGGGTCGTAGGTTCAAGTCCTACCTGGGGAGCTGCCGCAAGACTTCGTAGCAATGAGCATTCAGAGCGCCTCGTCGAACTCTCGACGAGGCGCTCTTTTTTTGGTTCGCTCAGAGTCATCCCGAGCGAGCGCAGAGCCCGTGTCATCCCGAGCGAGCGCAGCGAGTCGAGGGATCTGCACCTCCGCATTCCCTCCTGACGAACGGCACCGTACCTTCGCCGCTCAACGCCGTTCCTCATTCCCGCATCCCCGCGCACATGCCCGAGAACCTCGTCTACATCGGCACCTACACCGAGCGCACGCCGAACGCGAGCAAGGGCATCTACGCCGCGCACTTCGACCCCGCGACGGGACGGCTGAGCACTCCGACACTCGTCGCCGAGCTGGAGAATCCCTCTTTCCTCGCCGTCTCGCACGATCGACGCTTCCTCTACGCCGTCGCCGAGGTTGGCACCGCCGACGCGTCGGGGAAGAAGACGGGCTTCGTCGCCGCCTACACGATCGGCGCCGGTGGGAAGCTCACGCCGCTCAACCGCGTCCCCTCGAACGGCGCCGACCCCTGCCACATCTCGTGCTCGCGCTCGGGACACACCGTCGCCGTGGCGAACTACACCGGCGGCAGCACCGCCTCCTTTCACGTGAACGCCGACGGGTCGCTCGGCGCCGCCACGACGGACCAGCACGTCGGCCACGGCCCCAACAAGGAGCGTCAGGAGGCGGCGCACGCGCACTCCGCCAACTTCGCCGCCGACGACCACATGCTTCTCTCGTGCGACCTCGGCGCTGACGCCGTCTACATGTACCGGTGCAATGATGCGAAGGGATCGATCGCACCGCGCAGTCCCGCGTCGGTCCACGTCGAGCCCGGATCGGGACCGCGCCACCTCGCCATCCATCCGAGCGGGCGCTACGCCTACGTCATCAACGAGCTGACGAACACCGTCGGCGTCTTCGCGTTCGACCCGGCGAAGGGAACGCTCGTACAGCGCCAGTCGATCTCGACGCTCCCGATGGGCACCACCGTCGCGAACACCACCGCCGAGGTCGTGGTGCATTCCAACGGCCGTTTCGTGTACGGCTCCAACCGCGGCCACGACAGCATCGCGGTGTTCTCGGTCGATGCGCGCGACGGACGCCTCACCGCGCTCGGCCACACGCCCACGGGAGGCAAGGCGCCGCGCAGCTTCGCGATCGATCCCACGGGCCGCTGGGTGCTCGCCGCGAATCAGCTCTCCGACAACATCAACTCCTTCGCGATCGATGCGCAGAAGGGGACACTGACGCCCACCGGTGCGACGCTCGCCGTCGCTCGCCCCGTCTGCGTCCTCTTCGTTTAGCGGTCAGACGACGGGTCAGACGACGGGGTCAGACCCCAGAGGGGTCTGACCCCTTTTACAGATCGAGTCAGATCGTTTGAGTCAGAGTCAAAAGTGAGTCTGACTCGGTTCGGCCTCAGGGAAGTGACCACTCCTGCCGCAGTCGCTCCGCCACGCTCGCTGGAAGCTGCACGAGCATCGGCCGCCGCCGCGGATCGACCCACCCCATCAGCTCCTTGAGCGCGTCGAGCTCCATCGCCGTGCAGCCGGCCGTGGTACTCTGTGGACCGGCCCAGACGTGGAGGAAGATGCACGACCCGCGCGACGGCGCGGGGGGCGCATTGTACGCCACGTGCACACCGTACACGTACTGGTCGATCTCGCGCATTCGCTCCGAGCTCGCCCAGTCCACGCGCGGCACGCTGTCGCGGTCGACGATCGTGTTGTAGTGCACCGATCGCGCGTCGTCGACGCATTCCGTCGTCGTCCGCAGGCGCACGTACGGCAACCGAACCCACGACACGGTCTGGCGAATGTCGAACCCGAACGCCGTGTCGAGTGCGAACGCCCCCGCCGGTGAGCGGCCGTCGCCTTCACGTTTCACCGGTTCGCCCCTGCTCGGCGTGCCCTGCCGGTCGTCCCACGCCAACCCCGTCCGTCCCACGACGATCGGCACGACGCGTCCGACCTGATGCCACGCCGCGGTGGGCGTTGCTCGCTCGAACCGCCGCAGCGAGCCGCTCGTCGAGTCCCACGCCGGTGTCACGACGAGCACCATCTGCCTCGAGCCGTCCAGCGGTCCGACCGCTCGCGCCGTCATGCTCGCCTGCGCCGGCGCGGGTGCGGGGGCGGCCGGAGCCCGCGAGCATCCCACGAGCGCGGCCGCAAGGAAGCTGATTTGCAAACTCCGACCGGAGGTGCGAAGCGCCGCAGGGAGGAGCAACGGTTGAAGAGCGCGCGTTCCGATTGGCATGAGTGGACTCTACACTATCTTCCAGCGGGACTGAAGTATTCCTCCGACCTCGTCATGGCGAACTCTCCCCTCGTAGGAATCATCATGGGCAGCCGCAGCGACCTGAAGATCATGTCGCGCGCCGCCGAAATGTTGACCGAGCTCGAAGTTCCGCACGAGGTGCGCGTCGTCTCGGCACACCGTACTCCGGACTGGATGTTCGAGTACGCCGCAAGCGCCGAAGGACGCGGCATCGAAGTCATCATCGCGGCGGCCGGCGGCGCGGCGCACCTGCCGGGCATGGTATCGGCCAAGACGATCCTCCCCGTCCTCGGCGTTCCCATCCCCGCGACGGCGCTCAATGGCGTCGATGCACTGCTCTCCATCGTGCAGATGCCGAAGGGCGTACCGGTGGGCACCCTCGCCATCGGCGAGCCCGGCGCCGCCAACGCGGCGCTCCTCGCGACCGCCATCCTTTCGCGCACACGCCCCGAGCTTCGCGAGCGGCTGCGTGCCTGGCGCGCCGCGCGCACGGAAGAAGTGCTCGGCGACACCGACCTGAGCTCGTCGCGCTGATGTCGACCATCGTCCCTCCCGCCACGATTGGCATCCTCGGCGGGGGGCAGCTTGGTCGCATGACCGCGCTCGCGGCGCGCTCCCTCGGCCTCGGCGTCCAGGTGCTCGATCCTGATCCCGACTGCGCCGCACGCCCTGTCGTCGATCGCGTCGTCGCGGCGAAGTTCGACAGCGTCGATGGCGCACGCGACCTCGCCCGCGCCGTCGACGTCGTCACCATCGAGATCGAGCAGATCGCCCCCGCCGCGCTCGCGGCGGCGATGGAACACGCGCCCGTGCGCCCAGGGCCCGATGTGCTGCGCGTCGTACAGCATCGCGGCCGGCAGACGCAGTGGCTCGTC
>DASVNI010000207.1:0-21970 GCA_036383935.1 Gemmatimonadaceae bacterium | reverse complement strand
CGTTACGCGGCGTCTTTCCTTGCCGATACTGCTCGACGCCGCGCTCGTAGGCGCGCATGAAGCGGATGCCCGTCTCGCGGTCCTTCGTGAGCAGTCGTTCGCTGAACGCGATCACGCCCCACTGGAACCCGGGCACGACGTCCTGCGCCCTGATCCACAGATTGCCGACCTTCGTGCTGCGCGTGAGCCCAGGCTCCGACACCGCGACGGCGTCGATGGTACCGCGTTCGATCGACGATGCCAGCACCGCCTCCGGAAGGCGCACCGTCTCGATGGCCGACAGCGCGATGTGGTGCGGCTCGAGCATGCGGCTGACGATGAAGCGCGTCACGCCGTCCGTGCTCGCGCGCATCTTCCGGATCGGCGTCGCCGACGACGGCGTCAGGCCGTTCCGCACGACGATACCGAAGTAGGTGCAGCCGTCGGGCGCGAGCTCGCCCTGCCCCGCGACGATGCGCGGCTTGGCTCCCTGCGCCACCGCCGACAGGAAGCCGGCGCGGATCGGTCCGGGCATGACGTCGATGTCGTCCGTGACGAGCGCCGCCACTCCCTCTTCCGCGCGAAGGCCGGTCACCGGTTCGACGTCGAGCCCTTCGGCTTTGAAGAACCCTTCCGCCTCGGCGATCATGATCGGGGCCCAGCTCATGTGCTGCAGGAACATCACGCGCACTTTCCGCGGCGCCGGCGTGGCGACGGCCGTGCGATCGGCGCGATTGCACCCCACGAGCGTGGCGAGCAGCGCGCAGCACGATACGACGCGGCGCATCATGACGTCACGCGGCTGCGGAGGTCCAGCGGCATCATCTTGCCGCGCATGGTCATCGCAGGCTGCTCGCGGCGCAGGCGCAGCGTCCCCGCCTGGCGCCAGAGCGACTGCGCGACGGCCGAGCCGCCACCGGCGTCGTCCAGCGCGCGCAGCACGAAGTCCACGACGACCGATTCGTCGGGAAGCAGTACCTGCGGCGCGACGCGCAATGTGAGTCGCGTGAAGCCACGCTCGTCTTCTTCCTCGGCGAACTGATAGTCCAGCGCACTGCCGCCGAAGCGCGCCGGGAGCAGCTCGTCGAGGATGCGCTCCATGTCGCTCCCCACGAGCGTGACGCCCTCGCCGGTGAGCTTGCGGAAGCTGCGGATGTCACGGAGGTGCGTGCGGAATCCGAGCTGCTCCCAGGTGCAGCCGCACGGACGACGATCCACGGTGCCGTAGTCGTCCGACTCCACGTTGAGCAGCAGCTTGGGCGCGCTCGTGAGGAGGCTCGTGTAGCAGAACGCCGGCACCTCGATCGAGAAGCCGGGCACGGGACGCGACGCCTGAATCATCGCGAGGTGGTCTTCCATGAAGTGCTGGTCGTTCGGTCCGTCGGCATTCAGACAGGAGGAGCCCACCGTCCCCACTTCGCTGAAAGCATAGCTCGATCGAAACGTCGCGCCGCTGGCGACGATCTGCGAGATCTTGGCAGGAGTGGGCGGCTCTCCGCCACCCCGCAGCACCGTACCGGTCAGATCAATTCCGTCTGCTGTGGCCGCGATGGCGATGCGGAGGATACGACTGACCGACGAGTGGATCGTGCATGCGCCGTGGCGCTGCACCTGGTCGCGGGCCCATCGGGCGAGCGTCACCGCCTCCTCGAACGGCACGTACTGGGGCCAGGTGATGTTCGCGCCGGACGCGCGCGCCACGATGATCGCCGCGTGCGTCGCCATGCGGAATCGCAGCGGCATCTGCGGGCCACGCAGCGGACGCGCCGAGAACCAGTGCGTCGCGTCTTCGCCGGCGGCGGCGTGCAGGAGCACCCCCTTGAGCCCGCCGCCTGGAGGCAGATCGGACCATGAGGCCGCCGGCACGCCCGTGATCTCCTGGACGTGCCGCACGACGATCCGCCCAGGGAGCAGCGCGTGCAGGTGCTCGAGGTCGAGCTGCACGCGACGACCGACGCCGGTGCTTCCGCCCGTCGTGGTCGAGAAGAAGCTGCTCGCTTCCGGGTTGTCGAAGTCGGCCGGCGTCGTGTCGAGCGTGAGGCTGCCGCGCACGATCGGCGTCGTTCCCTTGAACTCCTCGAAGCTGACGTAGACGCCATTGCGTCGCAGCTCGAGCAGCGTGCCCTCGAGCCCTTCGCGCGCGAGCAGCTCTCGCACATCGCGCTCGCTGCAGCCGGCATGAGCGAGCAGCGCGCGATAGGGACTGCGCGGGTTGCCGAGGACTCCCCGATCGAGCACGGTGAGGAAGTTCTGCTCTCGGCTGTACAGGCGCTCCTGCACGATCGCCATCGCTTCGGCGACGCTCATGCGGCGTCGCACGAGCCGCGGCAAGCCACCAAGGAAGCGCGCGAACGCGAGGAGCTCCGATGCTACGTCATCACGCGTGGCGGTCATGGATCCGGCGAGCGAGAGAGCGAACCTGTACTGATATTGACAGCTACGAGCGACCGGCCCTCGCGCTCATTCGCCGCTTGTTTCCCACGAGAAGTCGTAGAACACGCGCAACACATTCCCATCGAGGTCCGTGGCGGTGAACTCGTGCAGCTTCCACGGCTTCGACTCGGGACCAGAGATGATCCTGGCTCCCGATTGGCTCCATCGTTCGTGCAGATCATCCACCTCGGCTCTGCTACCGAGGTTCAGCCAGACGAGAATGGGCGCCATGTTGCCATAGCGACGCTCTCGAAAGCCGAGATCTGCCAGGAACATCCTACAGCTCCCCTGCGAGATACCAGCGATCCCGCCGCTCGTACCACCCCAGTCGAGGGTGAAGCCGAGCTGCTGGTAGTATGCCACGGCTGGGCCAAGCGCGCTGACCGGTATCTCGGGCACAGCAGGAGGCAACTCGTATTCCATGCTCGAGGCCGCTCAGCTCTTGGGCTTCCACAGCGCGGCGTCCAGCACCGACCACAGATGGATCGCCCATCCGAGCAGGAAGAACCAGAGCACGCCGGCGAGAACGAACTGGATGATCGCCATCAGCAGTCGTCCCTGAATCAGCTGCCCGAGGCCTGGAATGAAGAAGCTCGCGAGGGCGGCGATGACATTTCCGGTGGATCCCTGACCAGACATGATTGCCTCACGTCGATGGTGAGCGTTGCATGCTCATGGATCGTACACGTTATCGCAGCAGCGAGTCCAGCAGTCCCTGGCGAAAGGTGAGCGTCGTCGGATCGTAGACGCCGAAGCCGGACGCGAACTCCCAGTAGGCCCAGGACATGCCGCGCTCTTCCATCGCCTCGCGCATCTTGCGGTTGAACTCGATGCGCGACGTCGTGTCGGCCTTGCTGTACGCACCGAACTCCCCGACGAACACCGGGTAGCGCTTCGCCGTCGACCACGTCTTCGCGACGTCGAGGGGCGCCGTCATCTCCGCCACCTGCGCCGCGCTGCAGCAGGTCACGCCGACCGGCAGGACGGGGCTGACCCACTCCGCCCCCTGATGCGTGAAGGGGAAGGGATTGTAGTTGTGAACGGTGCCGATCAGGTTCGCGTCGTTCGGCATCTTGAGCAGACGCAGGTCGCCGGCCGAGTTGTAGCTCGTCGGCCCGATGATCACGGCACGATCGGGGTTGGTGCGGCGCACGACCCGCAGCGCCCGCGCCGCGAGCACGTTCCACGGCTCGCCATTCATGCGACCGTGCGGCTCGTTGTACAGCTCGAAGACGAGGCGCGGCCCGCGCCCCTGAAAGTGCGTCGCGATCTGGTCCCACAGCATCACGAAGCGCAGCTCCACGACGCTGGCGCCGACCGGCGACTCGCCGGCGTCGAGGGGATCGCCGTCGAGCTGGCGGTAGTGGTGCATGTTGAGCACGACCACCACGCCCTTCGCCAGCAGCTTGTCGACGACCGACGTGACGCGCGCCATGAACGCCGTGTCGATCGTGAACGGCGCCTGGGCGCCGGCGTGATTGCTCCAGCGCACCGGCAGTCGCACCGACGTGAAGCCTGCCGCCGCCGCCTTGTCGATGAAGTCGTCGGTGACGGTCAGCCCCCACGCGCCTTCGGTGGGGGCCTCGAACATGTTGCCGAAGTTCACGCCGCGTCCGATCGCGGCGGCCGTCGCCGTCGCGCTTGCCGACGCACCGGGCGCGGCGTCGTTCGCCATCGGCGGATACGCGCTGATATCCGGAACGTTCTGGGGGCCTGGCGCCGCTGTGCTGCTGCCGCCGGCACAACCGGTCGCCACCACAAGGGCGACGACCGGCAGTGCGGCGCGACGTACGGACATCCAACGGCCCAGGTGCACGAGCGACGCCCCTCGCTATCAGATCTGAGAGAAGGGCGTCGGCCGGAGGATGATGTCGGTGATGGCCGAGACGTTCTCCTTGTACTGCGGATCGCCGGAGAGTGTCTTCCAGTCGGGATCCTTGCTGAACGCGCTCCACGCCGCGTCGCGCGCCGCCATGTCGGGGAAGGTCAGCATGTAGTTCAGGCTCGGCATCTTCCCCCCGATGACTGTCTCACCGAAGAAGACGGGGGTGAGGCCCGTCCGGCGGAAGATCGGCACTTCGCCGGCGTTGAACATCTTCAGCTTGTTGAGCGCGGCCCTGTCGTTGTGGCTCTCGTAGGTACGCAGCTCGTAGATGCGAGGCGTCGTCGATCCGACGGCCGCGGAGGGCTCGAGCGTCGGCATCGCCTCGATGGCGCGCAGCAGCGTGCTCTCGACTCGCACGAAGGGCGGGTCGGCGAGGGGCGCGTCGAGGAACGCCGCGGCGGCACGCGTATACTCGGCGTCGGCCGCCATCTTGTCGCGCAGCGACACGACGGAGTCGAGCGAGGTGTGCGTGAGGACGAGGAGCATCGACGGCGCATTCTCGCCGTACATGATGGTGAACGCACCGACCTTGCCGACCCCCGCGCGGTTCATGGCGGGGATCGCCGCGTCCTGGAGGTAGGTGCCGAGGGCGCGCTGCTTCGCGCCGGGAAGCAGATGGTAGCGCCGCAGCTCGATGAACTGGCGGTTCGCCGCCTGGGAGAGCTGGTCCAGCTTGTCGAGCTTCGGCATCGGCGAGACGGCGGCAACGGCCGTCGCGGCGAGGAATTCACGTCGGTCCACGAGCACCTCGAGGGATGGTGTCAGAGAGGGGGTCGCCGCGCGAGCGCCATTTCAGCCTTGTGGCGCGTTCGACCGCAGCGGGCTCAATATGCGGTGCGTCTCTCGGGTTGCACCAGCGCGATACGAAGTGCAGATCCCTCGACTCGCTCCGCTCGCTCGGGATGACCGGCCCGGGGTCAGAACCGTGACTCTGACCCGTCGACTCAGACCCCAACTCGTCAGGCGGCCGAGCGAACGGCTTGGTTCTGGCCGCCGCCTGGCGACTTCTCCTGCACGAGGCGCGGCGCGAAGTGCTCCGTCAGCACGGGGCCGAGGATCGCCGTGAAGAGCATCAGCGCGAGGACGACGTTGAGCATCCGATCATCGAGCAGGTGGGCGCCGGCGCGATCGACCGTCCGGTACGCGACGAGCGTCGCCGCCAGGGTGGCGGCAACCTGCGGCAGGGTGAGCGACCAGATGGTGAGCCGTTCGTCGCGCGAATAGCCGTACCTGCGTCCCGCGATCTCCGCCGCGGCAAACTTCCCTACCAGGAGCGCGCCGATGATCGACAGCACGAGCGGCAGATCGGTCGCGATGCTGTTCGCGAGGGCGCGGGGATCGATGAGAAAGCCCGTGGTGATGAAGAAGGCCGGAATGAAGAGCGAATTGGCGATGAACTCCAGCTCCTTCTTTGCCGACTTTTCCTTGACCGCCGCGTTCAGCGAGAGCCCGGAGAGAAATGCACCGACGATGTCGGGAAGCTGAATGAGCTGAGCGAGCGAGCTCGCAATCGCCACGATGGCGATCATGACGGCGAAGTACGCACCCTCGTTGCCCTCGAACCGTCTCAACACCGCAGCGCCGACGCGGCTCAGGCCGAAGAGGATCAACGGGACGAAGGCCGCGATCTCGACGAGCAGCAGCGCGAGGCTCGAGATGGAGAACCCGCGCTGAAAGGTGGACACGCAGATCGCGAAGACGATCAGCGAGCTCGTGTCGGAGAACACCGTCGCGCCGTAGGTGATCGTGATCGGCTCGAGCTTCGTCTCGCCCAGGCGCGTGATGGTCGACGACGCGAGCAACGTATGTGACGCGAGCAGCGAACCGATGACGATCGCCGGTAACACGCCGTAGCCGAACACGAGGCCGACCAGCGTGCCGAGTATCAATGGAAGCGAGGTCGTGATCACACCGAAGGTGATCGCCTTCCTCTGCACGCGCCTGAACAGGGCCAGATCGATCTCGAGCCCGGCCATGAACATCAGCAGGATCTTTCCGAGCTCGCTGAAGAAGTCGATGATCGGTCTCGACGTCCCAAAAAACTCCAGACCGTACGGCCCGATGACCGTGCCGCTCAGCAGCAGGCCGACGACTGCCGGAATGTGGAGGCGACGGCAGAGCTGGGGGACAACGATGAAGATCCCGAGCGCCACCGCGAACTTCACCAGCAGCGGCAGAGCGAGCGCGTGCGATCGAAACCACTCCATGCCCACGCCAACTGCATGGACCGTTCTCGAAATGGAACATCGCTTGCCAATTAGTCGTCGCAGGCGCTGCAGGCATCGAGGCCCATGTGAAGTACACACCGAGGTACATCGCGACAGGATGCGTCACACGGTTGAGGCAGACCGTGGCGCGGCTCGATCGACGCACGCGTTGGACCTTGGGCCCACTGCTCGCGATCCTGATCCTCTCCGTGCCGCTCTGGAGTGCCGCGAGTCGCCTGCGATCGTATGTGTCGGCGGATGCCGGTCCCGTCGCCGTCCCGATCCTCGTCTATCACAGCGTGGCGCCCACGCACCCGGGACAGAACAAGGAGCAACGTTTGCTCGATGTGGATACGGCGATGTTCCGCCAGCAGATGGACTATCTCGTCGCCAACAAGTACACCGTCGTCCCGCTCAGCGCGGTGGTCGACGCTGTGCAGGGGCACGGAACCGTGCCGTCGAATTCCGTGGCGATCACCTTCGACGACGGATGGCTCACGCAGTACCAGAACGCGCTGCCGATCCTCGAGCAGCTGCACTTCCCCGCCACGTTCTTCATCATCACGCACCAGGTCGGACTGGGCACCGCGTACATGGGGCTCGACCAGTTGAAGGCGCTCCAGCGCGCGGGGATGACGATCGCGTCGCACACACAGACGCACCCGGACCTCAGCAAGGTCAGCGCAACGCAGCTGCGCAACGAGGTGGTCGGCAGCCGGCAGGATCTCCAGAGGATGCTCGGCGTCAGCACCGACCTGATCGCCTATCCATATGGCTGCTGGAACAACCGCGTCGCTGCCGTCGTGAAGAGCGCCGGCTATCGCGCGGCTCGGGCGCTCGGCGGTGGCATCTCGAACTCGAGCGCGAACGAGTACGCACTTCACTCGGTGCTGGCGACGGACGACATGGCCGCGTTCGTCCGGGAGCTGCACGGGTCGCTCATCGGCGCGCGCGACGCGACGTTGCGAGTCGCTACGAGCGTTACGTCGCGGTGGTTCGGCGTGCTCGAACGCGTTCCTTGAGGAACGCAAGCACCTCGGCTTCGTGCCGGCGCAGCGCCGGTCCGTTCGCGCGACGCTCCTGCCACACCGACTCCGGCAGCGGCGGCAGCACGGCGCCCGCGAGGTACGCCTCCAGCAGCGCCGGGTGGATGTAATACTTACGACACACCGCGCGCGTGTTGCCGAGTCGGTTTGCGGTGCTATCGACTGCGGCGAGGACATTGCGCTCGGCGGCGCGCTTCGTCGGCGCGGGACCCATCTCGCGCAGCGCGGCGGCGGCGAGCATGGTGCCCATCCAGGTACGAAAGTCCTTCGCCGTGACGTCGCGACCGGTGATCTCGCGGAGGTACGCATTGACGTCGTCCGCGTAGACGATCTGGCGACGCTCGCGCTCGTCCACGTACTGGAAGAGCTCACGACCGGGCAGCTCGCGGCAGCGCTGCACGATGCGCGCGATGCGGCGGTCCGTCACCGCCACCGCGTGCGCGACGCCGCTCTTGCCGCGGAACTCGAAGCGGAGCGTGGCCCCTTCGATCGACACGTGGCGGCGACGGAGGGTCGTCAGGCCGAAGGAGTTGTTCTCCTTCGCCAGCTCGTGACTGCCGACGCGAATCAGCGTGCGCTCGAGCAGCCAGACCAGCGTCGCCATCACCTTGTCTCGCGGGAGCCCCGGGAGCGCGATGTCGCGCTCGACACGCTCGCGTACCTGCCAGAGCACGTCGCTCAGCTCGACCATCTTGTCGAACTTCTCGTGATCGCGGTGCGCGCGAAAACCCGGATGGTAGCGGTACTGCTTGCGGCCGCGCGCGTCGCGCGCCGTGACCTGGAGATGTCCCTCCGGCGTCGGGCAGATCCACACGTCGCTCCACGCCGGCGGGATCACCAGCGAGCGGAAGCGGCGAATGTGCTCGCGTGCGCGGATGACGCGTCCGTCCGGATCGACGTACGAGAAGCCGCGGCCGACTCGGCGCCGGCTGATGCCGGGCAGCGAGTCCGTCACATAGGTCAGGCCTGCCGCTTTCGCGGATACGACGAACTCTCGAGACCGCCGTGGGCGCATCGTTCCTCGAGGATCTGGCCGGTGCCGCTGCCTCCGAGCGCAGGAGCGCGCCCGGCATCGCGCTTACGACGGCGATGTCACACCGGTGGCAACCCGAATCCCCGAAGAGTCCCCGAATCAGCCGCTCCTCGCGGGGTCAACTGGTCGCGCGCGACTTTTTCCCCCTGGTCCGAGGCCCCGACCCACCGCACGGGAGGCGGCGTACGAGTTGCTGCTCAGCCGGTTGGTTCGGTGACCGCACGATGGACCATCTGTACTCCGACTACTTCCTCAATCTCGCGCAGGTCTCGATCGGCTTCGTCGGATTCTCGACGATCGCCGTCGTGCTGCGCGAGATGATGGGAGAGCCGCTCGACCAGTTCCGGACGTTGCTCGTTCGCTTCGTCATCGAATGCGGGCTCGCGGCGACGATCTACGCGCTCGGCGGGGTGCTGCTCGCCGTCGTGGGGCTCACACCTCCGCTACTCTGGCGCGTGGCGAGCGCGGCACTCGGCGTGTTCTGCCTCGTCTACCCGATCCACTACGTGTACCGGCGGCGCCGGGTCAGGGCCGAGCCGCTCCCGGCGTACGCCGTCGGGATCTTTGTCATCACGATGTTGGTCTGCGCAATGCTCTGGCTCAACGCACTCACGCCGATCTTTCACTTCAGCGTCGGTCCATACGCGATCGGCGTGACGTGGGTGCTGGCGCAGGCAGGCGCTATCCTCCTGTTCACCTTCAAGGAGTTCATCAGGAGGGAGCGGTAGCCCGCTCGACGATCTGCGCGGCACTGAGTCCGGCGCTGGCCACTTCGCGCTCGGCCTGCGTGAAGCCGTAGTCCGGCACGATCTCCCCCGTGCGGTCGGTGACGTCGCGCCAGTGCGCGATCACCTCTTCGCCGGCACCCTCCCGCGCTCCAACGTAGTAGCCGTGCGTGAGCGTGACGTTCGCCCTGGCGAAGTTGCCGGCACCCGCGCAGAGGATCGTCCGCGTCGGCGCTTCCTCGCTCACCAGCGCGAGTAGCCCGGGGCTGACGCGCGCCGGATCGAGCAGGCGCAGGCTCTCTTGCGACAGCACGCCTTCGGTCATCTGCGTCGCCGCAGTGGGCGCGAGACAGTTGACGCGGATGTCGTACTTCTCTCCCTCGATCGCCAGCGTCTGCATCAGGCCGACGAGCGCCATCTTGGCTGCGCCGTAGTTCGCCTGCCCGAAGTTGCCGTAGAGGCCCGACGAAGAGGTGGTCATGACGATGCGGCCGTAGCGCTGCCCGCGCATCAGCTCCCACACCGCCTTCGTGCAGATCACCGAGCCCATGAGATGGACGTCCATCACGAGACGGAAATCGTCGAGGCTCATCTTGGCGAAGCTCTTGTCGCGCAGGATGCCGGCGTTGTTGACGAGGATGTCCACGCGCCCCCACTCGTCGACGACGCGCACGACCATCGCTGCCATCGCCTTTTCGTCGGTGACCGAGCCGGCGATCGCCAGCGCCGTCCCTCCCTCGGCGATGACCTCGGCCGCGACTTTGTCGGCAGCCTCCTGTGACAGATCGTTGACGATGACGCGTGCACCTTTGCGCGCCAGATAGTGAACGTGCGCGCGGCCCAGGCCGCCGCCCGAACCGGTGACGATGGCGACCCGACCTTCTAGAGCCTTGGGCATTTTCCTCTCGACACGAGTGAGCTAGGCGCCGAACTGACGCAGGTGGTGATCCACGTGCTTGTACATCAGCACCGCCCACTCATCAGGCGTCATGCGCCCGAAGAAGCTGTGGGGATGCGTCGTGCACCCTGCCGGCCCACCGGCGCTGAATCGTTCGATCAGCCGAATGAGCCGCGTCCGCTCGGTATCCAGCTCGCGCTCATCGGCGATCCGAAGCGTTGGCGAAGTCGGTGCGTTCTTCGCCATCGGATCGTCGTTGCGGACCGCCATCCGCCTGACGAGCGGTCCGATGAGGCGACCGATCATCATGCGCGGCGCACGCGTGTCGCCCACCGCCCACTCCATCGCGACCGCGCAGTGCGCCATCGCCTGCGGGGCTGTCATCTTGCCCCAGAGTCGAGGACTGTCGGAGCCCAGGCGCCCGATTCGCCCCGTCAGCTCCGTCGCACGTCCCGGTTCGAAGAGATTCTTCATTGCGATGGTCCCCAGCGGGAATGGTGGCGCAGTCCGACGCGTACATAGCGCAATATGTTGGTCGCGGCGCACCCCGGCGAGGACGCGCATTGACACCGTGGTGCACCTGGCGGCATGCTGGGCGCCGAGTACGACCCACCCCCGCCGACGGGAGGAAGCCGCGTGCACCAGGTCGACGAACGCTCAGAGCTCCGCGCCCCATCGTTGACCGCCGCGACCGCGGTGCCGGCACCGCTCGCCCAACCTACCGTGGACGCGCGCAGCTGGGCCGTGCTGGCGCTCCTCTGCTTCGTGTACGGGCTGAACTTCCTCGATCGACAGCTCCTGTCGATTCTCGCCAAGCCGATCCAGGACACGCTTCACGTCACCGACGGGCAGCTCGGCCTCATCGGCGGATTGTACTTTGCCTTCTTCTACTGCTTCATCGCTGTCCCCGTCGGCTGGTTCGCCGACCGGACCAACCGCGTGAGCGTGCTGTCGCTCGCCTGCGCGATCTGGAGCGGGGCGACGATGGCCTGCGGCTTCGCCGTGACCTATCCGCAGCTCGTCGTCGCGCGGATGACGGTCGGATTCGGCGAGGCGGGCGGCGTGCCGCCCTCCTATGCGCTGATCACCGACATGTTTCCTCCCGGCCGCCGCGCGACGGCGCTCGGCATCTACAACCTCGGCGCGTCGATCGGCCTCGCGCTCGGCATCGCCTTCGGCGCGTCGATCGCTGCCGCGTTCAACTGGCGCTACGCGTTCATCGCGATCGGCGCCGTCGGGCTGGTCACCGCGGCGTGCGTCCGTCTGTTCGTGCGCGAGCCGGTGCGCGGCCGCTTCGACGCGAACGTCGTTCCCGTGGCGAAGTCCGGGTTCGGCGAGACGCTGCGCGCGTTCTTCTCGCGGAAGACACTCGTGCTCGCGGCGCTCGGCAGCGGCGCCACGCAGATGGTCACGTACGGCATGGGCAACTTCACGCCGCTCTTTCTCATGCGGGAGAAGGGGATGACGCTGCGCGAGGTCGCGGTCTGGTATGCGCTCGTCGCCGCGTTCGGGATCGGCACGGGGATGGTCGTCTCCGGCCGAGTGATCGACCGGATGACACGCCGTTCACGGGCCGCCTATGCCACGGTTCCGGCGCTGTCGCTCGTGTTCGCGCTTCCCTTCTACGTCGCCTTCCTCAAAGCGCCGACCTGGCAGCTCGCGTTGGTCTTCCTCACCGGCGCGTTCATGCTGAACTACTTCTATCTCGCCGCGTCGGTCGCGCTGGTGCAGGAAGAGGTGCGCCCCGATCAGCGCGTGATGTCGGGCGCGCTGCTGTTGCTGGTGATGAACTTCATCGGGCTCGGCTTCGGGCCGACGTGGGTCGGCGCGGCGAGCGACTGGTTCAAGGCGCACGGAAATCTCCACGCGCTGCAGGCGGCGCTCCTCACGCTCACGCCATTCTACGTCATCGCGATCCTGCTCTTCCTCTGGCTCGCGCGCACCCTCCGTCGCGAGGAAAGAACCGCATGATCGTCCTTCGTGCATTCGCTGCGATCACCGCCTCTCTCGCTCTCACGACGCCCGTGAACGCCACGCCGAACTCCCCCATGCGCGACAAGACCGCTCCGGGTCCGACGGTGAACGCGCCGGCCGGCGCCGTGCGTGGCACCACCGACGGCAGCATCCGCGTGTTCAAGGGCATTCCCTTCGCGCAGCCGCCAGTGGGACCGCTGCGTTGGAAGCCGCCCGTCCCGCTCGCGCGCTGGTCCGGCGTGCGTGAGGCGACGGAGTTCGGTGCGGCGTGCTACCAGCCGCCGCCGCGACTCTCGACGATCTACACCGGCAGCCCGATGCCATTGAGCGAGGACTGCCTCACGCTCAACATCTGGACGCCGGCGAACGCGAAGAACGCCCCGGTGTTCTTCTGGATCTACGGCGGTGCATTGCAGTCGGGCGCCAGCCGCGAGGGGATGTACGACGGAAAGAAGCTCGCAGATCGCGGCCTGGTGGTCGTGTCGATCAACTACCGGCTCGGCGTGCTCGGTTGGCTCGCGCACCCCGAGCTGAGCGCGGAATCGGCGCAGGGCATCTCGGGCAACTACGGCTTGCAGGACCAGATCCGCGCGCTGCAGTGGGTGAAGGAGAACATCGGGTCGTTCGGCGGCGATCCGGCCAACGTCACCATCGCCGGCGAATCCGCCGGCGCGCTCAGCGTGATGTACCTGATGGCCTCACCCCCCGCGCGCGGCCTGTTCGCCAAGGGGATCGCCGAGAGCGCGTACATGATCTCCACGCCGAACCTCAAGTCGGCGGTGCACGGTGCGCCGTCGGCCGAGCAGGCTGGGGTCAACCTGATGCATCAGCTCAAGGCCGCCGACCTCGCGGCGATGCGCGCGATGCCCGGCGATCAGATCACCGCCGCCGCAGCCGGATTCGGCTACGGCCCCTGGGGCGCGGTGGACGGGAAGGTGCTGGCCGACCAGCTCGTGAACGTGTTCGATCAGGGGAAGCAGGCGCGCGTGCCGCTGCTGGCCGGCTTCAACCAGGGCGAGATCCGCTCGCTCACTCCGCTCGCGCCTCCGGTGCCCGCGAGCGCGGCGGTGTACGAGAGCACGATCCGCGATCGCTACGGCGATCTCGCCGAGTCGTTCCTGAAGCTCTATCCCTCCGACAACCTGAAGGAGAGCATCTTCGCGACGACGCGCGATGCGCTCTACGGCTGGACGGCCGAGCGACTCGTTCGCATGCAGGCCGCGCTGGGGATGCCGTCGTACTTGTACCTGTGGGACCACGGCTATCCCGCCGCCGACTCGGCGGGCTTGCACGCGTTCCATGCGAGCGAGCTGCCCTACGTGTTCGGCACCTTCGACACCACGCCGCCGCTCTGGCCGAAGAATGCGCACACGCCCGCAGAAGACGCGCTCGCCGAAGCGGTGGGTGATTACTGGGCGAGCTTCGCACGCACAGGCCATCCGACGGCGCGCAATGCGCCCGCCTGGCCTGCGTACGCGCCCGAGAAGAGCTACATGCACTTCGTCGAGACACCAACGCCTGCGCGCGACCTCATGCCCGGCATGTACGATCTGAACGAGACGGTGATGTGCCGTCGCCGAGCGGCGGGGACGATGTCGTGGGGCTGGCTCGTCGGACTCTGGGCGCCGAAAACGCCCGCTCCGGCGGAGGGATGCTGACTCCGGGACTCCGGCCTGAACTGCGTTGGTAATATCGGCGCCGAGCTCGAAAACGGAGGGCCTGAGCGGATGCGGCGGATTGAGCGGATGCAGGAGCAACGGCAACTGCCTTTGGCTCGGCAACGGATTGACGCGGAGTACGCCGAGGGCAACTGAGAGGACGCGGAGAACTACTCTCCGGGTCGAGCGCCATGCTCAGGCGCACCCGTCCTATCCATCCACAATCCCAAAAGTTCTGGCGTCCGGGGGAGAGATCTCCCCTCCCCGTTCCGCGTTCTCACGGGCCGGCGCTTCGTGCTCGAGGCGGCGAGAGCTCTAGCATCCGCCCAATCCGCCGCATCCGCTCTAGTCCCTCCGTTCTTGATCTCTCGCCGCGACTACCAACGCCGTCAGGAACGCCTCACTGACTGACCGACGATCCGACCACTCGCGTAATCCGCGCGCAGCTGGTTCTTGTCGAGCTTCCCCGTCGCGGCGAGTGGCATCGCCTGCACCTGCGCGATCTCGTCGGGGAGCCACCAGTCGGCGATGTTGCCACGGAGCGTGTCGAGCAGCGTCTGCGGATCCAGCTCGTGGCCCGCGCGCGGCTCGACGATCAGCACCGGTCGCTCCTGCCACTTGTCGTCCGGCCGGCCGATCACGACGGCGGAGGCAACGGCCGGATGTCGTCCGACGATCGCCTCGATCTCGGCGGGGTTGATCCACTCGCCCCCTGACTTGATCAGATCCTTCGAGCGGCCGCAGATCATGAGGTTGCCCGCCTCGTCGATCATCGCGAGATCGCCGGTGTCGAAGTAGCCCTCCTCGTCGAGCGCGTCGCTCTCGGCCTTGAAGTAGCGACCGACGACGGCCGGCCCCTTCACCTTCAGGTGTCCAACCGCACCGCGCTGCTGCGGCAGCGTCGTGCCTTCGGCGTCGGTGAGCTTGAGATCGAACCCCATCGAGACGCGACCGCAATGCGCGGGATCCTCTCGCACTGCGCCGGGCGGCGAGACGGTGCCCATCGGCGAGACCTCCGTCATCCCCCAGCTCGTCTGCACCTCGACATGCATGCGCTCCTCCATCCGACGCATCAGCGCCGCGGGGCAGGTCGCGCCGCCGACGAGCACGCGCCGGAGCGTGGGCAGCTCGCCCCCTTCGTGATCGAGCTCGTTGAGCACGCCGAGCCACACCGTCGGCACGCCCATCGAGACCGTCACGCCTTCCTCGCGCATGAGCCGAGTGAGGCTCGGCCCATCCGTCACGCGGCCAGGCAGCACGAGCGTGGCACCCACTGCCGGTGCGACGAAGGGAATCCCCCAGCCATTGGCGTGAAACATCGGCACCGCGAGCAGTATCGTGTCGCGTGCCGTGAGCGCCATCGCATCCGCCTGCAGCGCACGCAGCGTGTGCAGGTAGTTGGAGCGATGCGTGTAGAGCACCCCTTTCGGTTTGCCCGTCGTGCCCGAGGTATAACAGAGACCGGCTGGCGTCTCCTCGTCGAACGCACCCCACGCGACTGGCGCGCCGCGTGTCGCGAGCAACTCCTCCAGCGACCAGATCCGGACACCGTCGCTCGCCGTCGCATCGGACGCTGCATCGGATGCTGCATCGGATGCTGCATCGTCGAGCACGATGACGTGCCGGATCGACGGGCAGAGCGGAAGCAATTGCTGCACGATCGGCTGCAGGTTGGCTGCAGCCGCCAACACGCTGTCCTCGGCTTCGTTGATGATCAGCGCGAGATGCGCGACGGTCAGCCGCGGATTGAGCGTGTGGCAGATCGCGCCCATCCCCATCGCGGCGTAGTAGATCTCGAGGTGATGCCGCGTGTTCCAGGCGAGCGTTCCGACGCGGTCACCCACATTCACACCCAGCGCGGCGAGGGAGCCCGAGAGGCGATTGCTTCGCTCGCGCAGCTCCGCGTAGTTCGTCCGCACGACGACGCGGCCACACTCGGCCTCGACGATCTCCTGGTTCCCGAACCACTTCGCGGCGTGGTCGAGGAATTTGTCGATGGTGAGGCGGTAGGGCTGCATGCGCTCCGTGCCGGTGGGGGGCTTTGCGGGCGAGGGATATCGTACCGCGCGTGCACGCGCACCGCATCACCCCGCGCTCAACCGCCACGATCTGCCTGGCGCCGCGCCATCGCTCAATGCTCAGGCTTCACGCGCCGACCGTGCCACGTGAACCCCACGGACGCGATCGCGAACACGGTGGACTCCGGACCATCCACGCGGCCGTACCTGTCGCGTTGCGCCTGGCCGGCTACCAGCCCCACGGACGGGGTGCACGAGAGGTAGTCCGAGTCCGTCTGGAGGCCCACCCCCTGCACGAAGCCGAGAAACCGGCCAGAGCTCCCGCCGTTGGGAGAATGTCCCTCGCTGACGAATAGCCCAGGGTTGAGGAGCACCCGCGACTGCGCATTTACGGGGATGTCGTAGCGCCCATAGATCTGATTCTCGCGCCAACCAAAAGGCGCAGCGCCGAGCCGAGCTCCGAGGCCGAAGGGTCGCGGCCCGCCGGCCAACTGCACGTAGCCGTCGACATACGGATTCACGCCGCTGATGCCCGCGCCGAGCGCCACGGCGCGCGGACCGCCGTTTGGCCGCCACCCATACGTGAAGCCCAGGTCACCGCCCACGATGGGGTGTCTGCATGCTTCGGCACAATCGAACGACCAGAACCAGCTGGCGATCTCTCCCGGCGGTGTGCTCGCGGATCCCTGCACCGCGACCGACGGCCCAACGTACGGTTCGGCCGAGCGCACGGTGGCGAACGTCGTGCAGCCGCTGAGGAGGGACGGTACTGCCGCCATGAGGAACACACTTCGGAGACGCATGTCGGAGGTCTGATCGCAGAGAGAGAGAGGCCGTCCGCTCGAGCACATAGCCGGTCGAGTCGTCCAGACGGCGTGAGCGTGCTCTCATCACGCGTGAATTGCCGCTCCATCGGCTCACACTCTTGTTGGACACGCCCGAGAATCTTTCCTAGGTTGGATCTGTCGCATGCGTCTCTGGACTCTCCATCCCCGCCATCTCGATGCCGCCGGTCTGGTCGCCCTCTGGCGGGAAGCGCTTCTCGCGCAGGCCGTGCTCCTCGGTCGCACGCGCGGCTACACGCATCACCCGCAGCTCCAGCGCTTTCGCGCCGCCGCCGACCCGGTGTCCTCCATCGCCACCTACCTCCGGGTCGTGGCTGACGAGGCCACCTCGCGCGGCTACGCGTTCAACGCGGCTCGCATCGTCGCATCCGGAGAGGCCGTCGCGCGCATCGCCGAAACGAAGGGACAGCTCCACTACGAATGGGAGCATCTGGGTCGCAAGCTCCGGCGCCGCTCTCCGGAGTGGTTCGACGAGCGGATCGCCAACGCGCAGCCCATGGCACATCCTCTCTTTCGCATCGTCGCGGGCGGGGTGCGCGATTGGGAGCGGGTCACGGCACGTTCATAGCCCCGCCACACCCGCTCGGCTGGAGCAGCGACGCCTACTACGGACGGTGAAGAGGTGATCCGCTAACCCCGGCGCGCCGCTTCGATCGTGGCGATGTCGATCTTCGACATCTGCATCATCGCGTCGAACGCACGCTTGGCGGCGGCAGGATCGGGATCCGTGATCGCCTGCGTGAGCGCGATCGGCGTGATCTGCCAGGACACACCCCACCTGTCCTTGCACCAGCCGCACGCGCTCTCCTGCCCCCCGTTGCCGACGATCGCGTTCCAGTAGCGATCCGTCTCGGCCTGGTCGTCGGTCGCGATCTGAAAGGAGAACGCTTCGCTCTGCGGGAACGTCGGTCCTCCGTTGAGGCCGAGGCACGGGATGCCCATCACCATGAACTCGACGGTCAACACGTCGCCCTTCTTTCCCGAGGGAAAGTCTCCCGGTGCGCGGTGCACCGCCCGCACCGACGAATCAGGAAAGGTCTCGGCGTAGAACCTCGCCGCTTCCTCGGCGCCGCCGTTGTACCAGAGGCAGATCGTGTTCTTGGCTGGAGTGCCCATGTCAGGTCCGTGTGTGGAGGATGGGTCGGGCGACGGATGAGGATGCGCCGCAGATCCGCGCGCATTCTTCAAAACCGACGCCATCGCGCGCGAGCAGCTGCGCCGACTCCCGCACGGTCTCCGCCGCCAGGCTCAATGCTTCCGATCGATCAGGATGAGCGTCCGGAAGGCTGCCGCGTCGACCTTCTCCAGGTACTCGAGCCAGCTGTCCCACGGATCGCCGCCCGCCATCGTCCCCTGAAACTGCTTCATGAGCTTCTGCGCCTCGGCCGCGTTGCCAGACATCGCGGCGGCCTGGACCTTCTTCATGAGCGCCTCCTGCGACGTGCGGCCCGACGTCTTGGCGTCCGTGAGCTGCTTCTTCGTGCGCTGATACAGATCCTGCTCGAAGGTCCCCGCGGCGCTGTCGTCGCTGATGTTGAAGATCGCCTTGTTCAACTGCTCGTACTTCCCGTGGACCTCGTCGTACTCGCTCTGGGAGTGGAACCCGGGCGCGTCCTCGGGAACCACGCGTGAGTGCAATTCGTCGAACGCCCTCAACTCGCGATTCGTGTCGGCCTTGGTGACCAGCGTGACGCCGTAGCCGATCTTGCCCATCTCACCCCCGTTCACCTCGCCGAGCACGAGCATCGTGATGTTCGAGCGGTTCTGCTCCGTGCGGAGCACCTTGGAATTCTTCTTGTACCACGCGGCAACTTTCGCCGGATCGTCCTTCGTCAGGTACGCCACGGTACCGCGCTCGGGAATGATGCGGTACACGTCCGCGATGCGCTCGGGATGGTTGACCTGAACGGCGCCCGGGTAGGCACTCGCGGCGGAGTTGCTCTGCGCCGCGCTGGTCGCCGGCGTCGCAGCCAGGCACGCAAGCACGATCAACGAAGCCGGCGCTGCCGTGAAGACACGAGAGATCATGTTCTCAGGGGGGTGTAGGGGGGCATAAACGTATGCTCACCCCCGACGAGCCGCCCGTGAACGGCGTCACGAGTGCTCTACGAGTGTCACTAATTGTCTCGACCGCACATCCGATGCACTTCGGCGAGACACTCGGATGCACCAGCGGAGGATCAGTCGCGCCTGCAGCGATCGACGATCGCCAGCGCATCTCCCACGGCGCGCTCCACGCCTTTGTCGGACGGCCGGTTCTCAATCCGCAGCGCACCCGACACGGCGGGGTCGGCAACGACGAGCGTACTCGATCCGCCGCCGTCGAGATTGATCGCGTCACGCGCGCCGAGCGCTTGCATCAGCGCCGCGGTCTCGCGCAGCGACATGCCGTCGCTGTACGGCTTCTGGCGTCCGTCGACGACTGCGAGGATGAGACGCTTTCCCCCGCGCGCGATCCCGGCTGCCGTACGCGGATTCCGGCCGAAGAATGACGCTTTGCCGAAGGTGTCGACCTCCGCTACGATCAGGCTGTCCCGCAGGAGGCGCGGGCGTCCGCCGACAGCTTCGAGCGGTTGAAATGGCAGAAGCGCCATGCCCTCCTGCGTGAAGACATCGATGTGTGGTACGCCTGAAGAATCGAATGCCAACACGGGTTGCCGTCCCGGTGGTGTGAGCATGCGGCCATCCACCACGAGCAGTCCCTCTGGCGTGCCATTCGCGAGCGAGAAGAAGTCGGCGTTGACGCCGCCAACCACGCGTTCGCGCTTCGAAAGGTCGCCAAGCAGCGCCGTCGTCCTGGTGCGGCCGGTTGCCGACTCTCCGCCCTTGACCGCAACCGCTCGGTTGCAGCGGCCAAGGTCAATTTCGAGAACGTTGATGGCCCACGGGCCCACTGGCGAGTGGATGTATCGGACCAGGGCGCCGTCGCTCACCCGCTGGACACGAACGCTGTCGGTCGCGAATGGGAGGAGCGGAAGGCTCTCCGCCGGTCGAAGGCGCGCGCAGGCGGCCGTGCCAATCAGGGTGGCGATGAGGAATCCGCGCATCGCTCGTCGAGATAGCATCGTCCCGAACGTAACGCACCAGCGCAGTCGCTGCCATTCAGGACGTGTGACCGAACTCACCGGAGGCTAGCAATACCTCTCACACGACGTTGCTGGCCGGTTACCTCCATGCGGTTCGCGCAATCCATCTCCTGTAGCCGTTTCGCTGTCGAACCCTATGGAGACACCGACGATGGCATCGCGCCGAGTGACTGACGAAGAAGGTCGCGTTTGGGACTGTAATCCGGAGACGGCGGAAGCGCCGGGACGCGACGTGGACCTCGTATGTACGACGGCCAGCCTGCGCACGCCGCTGCGAGTGAAAGTCAGCTGGCAGTGGGCGAGAATGGCGGAGAAGGGGTTGGCGCGGATGATCGCCGCTGCCGCACCGAGGTTGGCATCGAGCTAAAGGTCGTTGCGCAGGCGGCGACGCATGCGTGGATGTGGGGCTAGGCCGGCACCGCCCACCGCACCGTCAGGATGATCGAGTCCCGGACGGCATACCACCGGTGTTCCACCGCCGGCCCCCACACCACGTAGTCGCCCTGCTCGCCGAGCCGCACCTCGCGCTCCGGCGCGTCGGCATGTTCGCGAAATGCGACGACGAACTCGCCGGAGATGAGCACGGACACACCCACCGCAGGCGTGCGCGCCGCCCATCCCTCGGGCCTCGGCTGCCCCGCAGGGTGACTACCCCATTTCACTTCGAGCGCAGGCGCATCTCGTAACCCGACCGATGCGAGCTCGCTCGACGACAGCCCGCGCTCCGCGAACCAGCGCGTGAAGTCGCCGACGAACCATCCGTTGAACGGCGCGCCATCCACCGCCGCGTTCCCAACGCTCACGCCTGGGGGAAGCGAGTGCAGGGCAACCGGGGATGCCTCCGTGGTCCGCGCGACAGGGGATTCGCTCACGGCTTCACCCCTCCAAACAGCGCCAGCTCCCTCCACTTCCAGAAGCAGTCCACCTGCGCAAACCCGATCTCGCGCAGCCACGCCACCTGCGTCTCCACGTCGAGCAGCTGGTTCGATCGATCCTCGTCCGCCAGCGACATCCCGAGCGCCGCAAAAAACGCAGCGTGCAACTCCGGCGTCGGCGACGCGACGTGCTCGAGATTGTAGAACACACCGCCCGGCTCGAGCAGCTCGAACACCTCGGCGTACAACGCCCGCTTGCGCGCGTGCGAGCAGTGATGGATCGCGAAGCACGACACAATCACGTCGAACGAGGCCGCACCGCCAAGCGCGGAGAGCGGCACCTCGAGATCGTGCTCGACAACGTCCACCGATGCATCACCGGCGAACCGCGCACGCGCCGCGTCGAGCATCGTCGGGGAGAGATCGGTCGCCACACCACGCGCGTCGGGCCGATCGATCTTCAGTAGCGAAAGAAGCCGTCCGTCACCCGCGCCGAGATCGAGAATCCGGCGCACCGTACGCGGCACGAGCTCCAATACCACCGCCTCGCCCGCGGTGCGGTGCGCGATCTTGTCGGCCCGCGCGAGATACTGCAGCGCGTGCTCGGCGGAGTTGTATTCGTTGATGTTGGACGTTGTCATTGGCCTTTCAACTACGGAACGCGGATCTTGAACGACGATCTCGCGGAAACGGCAGGATCTACCGCTCTCCGGGTCGAGTAGTACGCACTAGCGCACCGCTCCTCTCCATCCACGACCACAAATTCTTTGTTGACATGACGGAGAGATCTCTCCGACCACATGGAGCGAATCCTGTCGTTTCCGCGGAATCGCAGTCAAAGATTCGCGTTCCGTAGTTGAACGGCCGTATAAGCGTTCCGAGGTGCAGGTCCCTCGACTCGCTGCGCTCGCTCGGGATGACGGCCTGCATCATCCCGAGCGATCCGACAAAGCGGCCTACGCCGCCGTAGTCTCGCGCGCCAGCCGCGACAGCACTTCATCCGCCGCCGCGACGGTGCTCAGCGACCCGCCGAGATCCTTCGTCCGCGCGCCGTCCTTCACCGCCTCCGACACCGCGCGTTCCACCGCCTTCGCCTCGGCCTCGAGCCCGAGCGAGTGCCGAAGCAGCATCGCCGCGCTGAGGATCGTGCCGACCGGGTTCGCGATCCCCTTCCCCGCGATGTCCGGCGCCGAGCCGTGAATCGGCTCGTACAGACCGACACGCGTACCCGTGCCGCCGCTCTGTGCACCGAGCGACGCCGAGGGCAACAGACCGATCGAGCCGGTGAGCACCGCCGCCTCGTCGGTG
>DASVNI010000206.1:0-5477 GCA_036383935.1 Gemmatimonadaceae bacterium | reverse complement strand
TCGGGCGCGAGCAGGTAGAACATCTCTCCCACATTGCTGCCCGCGCACCCCTGCAGGTTCTGAGTGTCGGTGGTGGGGAAGAGGTCGCGTCCATAGAAGAAGCCGCCGACGTACGACTGGGAGCCGGCTGGCGTGAGCTCGTTGACGGCGCGGGTGAAGAGGATGACGATCTTACCGTTCCCGTCGATGTCCGCCGGCACGCCGAAGTTGTCGGTGTCGAGTGGATAGACCAGCGTGTCGAAGCGGACGGCGAATCGCCCATAGTCCGCCGCGGTGAAGCCCCCCGTGGGATTCAGCGTATCGGCGAGCACGATGGCATGTGAGCTGATCGCCACGATGCGGGTGCCGCGCATCTGAATGTTCGAGCAGGCGTCGGAGCTGACATTGATGTTGACGACGTCACCGACCTGCGGTGCCGCCGAGGCGACGCTCAGTCGCGCGCTGAGCGGTGCGGTGCGGCCCGACGCGGTGCGAGTTGACGCCAGCGCCGCTCGTGCGGCGCTGATTCCGCCACGGAACCGTCCGCGAGAGCGCTCGTTCAGGCGCATGCCGAACGCCATGTCCAGCCTGGGCCCTGCAGCGACGGCCCTGAACGCCGACGGCTGCCGGTCCGGCGAGAAGGATGTTTCCGGCGAGAGGGCCATCGTGGCTGGCGAGAGCGTCGTCGCGGGCGGCGTGACGGCACCGGCCGCTCCGGTCCCCGTGGCCGCGACCGAATAGTTCACGGTCGTCCCAACCGATGTGAGCGTCGTATCGACGAGCACGAGCACGTTCTCCGAGCCGGTGGCCCCCCCGTCGATCTTGAGCGCGGCCGCACTGGTGAGAGCCGCCGACTGGCCGGCCGTCAGGCTTACGGCGCCTGACGGGAGGACTGTGATTCCACCCGGTCCGGTGGTGGTATCCGAACCGCCACCGCACGCCATGAGCGTGATTGCCGCCGCGGCCAACGCCGCGCCAGGCGCCCATCGAGAGATCATTTGCTTCCTTGAATTCGAGTTACCCGTGTCGCCCGACCCAACGTTACACCTACCCTCCTCGACCAAACTCGTGCCAGTGCCCTCAGGTAACATCGTGTTGCATCTTCGGGATATCTTCGGTATCATCGAAGGGGCCGGATCCGCGCTCCCGGAGGGCCAATGCAGCACGCCATGTTCGATCTGGATCACACGCGAGGTGGTGCGCCCCCTCTGCTCGGGGAGCAGAAGGACATCCGGTATTTCGGAACGGATCCTCGCAGTCTCCTGAACAGCCCGACTGCGACCGGGATGCCCTTCTGGTCGATCAACCCGTACGTGGGGTGCGCCTTCGGCTGCGCGTACTGCTATGCACGCTACGCGCATCGCTACGTCGCCGAGCGGCTCTCCACTGCCGATGCCGCAGGGGATGCCGTGCGGGAGGAGTTGGGTGCGCTGCCGCCCTGGCTGGCCTTCGAGCGGCGGATCTTCGTGAAGCGCGAAGCCGGCGTCGTCCTCCGCCGCGAGCTCAGGCGTCCGGCCCGCATGCGAGCCCTGATGCGAGAGACGGTCGTGATCGGCACCGCGACCGATCCGTACCAACCCGCGGAGCGGCGCTATCGCATCACTCGGGGAGTGCTCGAGACGCTCGCCGAACAGCGCGGCCTCTCGGTCACCATCATCACGAAGAGTCCGCTCGTCACTCGCGACGTCGACGTGCTGATGCGGATCGCCGCCGTCTCGCGCCTCTCGGTGCACGTCTCGCTCATCACGACCGATCGTGAGCTGGCGCGCCGACTCGAGCCGCGTGCCCCGACGCCCGAGGCGCGCCTTCGCGCCATCGCGCGACTGCGTGCGCACGGAATCGAGGTTGGCGTCAACGTGATGCCGGTACTCCCGGGCATCACCGACGCGCCTCATCTGCTCGAGTCGCTCGTGCGCTCCGTCGCCGAGGCGAACGCGTCGTACCTCGGCGCATGCGCCCTCCGCCTCCAGTCGACGGCGCGCCAACGCTACCTCCCGTTCATCGAGAAGGAGTTCCCGCATCTCGCGGCGCGCTACCGATCGACCTATGCACGCAGCCACCAGGTCGGCGAGCGCTACCGGCAAGGGCTTCGCACGCACATCAAGGCGCTCTGCGCGGCTCACGGCGTCACCTTCGACCGCTACTACAAGAGGGAAGACGATGCCGACGATGCAGCAGAGCCGTCGGCCGAGTCGGCCGAATCCGCACAGCTACTGCTCGCGCTGTAGCGTCGCGTGATGTCCGCCGCGACCTTTGCTCATGCCGTCGGCCGACATTCCGTTCCGCCTTCGCCTCGCGCAACGCGACGACGTCGCCACGATCGAGCGGTTGATCGAGCGATCCGTTCAACAGCTCGGCGCGGCGTGGTACTCGTCCGATCAGATCGCGAGCGCGTTGCGCTTCATGTTCGGCGTGGACACACAGTTGATCGACGACGGCACCTACTACGTCGTGGAGCATGACGAACGCATCGTCGCGTCCGGCGGATGGAGCGGGCGTCGCACGCTGTTCGGTGGCGACCAGTGGAAGCACGGCGCTGATGCGCCCCTCGATCCGGCGACGGAGGCGGCGCGGATTCGCGCCTTCTTCGTGGATCCGGGCTCGGCTCGCCGCGGACTCGGGCGCCTGCTGTTCGATCGATGCCTCGCGGATGCTCGCGCCGCCGGCTTCCAACGATTGGAGCTCATGGCCACGCTGCCCGGTCAACCTCTGTATCGAGCGCTCGGCTTCGCGGCGGATGAGCAGGTCGAGCTCGGGCTGCCGGACGGCGTTCAGGTGCCCCTCGTCCGGATGTCGCGCACGATCTAGCCGGTCTCCGTCTCAGGCGCTCCGGGGGACGACCTCGAAGCGGCAGCGCGGCGCAGACGTCCGGTCACACTGTTCGCGCACCGGCTCTCCCACGACGGCCGAGATCAACTCTTCGACGGCGTGACACGCCCGGGGCTCGCCACGGACGGCACTGGCGAGCGGGCAGGCGTACCCGCACAGCACGTATCCCTTCGACGTCCGCTCGACGTCGAGCTCGGAACCGAGCCCCGACAGCAGCTTCGCTGCGGCACGGACACGCACGTCGAGCGAGCCATCCTCAGGGGAAGACGGCCCGATGCGACGTCCGACCTGGCGGAGGATCTCGTCGAGCGTTTCGGCCGGCATCCGCTCGGCGAGGATCTGGAGCAGGGCGGTCAGCACCGGCGCGTACGCGCTGGAGAGCGCGGCTTCCGAGCCTTCGGACAGCTCGTAGGTCGTCGCCGGCTTACCGGCTCCCGGCCCCTGCCGAGTGCCCGTTGCACGGATGAGCCCCTCGCGCTCGAGGAGCTGCAGATGCGCCCGCACTGCGTTGTCCGTCACGCCCAGCTCGGCGGCCAGCTCTTCAACGGTCGACGCTCCGCGCCGGAGCAGCGCGATGATCCGCCCTCGAGCCGCCCCGCCGATCTGCTTTTCCCACCAACGCATCAGCGCGTACCTCCGGTTCGATGAAGAAACATAGCGCTGGATAATAAGTCAAGAAAAATCTTGACAAATAGCGCCCCCGTCGCCATCCTCGGCCACGAACCGCTGACGCGGCTCATCCACTCACACTTCTCTAGGAGCCTCTGGATGCGCGCTACCACATCGTCCCTTCGCTCGGTGATCGTCTCGGCGATGATCCTGGCCGGAACACTCATTCCGGCGCACTCACTCGCGGCGCAAGCCGCCAAGCTCGACGACCCGACGATCATCGCGATCTTCGACGCGGCCAACACGTGGGACATCGAGACCGGAGCGATCGCCGAAAAGAAGGGAACGACGAAGGAAGTCCGGGAGTTCGGCGCGATGCTCGTTCGCGATCACCAGACCGTCCGTCAGCAGGGCCGCGACCTCGCCAGGAAGCTCGGCGTAAAGCCCACGCCGCCAAAGGACTTCGCCATGGCAAAGGATCACGAGGCCGCCGTGAAGGCCTTGCAGGCAGCGAATGGCAAGGCGTTCGATCGCGCGTTCCTCGCGCACGAGGTTGCATTCCACAAGGCCGTGATCGACGCCGTGACGACCACGCTGCTTCCCGCACTGCAGAACGCGGAAGCGCGCGCGCTGGTCACGAAGGTCGCGCCGGCGTTCCAGGCGCATCAACTCGCCGCGCAGAACCTGCTCGACAAGCAGCCGAAAGTGTCAGCCTCGCGCTGACGGCATATGCAGCGCGTGGGGCGAAGGCTGCTCCACGCGCTGCCGCCCGCCGGGCCCGCGTGCGTTCGCGCGCTCTCGCGCTCGCTCGATGACGGGATGGAGTGCGTGAGCACGATCATCAGGCATGCTCGCCGCGATCCGCTCCGCCGCCGTCCTCGGCATCGATGCCTACGACGTCACGGTCGAGGTGGACGTCGCGAACGGACTGCCGAATTGGATGACGGTGGGGCTGCCGGCGAGTGCCGTGAAGGAGAGTCGCGAGCGCGTCGGCGCGGCACTGCTCAACTCGGGGTTCGCCGTGCCGCCGCGGCGCATCACAATAAACCTGGCGCCGGCTGACGTGCGGAAGGAAGGAACTGCCTTCGACTTGCCCATCGCGCTCGGCGTGCTCGTTGGTGCGGGGGTGCTCGACCCGGAGGCGGTCGCACGTCACACCTTCGTCGGTGAGCTCGGGCTCGACGGTACGATTCGCCCGGTGCGCGGTGCGCTCTCGATCGCACGGATGCTCGCCGCGCGATCGGACAGTGCAACGAATGCTGCGCTGGTCCTGCCGCGCGCGAATCTGGCCGAGGCGTCCCTTCTACGGGATCTGTTCCTCGTGGCGCCGACGACGCTCTCCGAGCTGGTCGAGTGGTTGTGTCGGAGCACGTTGCCGAGCTCCGAGCGCCCCGCTGCCAGAAACGAGGAGGTCGACGCGACTGATTTCTCCGACGTCGCGGGCCAGGAGAGCGCCAAGCGCGCCCTCACGATCGCCGCTGCGGGAGCGCACGGTGTACTGCTCATCGGACCGCCAGGTTCGGGCAAGACCATGCTCGCGCGTCGCCTGCCGACGATTCTTCCCGCCCTCACTACCGCGGAGTCCCTCGAGGTGACGGCGGTGCACAGCGTCGCCGGGCTGCTCGACCCGACGCTCGGCGCCGTGACGCGTCGACCCTTCCGGGCGCCACATCATTCTGTGTCCACCGCGGGACTCGTCGGTGGAGGCTCCACGCCGCGGCCAGGCGAGGTCAGTCTGGCGCATCACGGTGTGCTGTTCCTGGACGAGCTGCTCGAGTTTCCTCGCGCCGTGCTCGAAGCGCTTCGCCAGCCGATGGAGGACGGCTTCGTGTCGATCGCGCGTGCGGCGGCGTCGCTGCGCTATCCGGCGCGATTCGCGCTCGTCGCCGCGATGAACCCATGTCCGTGCGGCCATGCGGGCGACCTCGCGCGCGCGTGCGTCTGCGCGGCGACCGACGTGCTGCGATATCGCGCGCGCCTCTCCGGTCCGCTCGCCGACCGGATCGATATGCACGTGCAGGTGCCACCCGTGAGCATCGACCGGCTCGCCTCGTGTGCGC
>DASVNI010000205.1:0-9623 GCA_036383935.1 Gemmatimonadaceae bacterium | reverse complement strand
GCCCACTGTTCCGCTGGGTAGGACGCGCTGCGCCCGATGATCGCCAGAGCGCCCTCTGCACCGAGGGTCTGGCGCGCGGTCACCGCGAGATAGGCGGAGTCCACGCCGCCGCTGTAGCCGATCGCGACGGGCGCGTTGGCGCGGAGCCACGCGGCAAGCGCGCTGGTCTTCGCGGCAACTTCGGCTTCGGAGACGTCGTCGATGTCGAGGGCCATGGCAGTTAGCAAGCTATCGGCCGTGCCCGCCCGTAGGCAGTCCGAACCACCGCGGCGGCACGAGGCGGCCAGCTGCGGCGCTGCTCTCAAACGCCCCACCGAGAGTTGCTATTATGAGCGCCGTCGCGTCCTTGCGTCGACTCTCCGCGCTTGCATGGATCGCGTCCTGCTCCACTCCTGACCCGCTGCACGTGCCGATCGCTGTCTGTGCCCATTGCGGTGGGCCGGTGATGACGTACGCCTCGATGTGCCCGCGTTGCGGCCATCGCGCCAGTAGCCGTGGCGCCGTGATCGTGCGCGGCGTTCCGGTCTTCGGCTCCCGGCGAAGAGGTGTGTTCGGCCGGGCGGCACGCCGCGTGGCGGGCATGCTCGCCGTTGGCGCAGCAGTGGGCGGGGCGCTCCTCCTCTCTCACCTGTATCGAGGGCCGAGCACACACGAGGCCGATGACCAGGAAGAGCGGTGCAGGTCCATCGAGGAGTCGGGTGAAAAGGAGCCGGGTCAACTCTCCGCCTGCTTGACCCAGCTCTCCCGCTTGAGGGCCGCCGAGCGCGCCAGAGAAGCGCCACCGACGCGAACGCTTGACTCCGCCCGTCAGTCCCCCTAGGTTGGCGGGAACCAATTGTAGTCCGTGGTGATTTGCCGCCTATTGCCGCCACGTTAAACAAAGAGCTAAAACGCGAACGTGCCCGGCGGCCACTCGCTCGGGCGCTTTTTTGTATACACGCAGTTCTGTTCTAGCCGTCGTCACCGCTTCGACCGTATCGCTTCTCTCGTGATCCGCTCCTTCGCTTCGGCCATTCCCGCCTGCCACACCGCCTGCGCCAATCGCGCGGCTTGTGGGGCCTGCGCGTGTATGTGTCCGTCGATTTCGAACTGCTGTTGTCTGGCCAAGCGCCAGCACACAGATCGCGGCCGGGATGTGAGCAGCTGAACAAGCGCGCACACCACCGACACGGGAACACAACCCGGCCGCTCCGAACGAGCGGCCGGTTTTTGTATCTGCCATCGAATTCATCGACACCCGGCACCTAGTGACGCAGACCATGTCCACGACCGTTCTCACCCTTCGTTCCACCACACGATGACCGTCGTCGAGCCGGATCGAGCGCCTACCGCGCAGGCCGGGAGCGAGGCGCGCCCTACGACGACCACGGTGCACGCGTCGTGGCGCGGAGCGCGTCGCTACGAGATCGGGCGGCCAGGCGGACCGGCGGTCGCCATCGACGCAGCGGGGGAGACCGGACTCGGCCCGGTCGACACCATGCTCGGTGCGCTCGCGGCCTGCTCGGCGATCGACGTCGTCGACTACCTCGCCAAGCGGCGTACACCCGCGGATCGCGTCGATGTGCGCGTCGACGCGGAGCGGCGGGGCTCGGCACCGCGCCGGCTGATCCGCGCACGGCTCGAGTTCGCGATCGACGGCCCGGGGATCGAGCAGGCACACGCGGAGCGCGCGATCGCGCTCTCCTTCCAGACGTACTGCTCGGTGTCCGCATCGCTCGCGCCCGACCTCGTGATCGAGTCGCGCTTGGTGCTGAACGGCGTCGGCGGTGAGACGGTCGTGCAGCGCGGGGAGGCATCCGAATGAACGCAGTCACTGGTTCGGCGAGCACCGCGACACGGCCGCTCCGGCTCGACGAGGAAGGGCTTCCCTTCCCTGAGGACCTCGCCTCGAACGCGCCCGGAGGCGAGAGCGCCGCGGAGGTCGAGGCCCGCATGGGCATCGTGATCGTCGGCCACGTCGATCACGGCAAGAGCACCATCATCGGACGCCTGCTCGCCGACACCGGCTCCTTGCCGGAAGGCAAGCTCGAGCAGATCAAGGATCTGTGCGCGCGCACGGCGAAGCCGTTCGAGTACGCGTTCCTGCTCGATGCGCTCAAGGACGAGCGCGCGCAGGGAATCACCATCGATGCGGCGCGCGTGTTCTTCCGCACGCCGAAGCGGCGCTACCTGATCCTCGACGCGCCGGGCCACGTCGAGTTCCTGAAGAACATGGTCACGGGCGCTGCGCGAGCCGAAGCGGCGCTGCTCGTGCTCGACGCCGGTGAGGGGATCCAGGAGAACACGCGGCGGCACGCGTATCTGCTGTCCATGCTCGGCGTGCGACAGATCGCCGTCGTCGTCAACAAGATGGACCTCGTCGGCAGCCGGCAGGAGGATTTCGACGCGTTCGCGCGCGACCTCGGCGGGTTCCTCTCTTCCATCGGGCTCGAGCCCGCCGCGATCATCCCGGTGATCGGCCGTGAAGGTGACAACCTCGCGACACGATCGGCCACGATGTCGTGGTACACGGGCCCGACCGTCCTCGAGGTGCTGGACGCCTTCCGCAGCCAGGGCGAGGCCGTGGACGGCCCCTTCCGCATGCCCGTTCAGGCGGTGTTCAAGTTCACGAACGACGGCGACGACCGACGCATCGTTGCCGGTACGATCGACAGCGGCCGCCTGCGCGTCGGCGACGAGGTCGTGTTCCATCCGTCGGGCAAGCGCACGCGCGTGAAGTCGCTCGAGGCGTTCAATCGCGTCGCGCCATCCATCGTCGGTGCGGGCGAATCGGCCGGCTTCACACTCGCCCAGCAGATCTACGTGCAGCGCGGCGAGCTCGCGACGCTCGCGCATGAACCTCCGCCGGTGACGGCGACGCGCATCCGCACCAGCATCTTCTGGCTCGGCACGCGACCGCTCGAAGTCGGACGGAGCTACACACTCAAGCTCGGCACCGCGCGCGTGTCGGTGCATCTCGAGCACATCGAGCGCGTGCTGGATGCGTCGACGCTGGATGCGGTCACCGATCGTACGGCCGTCCTTCGCAACGAAGTCGCGGAGTGCGTGCTGAAGCTGCGTCAGCCGATCGCGTTCGATCGCGCGGCCGATCTGGCAGCGACGAGCCGGTTCGTGCTCGTGGACAACTTCAGCATCAGTGGCGGCGGCGTGGTGCGCGAAGCACTCGTGGCCGCGCCCACGCGTGAGTCCGTCGCGGCCGCCAACGCGCACGCGGCGCTCCGCGCCGGCGTGCTCTGGCTCACTGGTCCGAAGGGCGCCGGCAAGAGCGCGCTCGCCCGCTGGCTTGCGGCGCACGCCGATGCCAGTGGAGCAAAGGTGGAGCTGTTGGACGACGACACCCTCGGGGAGCTCTTCCCCGCGTCGAGTGCGCGCGGTGAGCCATCACTCCGCGTGCGGCGCGTCGCATGGCTGGCCTCGCGGCTCGAGGCCCATGGCGCGGCGGTGATCGTTGCCATCGACTCGCCCGACGACGACGAGCGCCGCGCCGCACGCGCCCAGGCGACGAACTTCGTCGAGATCCAGCTGCACGCTCCAGCCGAAGTGCTGGCGCAGCGGACGGGCTCGACCGAGTCGCAACCCTACGAAGTGCCCGTGCAGCCCGAGCTCACGCTAGACACCAGCCGCCTGACACTCGACGAAACCGGCGCCCAGGTGTTCGCCTGGCTCGACGAATGGAGCAGCCAATCATGAGTGCCACGACGCTCACCGCGCCGCCCTCGCGCGCCAGCCGCATCGATCACCTCGACCAGCTCGAGCATCGCAGCGTCCATCTCCTGCGCGAGGCGTATGCAAGCTTCCCGCAGCTCGCGATGCTCTGGTCGATCGGGAAGGACAGCACGGTCCTGCTCTGGCTGGCCCGGAAGGCGTTCTTCGGCCACGTGCCGATGCCGCTCGTGCACATCGACACGAGCTACAAGATCCCCGAGATGATCCAGTACCGCGACCGTCTCGCGGCCGAGTGGCGTCTGACGGTGATCTACGGGCAGAACGAGGAGGCGCTCGCGGCGAAGCAGACCTTCCCCGACGGCAACGTCGACCGCCTCACGTGCTGCGGCAACCTCAAGACGGAAGCGCTGCGCCGCACGCTCTCTGGCGAGGGGAAGCGGTATCGGTTCGATCACAAGCTCGGCAAGTACGTCGTCGACACGAACAAGGAGCCGTACACCGGCGTGATCGTCGGTGCGCGGGCGGACGAGGAAGGAAGCCGCTCCAAGGAGCGCTACTTCTCACCGCGCTCCGGCGAGAACAACTGGAACATCGCCGATCAGCCGCCCGAGTTCTGGAACCAGTACGCGACGGAGTTCGCACCGGGCACGCACGTGCGCATCCATCCGCTGCTCGATTGGACGGAGCTCGACATCTGGGAGTACATCGAGCGCGAGCGCATCCCTACGGTTGCCCTGTACTACGACCAGGGAAAGGGCGAGCGCTACCGCTCGCTCGGATGTTGGCCCTGCACGAAGGCGGTCACGTCGGACGCCAGGAACGTCCAGGAGATCATCGTCGAGCTGAAGAGCGGCCGCTTCGCGAACATCGCCGAGCGCTCGGGCCGCGCGCAGGACAAGGACGACGGCGGCGGACTCGAGTCGCTCCGCCGCGAAGGGTACATGTGATGGGTACGCGCAAGGGCTTCACGCTCTGGCTCACCGGGCTCTCGGGCGCGGGGAAGTCGACGCTCGCCAGCGCGGTCGCGGAGCGGCTGCGCGCCGAGGGCGCCGCCGTCGAAGTGCTCGATGGCGACGAGGTGCGCGAGCATCTCTCCAAGGGCCTCGGGTTCTCGCGTGAGGATCGCGACATCAACGTCCGACGCATCGCCTATGTGGCCAAGCTGCTCTGCCGCAACGGCGTCGCGGTCATCACGGCGGCGATCTCGCCCTACCGCGCGACGCGCGAGGAAGCGCGGCGCGAGATCGGCGACGGGTTCATCGAGGTGTACGTCAACGCATCGCTCGAAGAGTGCATTCGCCGCGACGTGAAGGGGCTCTACGGCAAGGCGATCGCCGGTGCGATCTCCTCCTTCACCGGCGTGTCCGATCCCTACGAGCCGCCGACGAACCCGGAAGTCGAGGTCAACACCGAGCGCGAGACGCTCGAGGAGAGCGTCGAGAAGGTGCTCGACACACTGCGGCAGCGCGGATTCCTGCCGGTCGCACAGGGGGCATCGGCGAGATGACGACACGAAACGGCGACGCGATCACGAGCGAGCTCCTGACGCCACCTCGGCTGCAGGAGGCGGCGTCGACGCTGCGCGATCGCGCTCCCGAGGAGATCCTCGCGTGGACGCTCGAGCGCTTCCCGCGGCGCACCGCCGTGACGGTCAGCTTCGGGGGTCCCGGCGTCGCGCTCGCATACATGGCGGCGCAGATCGAGCCGTCGACGCCGATCGTGTTTCTCGACACCGGCTTCCTCTTCCCCGAGACCTACGCGCTCCGCGACGAGCTCGTGAAGCGCTACGCGCTCAACCTCGTGGAGTACAAGCCGCTCACCGACCCGGGACCGTTGTACGAGACGGACACCGACGGCTGCTGCGCCATCCGCAAGGTCGAACCGATGCAGCGCGCCCTCGGCGATTTCGACGCCTGGGTGAGCGGCGTGCGCCGTGATCAGGGCCCGACGCGCGCGAACACGGAAGTCGTCGAGCATCACCTCGTGAACGGGCGACCGCTCGCCAAGGTGTACCCGCTCGCGTACTGGTCGCGCGGACAGATCTGGGGCTACCTGCTCGACAAGGGCATCCCTTACAACCCCCTGCTCGATCAGGGCTACTCGAGCCTCGGCTGCTGGCCCTGCACACGCGCCACGCGCGCGGGAGAGGACGAGCGTGCTGGACGCTGGTCTGGCTCGGGCAAGACCGAGTGCGGACTGCACACCTTCACCACGGCGTCGACACCGGAGGGCACGCGATGAACCCGATGTTCGGGAACCTCGTGATGGCGGGGCTGGTCGTGGGTTTCATGATCGGCCTCACCGGGGTGGGAAGCGGCGCACTGATGGCGCCCGTGCTCCTGCTCCTCGGTATTCCGCCCGCGACCGTCGTCGGCAGCGACCTGCTCTTCGGGCTGTTGACGAAGATCGTCGGGGTGGGCTCGCACATCCGCCACGATACGATCTCCTCGCGCTGGGTGTGGACGATGGCCATCGGGAGCGTGCCCGGCGTGCTGCTCGGCACCCGAATCCTCGCGCACTTCGCCAGCGCCCCGGCGACGATCAAGACCTGGATCGGCGTGGTGCTCGTTCTGACGCCGGTCCTCGCGCTGATCATGGAGTTCGCCCGCCGGCGCGATGCAGCGTGGGTCGAGCGGCTGCGTCAGCCGAGTGCGAGGACGATCGTGCTGATCGGCTTCGTCATCGGGATCACCGTCGGCGCGACGTCGGTCGGCAGCGGGAGTCTCGTGGACATGGCGCTCGTGCTGTTCTCGCCGCTGTCTGGCGGATTGCTCATCGGCACCGGCATCGCGCACGCCGTGCTCATCACCGGCACCGGTGCGGCCGCGCACTGGAGCCTTGGAACGGTCGACGTCGCGCTCGTCGGCCAGCTGTTGATCGGATCCGCGCCCGGCGTGCTCGCCGGCGGCTGGCTCGCGCGCCGGTCGAAGCCCAGCGCCATTCGCTGGGGCGCAACGACTCTCGTTTTGCTGAGTGGCCTCACCCTTCTTTCTCGAGCCTGAGTGACATGACCGGACCCACCACGACCCCCGCCGACACGACCACCGAGCTGACGCCGGTGAAGGAGACGCCGGCCCAGCGCGTCGAGCGCATCAAGCGTGAGAAGGCGCCGTGGTCGATCATGGACGACATCCGTCGCTACTCGCGCGAAGGGTTCTCGGCGATCAACAACGAGGACCTCACCGTGCGCTTCCGCGCGTGGGGCCTGTACACGCAGGGCGATGGCCGCGGCACCCGCGGTGACGAGATGCCCTTCTTCATGATGCGCGTGCGCACGCCGAACGGGCTGCTCACCTCCGACATGGTGCGACGTATCTCCGACATCTCGGACGAGTACGCGCGCGGCAGCATCGACATCACCAACCGCCAGAACTTCCAGCTGCACTGGCTGCGCATCGAGGACATCCCGACGATCTGGGAGTCCCTCGCCGAAGTCGGCTGGACGAGCATGGGCGCCTGCGGCGACAACCCGCGTACGGTGACCGGCTGCTCGCTCGCCGGTGTCGAGCACGATGAGCTGATCGACGCGAGCCCGATCGCCGTCGCTGTCGACAAGCGCCTGAACGGGAACCCGGACTACGGGAACCTCCCGCGCAAGTTCAAGATCACGATCACCGGCTGTCAGCACTGGTGCTCGTATCCCGAGATCAACGACATCGGCGTCACGGCGGTCAAGCGCGCCGATGGCGTCGTCGGCTTCCACGTGCGCGTGGGCGGCGGGCTCTCCACCAAGCCACATCTGGCGGTGCTGCTCCCGGCCTTCGTGCATCAGGAACAGGTGGCTGACGTCGTCGAGACGATCACGGCGATCTTCCGCGACTCCGACGAGCTGCGCGTCAATCGCGCCAAGGCGCGGTTCAAGTTCCTCTTCATCAATCATGGCTGGACCGCTGCGTCGTTCCTCGCCGAGATCGAGCGTCGCCTCGGCTACAAGCTCGACGCCCCGGCGGAGGACAACGCGCCCGAGGGACACTACCGCGATCACATCGGCGTGCATCCGCAGAAGCAGGCGGGCCTCAGCTACGCGGGCTTCTCGGTCGTGTCTGGGCGCATCTCGCCCGACCAGCTGCGCGGGCTCGCCGCCCTCGCCGACGAGTTCGGCGACGGCTCGCTGCGCCTGAGCGCGATGCAGAACATCCTGATCACGAACATCCGGAACGACCGCACCGCCGAGTTGGTCGAGCGCAGCCGAGCACTCGGCGTCGCGCTCGATGGCTCGCCCTTCCAGCGCGGCACCGCATCGTGCACCGGCAGCGAGTACTGCAAGCTCGCGATCACGGAGACGAAGCTGTTCAGCATCCGCCTCGCGCAGGAGCTCGAGGATCGCCTGCCCGGATTCACCGATACGGTGAAGCTGCACGTCGCCGGTTGCCCGAACTCGTGCGGACAGCATCCGATCGCCGACGTCGGGCTTCAGGGCGTGCTGCTGAACCAGGGCGGCGTCCAGGTGGAGGGCTTCGACTTCTTCGTCGGCGGTGGGCTGGGTAGGAACAGCACGCTCGGACACCGCGTCGGATTCCGTACGCAGGCGGATGACGTCCCCGAAGCGCTGGAGCGCCTGTTCTCGACCTACTCGAACGAGAAGCTGGAGGGAGAGAGCGTGCGCGCGTGGACGGGCCGCGTCGGCGATGCGGGGCTGAAGGCGATTCTGTCGGGGGCGCGGGCGTCCGCGAGTCCAGTCGCATGACGACCTTCGCGCAGCCCATTGTGCCCAGCGGTCACCGCGTGGACGCGGTGATCGGCCGCACGCCGGTCGTGCGGCTCGAGCGGGTGGCGACCCCGGAGATGTCCGAGGTGTGGATCAAGCTCGAGGGAGCGAATCCCGGCGGCTCGATCAAGGATCGCACGGCGCTGGGAATGATCCTCGATGCGGAAGCCCGCGGCGTTCTGAAGCCCGGCGACACGATCGTCGAGCCGACGTCGGGCAACACGGGTATCGGCCTGGCGCAGGTCGCGTCCGCGCGCGGCTATCGGCTCATTCTCTGTCTCCCCGACTCGGCGAGCGACGAGCGGAAGCGCACCCTCGAAGCGTACGGCGCGGAGCTGGTCCTGACCGATCCGGAGCGTCGCATGCTCGCCGCCATCGAGGCGGCGGAGCGGATCCGCGACGAGACCGGCGCGTGGCTGCCAAACCAGTTCTCGAACCCCGCCAACCCCCGCATTCATTACGAGACCACCGGTCCGGAGCTGTGGGCACAGATGGACGGGCGCATCGACGCGTTCGTCTACGGCTCGGGCACGGGCGGCACGATCACCGGAGTGGGCCGGTTCCTCAAGGAGCGACGGTCGGACATCCTGGTGATCGCGGTCGAGCCGGCGCGCTCACCCGTCCTGTCAGGGGGAACGCGCGGCCAGCATCAGTTCCAGGGGATGGGCCCCGGCTTCGTTCCGGACAACCTCGACCGGTCCGTGCTCGACAAGGTCATCCCGGTTTGGGAGGAGGACGCCTTCCCCGTCGCGCGTCGGCTTGCTCGGGAGGAGGGGTTGTTCGTCGGGATGTCGAGCGGCGCGATCGCGTTCGCCGCACTGCAGGTGGCGACCGCGCTGGGCCCCGGCAAGCGAGTCGCGATGATCGCACCGGACACCGGCGCTCGATACCTGTCGACCGTGCTCTTCTCGGCGGACGACGCGCCGGACCCCGCCGCGCACGGGGTGCTCTGACCGCGAGCGGCGCCACGCGTCCCCCGAGCGGCACTGCCCACTCGGTCTCGACGATGGAATCACAAAGCTGCGAGCCCGGATATCCGGGCTCGCTCTTTTTTTGTCGTGCCTATGCTGGCTGGCGCGTCAGGATGCGTGAATTATGCGAAAGTGCGCTCACTTTCTCGTCAGTTTTGCACTTTCTGCCGTAATTTTCGGCACTTTGTGAAAATTTTGTGCGTTTTCTGCAAATTCTGCTTGACATGCCGATTTTGTTGTCCTAGTATGGCGTCGTGACCAACACGCCAGCCCGATCC
>DASVNI010000204.1:0-12448 GCA_036383935.1 Gemmatimonadaceae bacterium | reverse complement strand
AGCCCGGGGTCAGAGCCCGGGGTCAGAGCCCAACGCGCCAAGGGGTCAGACACCTTCGGTATCTGACCCCAACTTCTGGCCCCGCATTCTGGGGGCCGGTATGCCAGTCTCGGTACTCAGTACCGAGTACTCACTACTGGGTGTGGTAGTTCAGACTACTGGGAGTGGTCGTTCACCGACTAGATTTCGGTTCCCCCTAGTAGGCATCAGTATGGCCCACCTCCCCGCCACCATCCTGTTCTGGATCTCCGTGGCGTGCTGTCTCGTCGCACAAGTGTTGATCATCCGCTCGGTGCTGGCCGCGCGTGCGCTGCCGGCCGTGCGTCCCGATTTGCCGCGGGCACGCGGGAGCGTGGAAGTGATGTGGGCTGTGGTGCCCGGGATCGCGCTGGCCGTCGTGCTCTTCTTCACCTGGCGGGCGATTGGCGGGGAGACCCGCACCACGGCGCCTGCCGCGTCGGAAGCGGTGGTGGAGCGATGAGGGCGGTCCGTCGGTTCGCCACGGCGACGTTCGCTGTCGCCTGCCTGCACCTCGTCTTCGGGGCCATCGTCCGCATCTCCGGCTCGGGGATGGGATGCGGCGACCACTGGCCCAAGTGCTACGGCCGCTGGTTCCCGCCCCTCGACCGCCCCGACCTGATCGTCGAGGTCTCGCACCGCTACCTCGCGTCGGTTCTCCTCCTCGCGCTCATCGCCACCTTCGTCGCCGCGTGGCGGCGCCGGAGCGAGCCAGGAGTAGGGGGACGGGGCGGCGTGCTGCGCATGGCGGGGCTCGGCGTGGCGCTCGGCTTCTCGGCCGCACTGCTCGGCGCAGTCACGGTGAAGCTCGGTAACGCGCCCTTCGCGACGCTGGCCCACTGGACGGTCGCGATGAGCCTCGTCGCGGCGACCGTGGCCACGCTGATCCGCGCTGGAGGGCTCGGTGGCCTCGCCGCGCAGCTTGGGGGCGCGTCGCGAAAGACGATGCGCGGCGCGTTCGCTGGCGCGACGCTGGCGCTGCTCACTGTCGTGATGGGAGGACTGACGGCGAAGTATCCCGGCGCGGCGGTGGCCTGTCAGGGATTCCCCCTCTGCGGCCGGAACCCCGACGTGCTTCCCGCATCGGTGCACGTCCAGCTCACGCATCGCGTGCTGGCGTTCCTCGTCGTGCTCCACTTCATCGGTCTCGCGATCGGCGTGTTCCGCCGCGGCGAGGCGAGCGTCGTGAAGCGTGCTGCGGCGACGGTCGCGTCGCTCGGCGTGCTGCAGCTCGTCGTCGCGGCGGCGATGGTGCTCGGCCATCTGCCCCCCGTGCTGCGTTCGCTGCACGAGGCGACGGGAGTGAGCGTGTGGATCTCGGCGTTCGCGCTGGCGTACCTGGCGCGCATCGGGAGCGGGAGCTCCGACGTCGCGCTTCTTGCGGCGGAGCCTTCGCCCGATCCGGTGACGAGCCGGCGCTCCGCCGCCCGTCTCACGCCGGAGCTCGCGCGTGGAGGCGAACGATGAGCCAGGTCGCCGCGACCAAGACGGAGAGCAAGAGCTTCGCGCGCGACCTCGTCGCGCTGACGAAGCCGAGGATCATCTCGCTGCTGCTGGTGACGACGATCGCGCCGATGTACGTCGCCGGCGACCCGAGCTGGCAGCTCGTACTCGCCGTGTTCGTCGGCGGCTATCTGATGGCCGGCGGCGCGAACGCGGTGAACATGTACATGGACCGCGACATCGACGACCGCATGTCGCGCACGCGCCTGCGCCCGATCCCGAGTGGACGGATGCGCGCCGAGGCGGTGCTGGCGTTCGGCGTGCTCTGCGCGACGACGGCGACTTTTCTTTTCGCGCACGTCGCGAACGTACTGACCGCGGCGCTCGCGCTCGCCGGATTCTACACCTACGTGTTCATCTACACGCGGTGGCTGAAGCGCAGCTCGCCGCAGAACATCGTGATCGGTGGTGCGGCCGGCGCCTTCCCACCGCTCGTGGGTTGGGCGGCCGTCACCGGGCGCATCGATCTGCTGGGCGTCTACCTGTTCCTCATCATCTTCTACTGGACGCCGCCGCATTTCTGGGCGCTCGCGCTGCTGAAGCAGCGCGATTATGGGCGTGCCGGGGTGCCGATGGCACCGCTGGTATGGGGCGAGCGCGAGACGATGCGGAACATGCTCTGGTACACGCTCATCCTCGTGCCGCTGACGCTCCTGCCCGTGGCGTTCGGTGCGCTCGGCGTGCTCTATCTCGTGTCGGCAGTACTGCTCGGCGGCTGGCTGCTCGTCGGCGTGATTCGCGTCATGCGCGCCACCGACTTCACGAAGCCGGCGTGGTCCGTGTACAAGTTCTCCCTGCTCTACCTCGCGCTGCTCTTCGCGGCGATGGTCGTCGACCGGGCGTTCGCGTGACCGGCGGACGAACGACGCGTGATTGACGGCGCGATGGCGAGCACGCAGCGCGAGCTCCCCCTGTTGCTCGGGGCGAATGCGAATGCACCGGAGATGCTGCTGCTGATCGGTGCGCCCGACGCCGACGACGTGGTGCACGTGCGCGTCTGGTCGGCGAACGACTGGAGCGCGCCGCCGCGGGCGCGCGCGGAGCGGGCCGGCGCATTCCTGAAATGGCTCGAGGAGCAGAGCTCCGCCGGCCGCTCGATGAACCAATCGCTCTATGCGCTGCGGCTCTGGCTCCGCGGCGAAGGCCCTGCAGCGCGCTGACGTGACCAGTCCCTCCACTTCGCGCGACACCCCCATCGCGAGCCGCGTCGTGACGCGGACGCGGAAACCGGCATCTCCCGCACCGCTGCGCGCCATGGTGCCGCGCGTGCGTCCGTATGCCGGCACGCTCGCCTTCGGCCTCGTCTGTCTCATCATTGCGGCGGGAGTCGGCCTCGCCTTCCCGGTCGTCGTGCGCTACCTGCTCGACGCGGCGTTCCAGCAGCGCGACCGCGCCCTGCTCGACCGGATCGCCCTCGGGATGATCCTGCTGTTCGCGTTGCAGGGGGTGATGAACTTCGTGCAGGTGAACCTGCTCACGAGCACGTCGGAGCGTGTCATCGCGAAGCTGCGCGAGGACGTGTTCGCGCATCTCGTCCGCCTGTCGCCCGGCTTCTTCACCGAGCAGCGCACGGGCGAGCTCACGAGCCGGCTCTCGGCCGATCTCGCCGTGCTCCAGACGCTGCTCGCGACGAATATCTCGGAAGCGTCGCGCCAGGTGCTGTTCCTCGTCGGCGGCGTGGTGCTTCTCACCTACACGAATCCGCGGCTCACCGCGACAACGCTCGGCGTGGTGCCCATCGTTGTCGCCCTCGGGTTCTTCTTCGGCCGCCGGTTGCGGCGCGCCAGCGTCGGCCTGCAGGACAGGGTGGCGCAGAGCCTCGGCATGGCCAACGAGGCGTTCGCGCAGATCCGCACCGTGCAGAGCTTCGTGCGCGAGGAGGCGGAGACGCGGCGCTTCGGCTCGCTCCTCTCCGGCGTGGTGGAGGTTGCCGTGGCGCGCGCGAAGATGCGCGCGACGCTGTTCGGCATCGTCGGCTTCCTCGCCTTCGCGGCGGTGGTCGTCGTGCTCTGGCAGGGCGGCCTGCTCGTGCTGGCCGGCGCACTGACGGCGGGTGCGCTGGTGCAGTTCCTCCTGCTCGCCATCACGGTGGCGGCGGCGATCGGCTCGCTCGTGTCGCTGTTCGGCAGCTATCAGGAAGCGGTGGGCGCGGCATCGCGCGTGTTCGACCTGCTCGCCCTCCAGCCGACGGTGCCCGAACCGGTGCATCCCGTGCCGCTGCGCAAGCCGGTGCGCGGTGCCGTCGGGCTCGAGCACGTGCGCTTCCGTTACGCGCCCGAGCTGCACGAGGTGCTCACCGACGTGACGTTCACGATCGCGCCGGGCGAAGTCGTGGCGCTCGTCGGCCCCTCCGGCGCCGGCAAGACGACGGTGGCGTCGCTGATCCCGCGCTTCTGGGACGTGACCGAGGGTCGCATCACGCTCGACGGCATCGACGTTCGGCAGCTCTCCTTCGCCGATCTGCGCGGCGCCATCGGCCTCGTGCCGCAGGAGCCCGCGCTGTTCAGCGGCTCGATCCGCGACAACATCGCCTATGGGCGGCCGGGCGCGACGGACGAGGAGGTGCTCGCCGCCGCACGCGCCGCGCACGCGATGGAGTTCATCGAGCGACTGCAGGACGGGATGGCGACGCTCGTCGGCGAGCGCGGGGTCAAGCTTTCCGGTGGACAGCGTCAGCGGATCGCGCTCGCGCGCATCTTCCTGAAGGATCCCGCCGTCGTCGTGCTGGACGAAGCGACGTCGAGCCTGGACAACGAGTCGGAGCGGCTGGTCGAGGAAGCGATGGAGGAGCTACTCCGCGGACGGAGCACGCTGATCATCGCGCACCGGTTGCGGACCGTTCGGCGAGCGGACCGTGTGCTCGTGCTCGAGCGCGGTCTCGTCGTGGAAGAGGGGACGCACGAGGAGCTCGTGGGCCAGGCCGGTCTGTACGGCCGGTTGTATCAGGCGGAGCTGCGCGACTAGACGTCCCGCGCGTGGTTCGCGCGCCGATTTCGAGCCGTCGCGCGCCGCTACTTCCCCTCCAGCTCGACGTCCACCCGCGCCGCGCCTCCGGCCGCCACATCCACGGGCCTGTCGACGACCTTCGTCCGCTCGTGCCACACCTTCACGGTGTAGTGGCCCGGTGGGACACCGTCGATCCTGAACGATCCGTTCGGCGCCGTCACGGCGAAGTACGGATGATCGAACACGGCGAGGTAGGCCGTCGGCCAGGAATGGTCGGAATCCTTCACGATCACGAGACCCGGCTTCGCGAAGGGGAGGTTGGTCGGGATCACCTGCTCGTCCTGACCGAGCAGCACGCTCGCGCGCGGGCCCGGCTCGCCGCCGGCGAGGAAGTGCAGATGCTCGCGGAAGGGCTCGTGTGCCAGGACGTTGACCGCACTGCCGACCACGGCGCCCTGCACCCGCGGCGTGAGACGGCACTTGTCGATCTCGAGCTCGAGCCGTCGCTCGAGCGGGATGCTCTTGCCGCGACGGATGTCGTCGAGCCACACGACGGCGCCGCCGATCCCATTCCCCTGGCGCACCACGGACTCGTCGGGAATCGCCGGCCCGCACTCCGCGCTGTCGCGTCCGGTCGAGATCGGAGCCTCGGGCTTCAAATCAGAGTTCGCGCTGATCGTGCCGGTGACGGAGCCAGCCGACGCCACGTTCTCGGCGACGTAGGGCGCCGATGGGACAGCGATCACGACTTCGCGCGGCGGCCTGAGTCCCACGACGGGGGCCGCCGTGTTCGCCGTCTGCTCGCGTCCCGTCCCGGACGGCGAAGAATCGGTGGCGCCGCAGGCCGCGCCCGATGCGATCGTCGCCAGCGCCGAGACCGCGATGAGGCGAGCCAGTGCGCGGCGCAGAGCGGTCGTGGTAAGCAGAGTCGAGGAGGCGGGTCGAGCGAGGTTCACGAGTGAAAAGTTGGCTGGTGTGCAGGCCTAAACGGGCAAGGCGCGAGCCACACCTCTTCGGGTGCGATGGGCTCGTCAGTGTCAGCCCGAGCGCAGTCGAGGGATCTGCACTTCGGTTTCACGCGGAGACGCGGACAACGGCCGAGGGGCGCGGGTACGTCGCTGGACGCTGCTCGTGGCTTGGCAACGACGGAACGCGGATCTTGAACGGCGATCTCGCGGAAATTGCCGGATCGCTTCGTGTGGGCGGAGAGATCTCGCCGCCACACCACGAAGAATTTTGAAGTCGTGGATGGACATGACGGGTGAGCCTGTGCGGAGAGCTCGACCCCGAGAGCAGGAGATCCGGCATCTTCCGGCAAATCCGGGTTGATCCGGGGCCCGTCGTTCAGAAGGCCGAGAGGAAGATCCTGCCGTTTCCGCGGAATCGCCGTCACAGATCCGCGTTCCGCCGTTGCCGAAGCACTTAGTAAGTGCAGATCCCTCGACTCGCTGCGCTCGCTCGGGATGACCGCTGGTTCAGGTCGCGCGAAGGGGTCAGACCCCTCTGGGGTCTGACCCCATGACACGCGCTCGCTCGGGATGAAGAGCCCCGGCTCAGACGATGATCAGATCTCGCTGATAATCGGCTGGCGTCACTACGGCTTCCGACTCGCCGAAGAAGACGTCCACCTCGCTCCGCATGCCGAACTCGCCCGGCAGGTAGATGCCTGGCTCGATCGAGAAGCCGACGCCGGGCACCAGGCGGCGCTCCTCGCGCGTCTCGAGGTTGTCGAGGTGCGGACCGGAGCCGTGGAGCGAGCGCGGGTCGATCGAATGGCCCGTGCGGTGGATGAAGCGCTCGCCGAATCCGCGCGATTCGATCACCTGACGCGCCGCATCGTCCACCTCGGCGCCGCGCAGCAGGCGGCGCTGCGTTGCGGCATCCTTCACGAGACGGATCGCCGCGTCGCGTGCGTCGCGCACCACCGTCCACACTTCCTGCGCGTACGTAGGTGGCGCGCCGACGTGGGCCATCCATGTCTGGTCGGCCCAGATGCCCCCTGGCTCCGTCGCCCAGAGGTCCACGAGCAGCACGTTCCCCTCGCGGATCTCGACTGGACGCTCCGCGGACGCCTCGTAATGCGGATTGGCGGAGTTGGCGCCGGCGCACACGCTCGGCCCGTGATCGGTGGAGAGGCCGGCGCGAGTGAAACGCTCCAGGATCCACTGCACCAGCTCGTGCTCGGTGGCGGGACGCGTCGTGCGCGCACGCTCACCGGCGAGCGCGATCGCGTCACGCGCGATCGTGGCGATCGTCTCGGCCGCTCGGCGATGCGACGCGAGGTGCGCCTCCGTCCACGACGCGTAGAAGCGCGTCACCAGCTCCCCCGACGAGACGATCTCCGCCGCGCCCGCGGCGCGGACCATCTCGATGACGCCCGCGGGCACGCGGTCCAGATACGGCACGGCATCGCCGGCGGAATACTCCATCGCGATGCGCTTGCCGCGCACCATCACGGCGACCCGACCCTCGAGCTCGCGCCACGCGCTATAAGTCGCGCGCGGCCAGGCGGCGGGCCAGCGACGCCACGGTCCTGCCTCGATGGCATGACCAAGCGCCTGTGGCAGGCCGTCGCGCGGCACGAAGACGAACACGCGCCGCGAAACGAACCCCTCGAGCTCGAGGAGTCCGCTGGCGATCGGGTTGTTGCCCTGGAAGTCGTACAGCAGCCACCCGTCGAGCTGCGCGTCGGCGAGTGCGCGCTGGAGGGCGGGAAGCGTCTCGGGAGTCAGCACGTGCGGCGCGCCGGTCGGATCAGGCAGCCTGTGACTGCTGCGTACGCTCGGCGCTGCGCCAGTCGGCGCGCCACTCGCACGAGCCCTCGCCGCGTCCCTCGCAGCGCGTGTGCTCCACCGAGCCGGTCGTGCCGACGAGAAGGCGCAGCAGCTCGCGCATCGTCGCCTCGTAGAACGCACACCCTACCCCGCCCGCCGCGACGCCGACGGTGATCGAGCGCGGGATCTCGAGCAGGAGCGAGGTGCCGACGCGCCGAACGTTGCCGTTGAGGTAGCGCCGAGCGATGCGGCGCACCTGGCGCAGGGCCATCGGGCGCGCGACGAGCGACGGCATGACGTGGAGCATCCCGCGCGTCACCGGCGACACCGTCATGTAGGCCTCTCGCGCGAGGAAGCGCCCCGCGGCGCGCAGCACCGCCTCGGCATCCGGCCGGCGGCCGATCAGCTTGGCCAGGGCGACCGCCTCTTCCTGCGCCGTACGCTGACTGCGCCGCACCGCCTCGGTGTAGCGCTTGATCTGTGTGTAGACCGTGTCGCTCAGGCCGAACCGCTTGTTGCGTAGCTCGTCGACGAATTCCGCCTCGAGCACGCCCTCCGGTGTGTCGACGTCGCGTACGGCTTCGAGAAGGCTGAGCGGGAGAAGGGAGTCTACAGTGGCGAGCATCGAGGACAGCGGGAGGCGACCGTCGGCATCGACGGTAGTGACTGAGGACACAACTGGGGGGAGGGACGAGCCAACCTAACGGGAACCGGAAGCGCACTCAATAGCTTTGCACACGCGCCGCTTGCTGTGCTTCGCGGCGCGGCTCACATTCGCCGCGCACCGGCCTAGGATGACCCGCCATGCCGCAATTCGTCACTGACGTCGCATCGACTCGCCGCGCGTAGTGGTTTTACGCGTACTGGTCGGACTCCTCGTTGCTGCGACGGTCGCGCTCGCCGCGCGGCGTGCTCACGCGCTCGACACGGGAGGGACGGCGGCAGCGGTCGCCGTCGGCGGCGCGGCGGTCGCCGCTGGCTGGGCGTGGGGCGCGCTTCTGATCGCCTACTTCGTTCTCTCGATCGCGCTTTCGCGGCTACGGAGCGAGGAGAAGCGGGCGCGGACGGACAGCGTCGTCGAGAAGGGAGGCGCGCGCGACGCCATCCAGGTCGCGGCGAACGGTGGCGTCTTCGCCCTCGTCGCGCTCGTCGCCACGGCGATCGAGCCCGGGTTGCCGCTCGGCCGCACGCTGGCCGCCGCGGCGCTCGGCGCCCTCGCTGCGTCGGCGGCCGACACGTGGGCCACCGAGATCGGCAGCCTGGCGTCGCGACCGCCGCGCTCGATCCTGACCCTGCGCCCCGTGCCGGCGGGGACCTCGGGCGGCGTGAATCTGATCGGGATGCTGGCGATGGTCGCCGGTGCAACCTTCGTCGCCGCCGGCGGTCGCGCGCTGTCGATCGACGTCCCCGCCGTGGCCGTGATCGTCGCGGGGTTCGCCGGCGCGATCGCCGATTCCGTCGTCGGGGCCACGCTCCAGGACCGGCGCTGGTGCGACACATGCCAGACGAGCACGGAGCGGGCGGTGCACGGCTGCGGCACCGAGACCCGCCACGCCGGCGGGATCACCGCGGTGGACAACGATCTCGTCAACCTGATCGCGACGATCGCCGGCGCCGCGGTCGCCGCGCTCCTCGTGCACTCGGCTCTTCTCTAGATGATCGCACGCTCTCCGTACGCAGACGTCGTCGTGGTCGGTGGCGGACCCGCCGGCTCGTCGACGGCGTATGCGCTGGCGCGTGCGGGCGCGCGCGTGCTGGTGCTCGATCGCGCCGTCTTTCCCCGCACCAAGCCGTGCGCGGAGTATCTGAGCCCCCAGGCGGCGCGCATCCTGAACGACATGGGCGCGCTCGAGGCGGTGGACCGCGCCGGTGCGGCGCACCTGACGGGGATGGTGATCCGCGCGCCGAACGGGGCGACGCTGCGCGGGGACTTCGTGGCGGCGCACGGCTTCCGCGCCTTCCGCGATCGCGGGATCTCACTGCGCCGCACGGCGCTGGACCCGATCCTCCTCGATCGCGCGCGCGAGGCGGGAGCCGAGGTCCGCGAGGGGTGCCGCGTGACGGACCTCGTGCGCGACGCGCGTGGGCGGGTGCGCGGTGTACGCGTGCTCGAGGGCGAGGGGACGACGACGACGATCGACGCGCCGCTCGTCGTCGGCGCCGACGGGCTGCGCTCTCTCGTGGCGCATCGGCTTGGGCTCGCACGCTCGGCGCGCTGGCCACGCCGGTTGGCGCTCGTCGCCCACCTCGAGGGGATGGGCGGGATGGAGGAGTGGGGTGAGCTGCACGTCGAGCGCGACGTCGGCTACGTGGGGATCGCGTCGGTAGACGGCGGGTTGGTCAACGCGTCGATGGTCGTCCCCCCGCGCGACGCGCGCGCCGTGAGCGCGGACCGCGCGGGCTACTTCCTCGGCTGGCTCCGCTCACGTCCGCAGCTCGCGGCGCGGGTGCGCCGCGCGCGACTCGCGTCTTCCGTGCAGGTGACGGGACCATTCGCGTCGCACGCGCGGCGCTCGTGGGCGCCGGGCGCCGCGCTGGTCGGAGATGCGGCGGACTTCTTCGATCCCTTCACCGGCGAAGGGATCTACGCGGGGCTGCGCGGCGGAGAGCTTCTCGCGCCGTTCGCTCTTCAGGCGATCGGCGCCAGCTCGTCGCGCGACGCGGACCGGGCGCTCAGGCACTATCATCGCGCGCGACGTCGGGAATTCGGCGGCAAGTGGATCGTCGAGCGGCTGATCGGCGCGGCCATTGGTTACGCGCCGGCGATGAACTACTTCAGCCGCACGCTCGAGTCGCGAAAGGACATGGCCGACCTCCTCGTCGGCGTGACGGGTGACTTCGTCCCCGCGCGCGAGGTGTTGCGTCCAGGTTATATCATGAATCTCTTTCGCCGCTCGCGCAGCACTCCCGCACCAGGCGCATGACGATCGACCCCGATTCCTTCCGCAGCGTGCTCGGACGATTCGCCTCCGGCATCACCGTCGTCACGACGCGGGACAGTGACCAACGGGACCTCGGGATGACGGTGAGCGCCTTCTGCTCGGTGAGCCTCCGGCCACCGTTGGTGCAGGTGTGCGTGGACCACGAGTCGTCGCTCCACGCCGCGCTCCTCCGGAACGAGCGGTACGCGGTCAACATCCTGGCGGCGGATCAGGAAGCGCTCTCGCGTCGCTTCGCGACCGCCGATCGCACTCGCCGCTTCGACGGCATCGGCTACCGCCGGGGCGAGGGCGGAATGCTCCTGCTGGACGACGCCCTCGCGCATCTGGAGTGTCGCAAGGTGGCGTCGCACACGGCGGGCGACCACACGCTCTTCGTGGGCGAGGTGGAGAGCGCGACGACGAGCGGCGCGCAGCCGCTGTTGTACTACCGCGGCGGCTACGCCCAGCTCGAGCGATAGCCCGAATGTTCGTCCCGACGCGGCGGCGAGGGTCCGAGATCCTCGACGATCCGGCGACCGACCCTGCCATCCGTGAGCGATCGCTGCACGACGTCCGGCGGTCGAACGTGCTGCTTGGCGGGCTGCGGGCAGTGCTCGCCGAAGTGACGCGCCTGCTCCCTTTGATCGGGCCACGCGCCACCCTGTTGGACGTGGGCACGGGACTCGCGGACATCCCCGTCGCCGCGCGCGAACGGGCGCGGACGCAGGGCGTGGCGCTGGTCGTGCTTGGCGTGGACGGCGCGGAGTCTCTCTCGCGTGTCGCCGCGCGGACGCTCGATGGCAGTGCGTGCGCCGATGTACGTGAGCTCCCCTTTCCCGATGCAAGTGTCGACGTCGTCACCTGCTCGCAGCTGCTGCACCACTTCGAGGACGGGGAGATCCCGCGCGTGCTGCGCGAGCTCGATCGCGTGGCGCGCCGATACGTGATCGTGAGCGACCTCCAGCGGAGCTGGCTCGCGGCCTGGGGATTCTGGCTCGTGTCGTGGCCACTCGGCTTCTCTCGGGTGACCCGCCACGACGGCCCCCTCTCCGTGCTGCGCGGATTCACCGCGGCGGAGCTCTCGCGTCACGTGCAGCGTGCGACCGGACGACGTGCAACCGTACGGCGTCATCTCGGTTGGCGCCTCACCGCTTCCTGGGAGAAACGCGCGGTATGACGACGACGCTGCCTCCGCTCGAGCTCGGCCCGATGCCCGTCGGGAAGCAGATGACGCAGGTGGACGAGCAGTTCGTCCGCGCGCCGCTGCCGCGCATCTTCCACCTCGCGGCCGAGGTCGAAGGCTGGCCCGCCATCCTGCCGCACTACCGCTACGTGCGCTTCATCGAACGGCGCAGCGACGGCGGGGGGATCGTCGAGATGAGCGCGAATCGTCCGTTCGGCGTGCTGCGCTGGCCGACCTGGTGGAAGTCGCGCATGCGCGTGCATCCCCCGATGGGCCCGGTAGCCCCTTCGATCCGGTTCACGCACATCGAGGGGATCACGACGGGAATGGAAGTCGAGTGGTCTTTCACAGAGGCCCCTGGTGGAACCCACGTGCGCATCGTGCATGTTTGGGATGGGCCTGCGTGGTCGGCGGCTGGCGCGCCGGCTGCGACGATGGTGATCGGTCCGGTGTTCGTGCACGGGATTGCCAGTCGAACGCTCGCGGGGCTTGCTGCCGTCGCGGAGCGGGGACTGGTGACTGGTGGAGCGACGTGAGTTTCCAAGGAGGGCGACGTGGCTGAGCGGCGGCGAGTGGCGGTGACGGGGATCGGCGCGGTGACGCCGATCGGCATGGGACGGGAGCCGATGTGGAACGGCCTGCGCTCTCAGCGTTCGGCGGTGGGGCGCGTCACTCGGTTCGACACGTCGGCATACCGCAGCCACAATGCGGCCGAGATCAACGATTTCGATCCGGCGGACTTCGTGGAGCGCAAGAGGGTGAAGCGGCTCGATCGCTACGGCACCTTCAGCATCGCCTGCGCGAAGCTCGCGGTCGAGGACGCGGGCCTCGACCTCGCGCGCGAGGATCGCGAGCGCATCGGCGTGATGATGGGCAGCGCGCTCGGCGGCATCCGCTTCGCGGAAGAGCAGCTCGAGGTCTTCCTCAAGAACGGGATCCGCGCCGTGGAGCCGGGCCTCGCGCTCGGCGTGTTCGGTGGGGCGTCGAGCTGCAACATCGCGATCGAGCTCGGCGCCATGGGGCCGAACAACAGCAACGCGATGAGCTGCGCGTCGGGCACCATCGCCATCGGCGACGCCTTCCGCGCCATCCGCGACGACTAC
>DASVNI010000203.1:0-13348 GCA_036383935.1 Gemmatimonadaceae bacterium | reverse complement strand
AGGTAGACATGAAGGCCGGCGTCGAACGCCGCCGTGGCGACGGGCACGTGCAGATGGGACGGTACGCAGATCACGGCCGCGTCCACGCCGCCGGCGCGCAGGAGGTCGGCGTAGTCGGCGTACGTCGTGGCGCCGCGCGCGATCGCCGACGCGGCGCGACGACCCGACTCGTCGGGCTCAGCGAGTGCGACGACGCGCGCGCTCGGGAGTCGCCCGAGCACGGGGAGATGAACAGCTCGCGCGATGCGGCCACAGCCGATCACGCCGATGCGGAGGGGCGTCACGTGGTCGGGAAACGGGAAAAGAGATTTTACGGATCGGCGAGGCGGGTCACAACCTCGTCAGTGCGATCAGGGCGATACTCGCATCTTCCGTGCAAAGGCGTCGAGGGCATCGCGCGTCGCTCGCGCGATCCCCGGGCTCGCAATGTTGCCCTTGGCGTCGAGGTCGGCGCGCGTGACCGGGATCGTGACACATGCTTCGCGCACTATTCTCGTGCTCATCACGGTGAGTGTCTCGAGGAGCGACGCCTGCGCATGCGTCGCCATCGGCGATGCGTTGAGCGATGCGACCGGCTTGCCGGGCAGCTCCACACTCGCGACGAGCCAGTCGAGCGCGTTCTTGAGCGAGCCGGGGACCCCGTGTGCGTACTCGGGGCTGCAGAAGAGCAGACCGTCCGCGGCGCCAACACGCTGTCGCAGGTCGACCACACTGGGCGGCGGGACGTCGAGGTCGTCGTCCGGGTTGAAGTGCGGCAGTGATGCGAGGCCGTCGTACAGCTCGACGTGCACGTCGTCGGGGGCGACGTCCGCGGCGAGGCGGAGCAGTGACGTGTTGGATGATAGGGCGCGGAGGCTGCCCGAGATGGCGAGGATGTGGAGGGTCACGCGAGAAAGCTATTCATCGTGGTGCGCTCGGGTCGCGTTGGGGCTTGCTTGGTCGCGTTGTGCGTTGGGGCTTGCTTGGTCGCGCTGTGCTCTGAGGTCCGTGTACGGGGGGCGGCCGGAGATTTTCCTGGGCGCGCCACGCGATCACGCGTGATGCCTGCACGTGTAGAGGCGCGTTGACCCGTACACGGAACCCAACGCCGAGCAACGAGGAAGTGCAGATCCCTCGACTCGCTGCGCTCGCTCGGGATGACAAGTGCGCGATCAGGATGACGGCGCAGCGGCGGCGAGCTAGCCGCGCAGCGATGCGATGGCGTTCCGCAGCACGTCCGCCGAGTGCTCGAGCGCCTCGTGCTCGGCCGCGTTCATCCTCGGCGAGACCACGTCCACCGCGCCATTCGCGTCCACGATCGTCGGCAGCGAGAGTGCGACGTCGTGGAGGCCGAGCGCGCCCGTCTGCACGCGCGACACCGTGAGCACGCTCCGCTCGCCGCGCAGCGCGGCGCGGAGCAGGGAGGCCGTCGTCAGACCGATCGCATGGTTCGTCGCGCCCTTCCGCCGGATGATCTCGTATGCGGCGGTGCGTACCTCCATCGCGATCGGCGCCTCGCGATCCGCGGACCAGCCGGGCCATTCGCGCAAGGCCGTACCACCCACCTGCGCGCTCGACCAGAGCACGACCTCCGAGTCGCCATGCTCGCCGACGACCTGCGCGTGCACCGAGTGTGGGTCGACGCGTAGCGCGTGGCCGAGCACCTGCCGGAGCCGCGCCGTGTCGAGCATCGTCCCCGTGCCGATCACGCGCTCGCAGGGGAGCCCGGAGCTCTCGGCCATGACGTAGGTCAGCACGTCCACCGGGTTCGTCACGACGATGACGAGCCCGCGATAGCCCTTCAGCCGGCCGGCGAGCGTGCGCAGCATGTCGGCGTTGTCGCGCAGCAGGTCGAGGCGCGACTCGCCCGGCTTGCCGCCGCGCCCCGCGGCGATCACCACCGCATCGGTGTCGAGCATCTCGTCGACGTCCACCGCGCGGACGGTGGCCGTCGTGTAGAAGGAGGCGCCGTGCGCGAGATCCATCGCCTCGCCCTCGGCTACCTCGTGTCGCAGATCGGCGAGCAGCAGCTCACTCGCGAATCCGGCATGCAGCACCGAGATCGCCACGCTCGAGCCGACCCAGCCCGTTCCGATCACCCCGACCGAGAGCGGCATGGCTCAGCGCGTCGACGCCCAGATGATGCCGCCGAGCAGGTGCTGGAGGTAGAGCGGATCGGCGTAGCTCTCGCTCGTGTGACCCAGCTCCGTATAGAAGGCGCGCCCGCCATCGTACCGGTGATACCATGACAGCGGATGGAAGTCGCCCATCGTCCCGCCCTGGTACGACTTCTCGTCGAGGGTGAGGAGGATCTTCGCGTCGGCCGGCGGCGCGGCGCGGAAGTCGTACCACTCGTCGCGGCGGTTCCACACGGCGGGGAGGCACTTCGTGGCGATGAAGGACCGGTCGCGCACGTCGACGCGCGCATCCTGAATCTGCGGATGGCGCTTGAAGTAGGCGCCGACGAGCTGACCGTACCAGGGCCAGTCGTACTCGGTGTCCGTGGCCGAGTGCACGCCGACGTATCCGCCGCCGCCGCGGATGTAGCGCTGGAAGGCGGCCTGCTGGGCGCTGTCGAGGACGTCCCCCGTGGTGCTCATGAAGACCACGGCGTTGAACCGCTTGAGATTCTCGTCGCGGAATTGCGTTGGGTCTTCCGTCGCCTCGACGACGAAGCCGCGGCCCGCGCCGAGCGTGCGGATGGCGGCGATGCCGTCGGGGATGGAGGCGTGACGGAAGCCCGCCGTGCGAGAGAAGACCAGGACCCGCGTGCCCGGCGGCGCATTTCCGACCGAACAGCCGACCGGCACAGCGCTCGAAGGCTGCTGGCCGTAGACCGGGAGGGCCACGAGCGTGAGCGCGATGGCCGCAGTCACGAGGCGCGTCGTCGAGCGATGGCGTGAGGTCGTCATGCTCGAATATAGATCGGCACCTCCGGGCTATCGCAATGCGGTCACCGGCGCTCTTTTTCCTAAATCTTGCTCTGTTCGGGGCAGCCTCTTCCTTGTCGCTCCGACATTCACCCGCTGAACCCACCATGTCCGCTCCGACTTCACCCAATCGCCCCGTAGCACCCGAGCGGGCACCCATGGCTTTCGAGCCCCCCAGCCGCCGCCGGTACGTCCCCGGCCTGCGCTGGTGGATCTGCGGCCTGCTGTTCATCGCGACGACGATCAACTACGTCGACCGCCAGTCGCTGAGCGTCCTCAAGACGATGCTCGAGAAGCAGATGAACTGGAGCGAGGCCGATTACGGCTGGATCCAGTTCGCCTTCACGGCGGCATATGCGGCCTTCCCGTCGATTGCCGGCCGCATCATGGACTCGGTGGGGGTGAAGGCGGGTCTCGCCATCGCGCTGGTGGCCTGGTCCACGATGTCGATGCTCACGGCGCTCGCCCGCGGTACGATCGGCTTCGCCGTCGCGCGCTTCTTCCTCGGCGCCGCGGAGGCGGGAAACTTCCCCGCGTCGATCAAGGCGATCGGGCAGTGGTTCCCGCAGCGCGAACGCGCCCTCGCTACCGGACTGTTCAACTCGGGGACGAACGTCGGCGTGATGGTGTCGTTCATCACGGTGATGATCGCTGAGAGCTTCGGCTGGCAGTTCGCCTTCATCGCGATCGGCGCGATCGGCTTCATCTGGCTGATCTTCTGGTACTTCGGCTTCCACTCACCGGAGACGCATCCGAACCTCTCGCCGGAGGAGCTGGCGCACATCCAGTCGGACCAGGCGCAGAGCCAGGAGAAGCTCAAGCTGCACTGGACGACGCTGCTGCGCTTCAAGCAGATCTGGCCCTTCCTGCTCGGCAAGCTGCTGACGGATCCGGTGTGGTGGTTCTACCTCTACTGGCTGCCGTCGTATCTCGCGAAGGAGCGGGGGCAGGACATCCTCGGCAGCGCGTTCCTGCTGACGGCGATCTACACGGCGGCGAGCCTCGGCTCGATCGCGGGCGGCTGGCTCTCGGGCTTCCTGATCAAGCGCGGCTGGCGCATCGCGAGTGCGCGCTACGCGGCGATGGGGATCGCGGCCGTGTGCGCACCGTTCGCCATTCTCGCCTACTACACGAGCAACTTCACCCTCTGCCTCATCCTGCTCGGCGTCGTCACGGCGGCGCACCAGGCGTGGTCGGCGAATCTGTTCACGACGTCGACGGACCTCTTCCCCTCCAAGGTGGCCGGCTCGGTCGTCGGACTCGGCGCGACGACGGGAGGGCTCGGCGGGATGTTCCTCACTTTGTTGGCCGCGATGTCGATTCAGTGGGTCGGCAACCAGAGCGCGGTGTTCGTGTGGGCGGGCATGATGCACCCGCTCAGCCTCCTGATCTTCTGGCTCGTGCTCGGGCGCGACTTCAAGATGGCGGACGTGGACTCCGCCGTCCGCGAGGCGAGCCGTGTCTCGAAGCCACTCTACGTCGCGGGCGCGGCATTGATCGCGCTCGGCCTGATCCTCGTCGGGGTGATCTGGCAGAACTGGGAAGCGTGCGTGCGCGCCGCGAAGCTCGCCGGTGCGGCGCAGGCAGCGACGGCCGCTGTGGGCGTTGTGCTCGTGGGCCTGACGCTGCTGTACGCGGGATTGCGAAAGACTCCCGCAGTCGCCGCGAGCTAGCGAATCAAAGGGGGCAGAGTCAAAGGGGTCAGAGTCGTTCGACTCTGACCCCTTTGACTGAGATGGGCTTTATCCGTCCTTGTATAGCGCTTACATCGTGAGATTCATGGTAAAATCGCCTCGGTTCTCCGTCGCCGTCCTCGTCGGCATCATCGCGCTGGTCGCAGCGTGCAGTGATCCACCGACCGCGGCGACGCTCGCTGGCGAGACGATCCTCGTTACTGGAGGCGAGTCGGGACAGTTCACGGTCGTGGATCCGCGCCGGGGCGCCGTCGTGGGCCACGTCGGCCCCATCCCGCGGCTTCAGGATACATACGTGCGTTCTCCTGACAGCACTGCGCTCTACGTGCTGGCGCATGACGCGTCCGGCGGCCGGCTGCTGGCGCTCGATATCGGGGCGCTCTCGGTTCGCTACAACAAACCGCTGCCGGGAGATGGACCAGTCGTAGGGCCACCTACCGGATTCACGGTGTACGGCGATTACGGAATCGCCGCGTCGCCCGACGGGCAGCGACTGTTCGTTGCCAGCGCTGTCCGAGGTACGAACAGTGTGGACACTGTTCCGGGCATTGCCGTGCTGGATGCAACCACATCCGCGCCGTTGGGCTTCGTCGGGCCCATGTGGGTGCAACCTGGTGGCCTGGTGACCCTTCCTGCTGGTCCAGCGGCGCCGTCCGGCGCGATTCTCGTCGTGGGGCGGCGCTATCGTCGCGCGCAGCCATCGCTCGATTGGCTCTTCACGCTCGACCCGCTCACGCTCGCCATAGTGGATTCGATCGCCATTGTGCCGGCGAGTAACAGCGGTGGCCCGACCCTGGTGGGCGTCAGACCGGCACCGGATCGGAGAAACGCATATGTCTTCGGTGTCGGCCGGTTCTACGAGTACGACATGGTCAGCCGAACGGTGACGGCGTCGGCCGCACTTCCGGGTCTGGGTGGCGGTGTCGCGATCTCCCCCGATGGCCAGACACTGTACCTCACTGACTCGGGTGACTTCTTCGATACGCCAGGCTCCGGCTTCGTGTACGTGTACGACGCGAACCTGACACTTCGTGACAGCATCGATCTCCGATCCGCCGCGGTCAATGGCTTACCGCCCGCGACGAGATCCGCCGTCGTCAGTCGAGACGGCACACTGCTCTACGTGACGAACGGAACTGCGTCACGTGGGCCACTGTATGGCACGCAGCCGTCGCGCGTTCTCGTCATCGACATCGCCACGAAGCGGATCCTCCGTGAAGTTCCGCTCAACGATTGGAGTCCTGGGGCGATCTTCCTGCGGTAGAGATGCAGTGGGTGTTGCGGAGCACCAGGTGAGTGCAGATCCCTCGACTCGCTTCGCTCGCTCGGGATGACAGGACGCCGTTTCTCATTCCCTCATCCCCTCATTCCCGCGCTATCGTCCCACGAAGGTCGTCACACTCTTCGCCGGCAAGGTCGCCGAGAAGCGGGACTGATCCAGTGTGATGGTCGGAAGCGCCTGCAGTCCTTCGGTCTCGCTCGTGCGCGTCGCATCGACGCGGGTGAGGCATGAGCCGCTCCCCAGCTCGAACGAGACGTTCAACTGCTGTGAGCCCGTGTTCGTCGCGACGACGATCTCCTGGGAGCCCTCGAGGAACGCGGCGAGCTTCACGTCGGACTGCGCCGAGGTTGCGCCGATGCGCACCGCGCCGGGTCGCACGTACTTCGAGTACTGCCCCATCACGTAGTACTGCTTGTTGAAGTCGAAGCCGGCGTACGCGCCGTTGTTCACGCGGATGCGGATGAGCTGCGCCGTGTCCCAGTCGCCGAAGTAGCCCCACAGATAGTCGACCGCCGAGACGCCGTCGTCGGCGATCAGCTGCTGCATGATCGTCGCCCACTGGAACCAGTCGCTGCCGGTGGAGAACTCGGTCATCCAGATCGGGAGGCCGTACTGGCCGGCGAGCTGTTTCACCTGCGCTTCGCCGCCGCGATTGTAGAGATGGTACGCCACCGCCCCGACGTACTGGCGTGCCGCGGGATCGGCGAGGATGACCTGCAGGCGGCCGAGCGCCTGCATCGGGTCAATGTCGTCCGGGACGACGAGCTTCGTCTTCAGTCCCTCCGCGGTGAGACGCGGGCCGAGGATCTTGATGACGTCGCGCATCCACGTGCCCGGCCAGATACCGCTGCGGGTGAAGCCCGGCTCGTTGATGATCGAGTAGTACGGCATCTCGAGCCCCTGGTCGCGCCAGTGGCGCAGCATGACGATCACCCACTCGGCGTATTCCGCCGGGTTGGAGGTGTTCATCCACGGCTCGATCGTGATGGGCGAGGCGAAGTACGTCGTGACGCCGCGCGGGAGCAGCGTCTTGATGCTCGCGATGTACCCGTCGGAGCCCTTCCAGGAGAAGTCGAACTTCGAGAGGTCGGCGACGTTCGGGTCGGCGTTGTCGTTGACCGGCTCGATCGGGTCGGGGTGGACGCGCACGCGCGTCAGCCCGATGCCGCCGTACAGCGCGTCGAGGATCTTCGCCTGGTCGGCGGCCGGCGGGATCACCGCGGCCCGCTGGGTAGCCTGATCGAACGTCTCCGTCACGTGCGGATCGTCGAAGAGACGCTCCGTCGTGCCGAACCCCTGCATCGTCTGGAAGCGCGACGACGGATCGATCGTGACGGCGCTGGACCCCGAAGGAGCACCAAGGTTCGCGAAGCACGCGCTCGCTGCAGTGCTGAGGTTCTCGCTTCCGCTGCAGGCCGCGAGGGCCAGCGCGACGCCAGCACCGAGCGCGCGCGCGGCAGGCGCGCGGACGTGGTGGGACGCTCGCGTGGTCTGGCTTTCGGGAAAGGACATGTGCGGACCGTCAGTGCAGAGAACGTGCGCGCGGTCGGTGACAGGGATCACCAACGTGCGCCACTCGCTCAGGGCCTTCTGCCCATCCCGTGCAATGTCTTCACGAACCCCTGCTTCGCATCCGCGGCGGCGTCACCGGTTGCTGCGGGCCTCGCGACCTTCGCCGGTGCACCAGTCTGTGCCCCCGGGGAATTCGGTGCAGCTCTGGCCAGCTCGCTCACGGCGACCACCTGATAGTCCGTCGGCGCCACGAGGACGTCGTCGTCGATGTTCTCCGCCTGGAGCTCGGTGACGTCCATGACGCTCATCGTCTCCGTCACCTCGCTCCTGCTCGACGTCGAGGTGGTGGCGGTCATCGTCTTGAGCGGGATGCCGCGGCCCATCCTGCTCTGCGCCTCGGCCGTCCTGGTCAGCAGCTCGCCGAAGCCGCTGTCCGAGCCGGCGCGGGACAGGGCCAGTCGCGCGAAGGGATTGGCGAGGCCCTTCTGCTCATCCGCCACCCAGACGTCCCGCACGACGTGCTCCGTGCTGTTCCGCTTCGCCGACGCTGTCTTCGCCGCGACCTTGTAGTCCTGCGTGATCCGGTATTTCGTCGTCGCCATGCCGAACATCGGTTCGCCCGGGCCGAGCTTCTCGGAGCTGACGGCGACGTCACTGATCGTCGCGCGCATGTCGGGCATGTTGGCGCCCGAGAGCTCTTGCTCGAGAGTAGCGAGCGTGAGCTTGGCGATCTGCCTGCTCTTCGGCGACACGATCGTCATCGACGTCGGATCGTACAGGATGTAGGTGCCGTTGTCGGTCACGGCGCCGCGCTGCCGTGAGGCTTCGTCGACGTCGAGCCTGCCCCCTTTCTCCGACACCATGGCGTGGCCGTACATGACGATGTAGTCCTTCGCCCTGCCACTCGGCTCGGTGACGCGGCCGTACATCCTGAGGCGATAGGTATAGCCTGGCGAGGCACGCTGCGCGGAGGCGGAAGCGGAAGCGACCACCGAGCCGGCGATCGCCAGTGCGACGCCGATGCGACGAGCGATTGACATGTCCCCTCCTCGACGATGTTGCGGGGCGCCACTCGTGCTGCGAGGAATCGAAGCTAGATGACCCTGGCGGATCGGGATAGAGCCAACAAATTGCCCGAGCTTCGGTGAGTTGGTTGAACGGCCTTGGGATGCGCTGTCATCCCGAGCGAAGTCGAGGCATGTGCACCTCGAATGGCGCGTGCAGATCCCTCGACTCGCTGCGCTCGCTCGGGATGACAGAATGCCGTCTCGCATCCCCGCATCCCCGCATACCCGCATACCCGCATTCATGCCGCTAATCTGGGTCGTCGTCGGCGTCCTGCTCATGCTCGCGCTCATGATGTTCGTGAAGCTCGATGCCTTCATCGCGCTCCTCATCACGTCGTTCGTCGTCGCGGTGCTCAACGGCATGAGCCTGCTCGACGCGCTGCAGTCGGTCCTGAAAGGGATCGGCAATACGATGGGTGGTGTCGCGCTGATGCTGGTGTTCGGCGCGATGCTCGGGAAGCTCCTCGACGAGAGCGGTGCTGCCCAGGCGATCGCGACTCGCTTCATCGACATCACGGGGCAGAAGCACATCCAGTACGCCATGGCGATAACCGGACTGCTCGTCGGCATCGCCATGCACTACAACGCCGGTTTCCTCGTCCTGATCCCCCTCGTGTACACGGTGGCGCTCGGGACGGGGCTTCCGTTGATCTACGTCGGGCTTCCGCTCGCGTCGGCGCTGAGCGTGACGCATGGCTTCACGCCACCACATCCAGCGCCGACCTTCCTCGCGCTGCTCTACAAGGCCAACATCAACCAGACGCTGCTCGTCGGCCTGATCGCCGCGATTCCCGGCGCCCTGCTCGGCGGCGTGCTGTTCAGCCGGACGCTGAGGATCCGCGACCTGACGCCTCCGGCGGGGCTCGCGCGTACCACGCCCTTCGAGCGCCACGAGCTTCCCGGTTTCACCGTCAGCCTCGTGACGGCGCTCGTGCCAGTGATCCTCATGCTCACCAACGCGCTGGTCGACATCAGCCTCGGCACCGCGACGATCGATCCGACCAAGCCGGACTTCTCCCAACAGCTCGCCGCGGTCGTGCCCCAGCCGTCGCTCCGGCTGCTCGTCACGGCGCTCAAGTTCTTCGGCAACCCGAACATCGCGCTGATGCTCGCCGTGCTCTTCGCCCTGTACGCGCTCGGTGTGCGGCGCGGCCGCTCGATGGATTCGCTGATGCGGAGCGTGCAGGGCGGCGTGGCGACCATTGCGGGGATCCTGCTCATCATCGCCGCGGGCGGCGCCTTCTCGCAGGTGCTGCGCGACGGCGGCGTGGCGGACTACATCACGCGCAAGGCGGCGGGGTTCCACATCAATCCGCTCGTCCTGGCATTCTGCGTCGCGGCGATGCTGCGCGCCGCCATCGGCTCGGCGACGGTGGCGGGAATGACCGCGGCCGGCGTGCTCGCGCCGACGGTGGCGGGAACCACGGTGCATCCGGAGCTGATGGTCCTCGCCACCGGTGCGGGGAGCCTGATGTTCTCCCACTTCAACGACAGCGGCTTCTGGATGTTCAAGGAGTACTTCAACGCGACGATCCGCGAGACGTTCCTGACGTGGAGCATGATGGAGCTGATCGTCGGATTGACCGGTCTGGGAGCGGCGCTGCTGATGAACCTCATCTGGTGATCTTGCGGGTGTGCGGGTGTGCGGGTATGCGAAACGACACGGCCTCGGGAGGCAGAAGCTTCCCGAGGCCGTGTCGCACATCCTCATACCCTCATACCCGCATACCCGCCAATCAGAACTTCAGCTGCGAGATGTACGCATAATCCCGCTTCACGCTGTCCAGCGGCGAGCCCGGATACGTCTCCTGCTCGACGTAGAAGTACTTGTCGTCGAGGTTCTTCACGAGCGCCAGGATGCCGGCGAGGTTGACGATACCCTTGCCGAGCTCCACGTCGTGCTCGGCGGGGATCGACGGCGCGTCCTTGATGTGGAAGGAGTAGTACCGGTCGCCGTAACGCTTCATCAGGTCGTACGGGTCGCGTCCGCCCACGGCCGCGTTGCCCGTGTCGAGCTGGAGGCGAACGAGGCTCGGGTCGAGTCGCGCGACGAGCGCGTCGTAACCCTGCTGGCCGCCGAACGACTTGAAGTCGTCCGCTTCGTCGTGCCACGCGATCCAGAGGTCGTGCTTGCGTGCCTGCTCGCCGGCGCGGTTGAGCCGATCGGCGAACGCCGCGAAGGTCGCGAGCGACTGCCGCCCCGAGGCCGGCACGTCAGCCAGAATGAGATACTTGTGGCCGAGGATCTTCGCCTCGTCGACGAACGCGTCGACGTTGTCGAGCGTCTCCGTACCGATGTGTGTCGACGGCGCGCGGAGTCCATGCTTGTCGAGCATGGCGCGCACTTCCGTCGGCGAGTGGTTGAAGTTCTTCAGCGACATCAGCATCTCGACCTCGGTGAAGCCGATGCCCGCGATGTCGGCGAGGGTACGATCGAGGTCGATCTTCGCCGCGTCGCGCAGCGTGTAGAGCTGCACACCCACGCGATCGAGCCGTCGAGCGGGGACCTGCGTGCCGCGCGGCATCGCGCACGCGACGGCGGCGGGGCCCAGCACCATGGCGCCGAGTGCCTGAACGAACGTGCGTCTCTCCATGCGTCGATACTCCGGTGAAAGTCTGCAGCCAAGGTACGATCCGAGCACGGCGGACGGGAGGCGGGTAAACCCTCGCGGCGCGGGCACGGTCCAAGTGTGACCGGACTACTTGAAAAGGCGGGTACGACGCCGTACCGCCAATGAGGGAGTCTGCAGCCATCGAGCTCCACGCACCACGGAGCTCCTCGAACGAGAGGTCCATGTCCCGCATCCGCACATCTGTCGTCGCGCTCACCTTGCTGGCGCTCCCCGCTTGCTTCAACTCGACGGAGCCTGTCTCCAGCGACTCGTCCTTCGTGGTGGTCAACGCAACCCTCGGCTCGATGGTTGTCACCGTCGACGGTCGCTCCATTCCGTATGGAGGACTGAGCATGAACGCCATGTCGCCCGTGATCGGCGTGCCGGCAGGCGTTCACCACATACGCGTCAGCCCGGGTGAATCGAATCCCATCGACATCACCTTGGAAACGACACGGTCCGCCCAGCGAACGCTCGTCGTCTATCCGAGCCGCGGCGGGGAGAGCCCGGGGATAACGACGTCAGTGCTGGTCGATTCGGGAGCGTATGATCCGACGGCGAAGAGTCAGCTGCGCGTCGCGAATCTCACGAGTGGCTCGGGGGCGATCGAGATCTGGCGAAGCCAGCCAGATTCGACGGCCGGCCCGATCATGACACCCGTCGCGAGCGGAACAGCGTCGCCGTACCTCGGCGGCGATCCCGGCGTGTGGGAAGTCTGGACGACCGCGGCCGGCAGCACCACGAAGACCGCGAGCTCTGGTCCGATCGAGATTCCAGCCTACTACCGTCGCACGGTTCTGCTGCTCGACAGCCCGGTTGGTCCGAGGTTCGTGGTGGTAGAATATTGATCGGCCGCGCGAGGCGATGTCGACGTGCGCCGCCGCCTCGCCTGATCGACTCCAAGCGTGCTGCGCGCCCTTGCCGGTCCCAGCGCCATCTCCGATCTTGGCCTGCAGACCATACACACATCGGATGACTCGCATGGAACCCACCAGTCGCCGCGACTTCCTGCGGATGACGGCGATCGCGGCGGCCGGCGTGCCGCTCGCTCGCCCCCTGATCCCCTCGATCGCGCATCGTGTCACGCCCACGACGAGCCAGCAGGAGCGGAAGCTCGGCTTCGCCCTCGTCGGGCTCGGGAGCCTGAGCACGAACCAGATCGCCCCCGCGCTCCAGAAGACGAAGCACTGCCGCCTCGCCGGCATCGTCACCGGCACGCCGGCCAAGGCGGCGAAGTGGAAGGCACAGTACGGCATCCCCGACAAGAGCATCTACAACTACGACACGATGTCGCGGATGGCCGACAATCCGGACATCGACGTCGTCTACATCGTCACGCCGAACGCGCTCCACGCCCGCGACACGATCAAGGCCGCGCGCGCGGGGAAGCACGTGCTCTGCGAGAAGCCGATGGAGGTGTCGTCCGAGAAGTGCCAGCAGATGATCGATGAGGTGAAGAAAGCCAAGCGTCAATTGGCCATCGGTTACCGGTGCCGCTTCGAGCCGCACCACCTCGAGATGCTGCGCATCTCGCAGGAGAAGGAGCTCGGCGACGTCCGGCTCATCGAGTCGGCGTTCGGCTTCTCGATCGGCGATCCGACCCAGTGGCGACTCAACCAGGCCCTCGCCGGCGGCGGCCCGCTGATGGACGTCGGCATCTACGCGATCCAGTCCGCGGAGATGATCGCCGGCGCGTACCCGATCGCCGTCTCGGCGATGACCAACAAGACCGACCCGGTCAAGTTCAAGGACGTCGAGGAGTCGATGACCTATGAGCTCAAGTTCCCCAACGGGATCTCGGCGTCGTGCACGACGACGTACAAGGTGAACGGGATGAACCGCACGACGGCGTACGCCGACCGCGGCTCGTTCGGGCTCACTCCCGCGTTCAACTACGACGGCAACGCCGGCTGGCGCAGCGACAAGAAGCCGCTCGAGGCCCCCGAGGTCGATCAGTTCGCGACCGAGATGGACAACTTCGCCGACTGCATCATCAACAACCGCCCGACGAGCGTCCCCGGCGAGATGGGACTGCGCGACGTGCGCACGATGATGGCGCTGTACGAGGCGGCAAGGACGGGAAGGACGGTGACTTTGGAGGGGATGCGGGGATGAGGAGATGCGGGGATGCGGAGGGCGCGTCCATCCCCGCGTCTTCGTTGGCATCTCCGGCTACGACTACAAAGGCTGGCGCGGCAAGTTCTATCCTGACAACCTGCCGGCGCGCCGCTGGCTCGAGTATGCGAGCCGTCGCTTCAACAGCATCGAGCTC
>DASVNI010000202.1:0-5794 GCA_036383935.1 Gemmatimonadaceae bacterium | reverse complement strand
TCTCCTGGGCGCGGTAGCTGACGCATCCCTCGGTGCGCGCCGTGGTCCCGCACTGCTCGCCCTTGCTCGAGTGAAGGGAGTGCCGACCGCGCCGCTGGTGTCGTTGCTCTCCGACGCCGACACGGCCATCGCGTGGCGCGCCGCCTACACGCTCGCGCGCGCGCGAAGTGCTGCGGCCGTGCGCGCGATGATCAGCGCCACCTCCTCCCCGTCGATCGGCGTGCGGGACTATGCGACGCGCGGACTCGCACGATCGCTCACGGGCGATTCGCTCGGACCGAGCGCCCAGCAGCGACTGCGCGAGTTGGTGCGCGATACCAGCGCTCGCGTGAGAACGACCGCGTTGCGCGTGCTCGCACCGTACGGTCCCGCGAACGGCCCCGCGATCGCCGACGCGCTCCGCGATCGTGACGCGAACGTTCGCATCACCGCTGCATCCTCCGCACACCTGGCGTTCGATTCGGCGAGTGCAGGATGGCTGGCCGCCTGGCGCAGCGATTCGTCGTTCACCTTTCGGCGTGCGCTCGCCGAGTCGGGATTGCGTCGCGGAGCGCTGCGCGAGCAGTGGAGTCCGTGGCACGACGATGCCGTCTGGCAGCGTCGCGCGGCCGCCGCGGAGCTCGATGGACTCGGTCCCGCGAGCGAGGCGATCACGCGGCTCGCGCGCCCGTTGCGGGATCCGGACGGACGCGTGCGTGCCGCCGCAGCCGGCGCGCTCGCGACGCTTGCGGAGAGCGCGAGCGTGGCCGGTGCAGCCCGTGCGCAGCTGCGTCCCCTCACGCGTGACCCCGACTTCGTCGTTCGCGCGAGTGCGCTCGGCGCGCTGGCTCGGAATGCTTCCACGGCGGATCTCTCCATCGCGATCGCATCGTACGCCGTGGCGTCTCGCGATCGCGACCTCGATGCGCGCCTCGCGTTCTGGACAGTCGTCGATTCGGCGCTCGCGCGAGCTCCATCTCTTCCCGACAGCCTGGAGCGCGCCCTGGCCGCGATCGAGCGGCCGGCGGATCCGCTCGAGCGGAGCAGGGCGGCGAGCATCTCGCGCTTTGCCGCGTGGAGGGACAGCACGGGGACTCCGCGAGCTCCGAGCTGGTACGAGGCGCGAGCCCGGGAAGCGCTCGACGGTCGCACGCCACTGGCGCGCATCGTGACCGATCGGGGGACCCTGGAGCTCGAGCTGTTCCCGGCAGAGGCCCCCATCACCGTGGACAACCTCGTCTCCCTCGCGCGGCGAGGCTACTTCGACGGGCAGACGTTCCATCGTGTGGTGCCCAACTTCGTCGCGCAGGCCGGCGACCCGCGCGGGGACGGAAATGGCGGACCGGGGTATGCCATTCGGGACGAGCTGAACCCGCATCGGTACTCCCGAGGCACGCTGGGCATGGCGCTGTCGGGGCCGAACACGGGCGGAAGCCAATTCTTCGTGACGCACTCCCCACAGCCGCACCTCGACGGCGGGTACACCGTCTTCGGGCAGCTACGAAGCGGCGGAGACGTCCTGGATCGCATCGTCCAAGGAGACCGCATTGTCCGTATCACGATTCACTAGCGTCGCCCTGCTGCTGGCGATGGCCGGAACCGGCTGTCGCCCGCCGAAAGTCGCCGCTCTGCCCGGCGAGATCGCGCCGTCCCGCCAGTTGCCGATCGGCGAGCTGCCCACCGGCTACCGAAAGATCGTCTTCAAGTGGGAGCTTCAGGATGGTGAGTTGACGGCCCGCGGCGATGGGGTCGCCCGCGTGGCCTCTCCCGATAGCGTCCGCCTGGATTTCTTTCTCGGCGGTGGGCTCGGGAGTGGCGCCGCCGTCCTGATCGGCGACTCGCTTCAGGTCCCGGGGCCGGACATGATCCGCAAGTTGATCCCCCCGCGCCCGCTGTTATGGGCGTCACTCGGAAGGCTGGAGCTTCCCGCCGAGCGCGATACGACGATGCGCGTTGACGGTGCAATTCTGCGCGCCGACATTGGATCCCCAACTCAGTGGCGCGTCACCTTCCGCGGCGACACCCTCTCCCGCCTCGAGCGCGTCGGCGGCGGCCGGCTCCTGGAGTGGGTCGACCGCTCGACCGACCGCCACGTTCAGTACCGCAGCGAGGAGACTCGCCGCTCCCTCTCCCTCGAAATCCAGCGCTCCGATGCTGTCCAAGCGTTTGATCCGTCGATCTGGCATCTCTAGCCTCACCGCTCTCGCCCTCGCACTGGCCGTGGCGGGATGCTGGAAATACGGCTTCGCCGGGGGCGGGCTCCCGTCGCACGTGCGGACGATGGCCATCCAGCCGTTCGACAACGAGACGCCCAATCCGGAAGTCCAGCACGAGCTGCTGGACATCATGCACAAGGAGCTTCAGCGGCGGTTGGGCGTCCGCGATGCGCCGGAGTCCCGGGCCGATGCCCTGGTCAAAGGGGTGATCCGGTCCTATGACGCCGATGTCCCCGTTGCGTACAGCGCCAATTCCACCCAGTCGCTGACCGCCCGGCGGCTGCTCCGTATCATTTTGGACATTCAAATCGTCGATCAGACGACCAACAAGATGATCTGGGAGAAGCGTGGCCTGAGCGCAGAGGGTGAGTACGCCGAGCGCGACGAAGTTGGCGGTCGCACTCTGGCTCTCAAACGCCTCGTGAACGACATCGTCGAAGGAGCGCAGTCTCAATGGTGAGGTCCCGTCAGGGAAGCTCGTCGCTCGGCTGTCTGTTCGCCCTGCTGTTGGTATCCGCGGCGGGTTACTTCGCCGTGAATGTCGGTGAGGTGTATTTTCGCTTCTACCAGTATCAGGACGCGATGCGGCAAGAGGTGCGCTTCGCGACGCACAACTCCGATGACGTGATCCTCCGTCACCTGCAGTCGCAGGTGGATTCGCTCGGTCTCCCCGAGGCGGCGGGCGAGGTCACTCTCCAGCGGGACGGACGCCATATCGAGATGGAGTCCGAGTACTACGAGCACATCGAGCTCCCGCTCTACGTGCGTGAAGTGCGCTTCAATCCGCACGCCGAAGGCATCTTTTGAGCGGCGCGGCGCAGCCGCGTGATCCGGCGAGCAAGATTCGCGACTGGTCCGATGCGGCGACCTGGCGTGCCGAGCAGGCCGGCCGTGTCGTGTTCACGAACGGCGTCTTCGATCTGATCCATCCGGGCCACGTGGACATTCTTTCCGGCGCGCGGCGAGCCGGCGAGCACCTCATCGTGGCGATCAACAGCGACGAATCCGTGCGCCGGCTCAAGGGGCCGACACGTCCCGTGCGCGGGGAAGCCGAGCGCGCGTACGTCGTCGCTGCCTTCGAGTCCGTCGACTGTGTGGTCGTGTTCGACCAGGACACGCCCCTCGAGCTGGTCATGCGGCTGCGTCCCGATGTGCTCGTGAAGGGCGGCGACTACAGCGAGGAGACCATCGTCGGTGCGTCGCAGGTACGTTCGTGGGGCGGTAATGTTCATGTCGTCCCACTGACGCCGGGTCAGTCCACCACCAACATCATCTCCAAGCTCCGTGGCAACTCCGAAGTCTGATCCCGCGCGCGTCGGGCGCTCGCCCGACGCGTTGCGCTCCATCGTGCTCGAGCGCCATGCGGCGCCCAACGCCGAGGGTTCGTGTCTCGTCTCCTTCGGGCGCACGCGTGTGCTCTGCACCGTGTCGGTGGAGGATGGCGTGCCTGGCTGGCGCAGGGGCCGCGGCGAGGGATGGCTGACGGCGGAGTACGCGATGCTGCCGCGTGCGACGAGTACGCGTACGGCGCGCGAGCGCGGCCAGATCGGTGGGCGGACTCAGGAGATTCAGCGCCTGATTGGTCGTAGCGTTCGGGCGATGCTCGACGACTTCGCGTGGGGTGAGTACACCCTGAAGCTCGATTGCGACGTGCTCCAAGCGGACGGCGGGACGCGCACCGCGGCGATCACGGGCGCGGCCGTCGCGGTGTGCGATGCGTTCGACTGGATGGTGAAGCAGGGAAAGCTGAATCGCTCGCCAGTGCGACGTCGGGTCGCGGGCGTGAGCGTCGGCATCGTTCGCGGTGAGCCGCGCCTCGACCTCGAATACGTCGAGGACGTTGCCGCGGAAGTCGACATGAACGTCGTGATGAGCAGCGAGGGGCGGTTCGTCGAGGTACAGGGGACGGGGGAGAACGGTACCTTCGATCGCGCGCAGCTCGATCAGCTCCTCGCGCTCGCGACCGCCGGCCTTCAGGAGCTCGATGCGCGCCAGCGGAGCGCGTTGGGACTCTGACGAGCGCTCGCCCCTGGGTCCTCGCGACGCGGAGCGCCGGGAAGCTTCGTGAGCTGCGCCCTCTGTTCGGCGACGCCGGCATCGAGGTGATCGACCTCGTCGAGGCAGGGATCGCGGAATCCACCGACGAGGAGTCGATCGAGTCGCACGCCACCTTCGAGGAGAACGCGCGAGCGAAGGCGCGATACTTCTATGCCCTCTGCGGCGGGCTCGACGTCGTAGCGGATGACTCCGGGTTGTGCGTCGACGCGTTGGGCGGAGCGCCCGGTGTGCGGAGCAAGCGGTGGAGTGGCGTGGACGGCACCTCCCACGAGGTCGACGTGGCGAACAATGCCAAGCTCGTCGCGAGCCTCGCAGGTGTGTCGACGCGGCGCGCGCAGTTCGTGTGCGCGGCGGCCTGGCACGGTGAGCAGGGCGAGCTCGTCGTCACCGGTGCGGTCCAGGGTACGATCGTGGAAAGCCCGTCGGGTGCGCATGGCTTCGGCTACGATCCATACTTCCGCTCTTCCGAGCTCGGTATGACGCTCGCGGACGCGACGACCGAGCAGAAGCGTTTGGTGAGCCACCGGGGTCGCGCGTTCGACACGTTGCTCGCCGGGCTGCGCGCCCGCGGAGTGGTGCGCTGAGCACATCCAACTTTTGACACGCGGAACTCCGACCGAAGTCGCGACACGCCTGAGCGGGAGCGATGATAGCGGACACGCGGAACTCCGACCGGAGGTGCGCAGCGCCGCAGGAAGGAGCGATCACAACGGCGGATCTGCGGAACTCCGATCGGAGGTGCACAGCGCCGCAGGGAGGAGCGATCAACGATGTAACGCGGCCTGTGCGAGGGAGTTGACCGTCGGTCAGGCACCCGCTAATGTTGGGGTCTCATGCGGGGCGTAGCGTAGCCTGGTATCGCGCCTGCTTTGGGAGCAGGAGGTCCCCGGTTCAAATCCGGGCGCCCCGACCTGGCAGGAGCTGGCGAGCGGAGCCGGCCTGTCGCGAATGAAGCGCCAGTAGCTCAGTTGGATAGAGCAACAGCCTTCTAAGCTGTGGGTCGGGGGTTCGATTCCCTCCTGGCGCGCCACCCGTTCACGAAAGATTGAGCGCCCTTAGCTCAATTGGTTAGAGCAACTGACTCTTAATCAGTAGGTTCTCGGTTCGATTCCGAGAGGGCGCACTTTGGCGGGGGGCCTGGGCAACCGGGTCCCCCGTCAGCATCTGGGGGGCAGTCCATGCGGACTGAGCTGGGATGCGGAGCCGAGCTCTGCCGGTTCAAAAATGGCTGTGCGATCGGCGATGGGGATTTGTGGCGAGCCCTTGCGGGCCCTTTGGTCGGTCACTATGATATTGGGCTCCCCGGGAAGTTTTGCCTGGATCGCGATCTGGGCCACTTTTGAGAGTGGAACAGCGAGCGAAACAGGGGTGTATCACTGGGGCGCGTCGAGGGCCGGGACGGCTCGAAGAAAGGGGTTGAAAGAAGTTTTTCGGCCTTGACGACGCGGTGTGAATCAGGTATGATTCGAGGCTGTCACGGAATGGTGACGGCGCAAGCAAATAGAGCTGTTTGACAATCGAGAGTGGAATCAGAATGTGCG
>DASVNI010000201.1:0-11923 GCA_036383935.1 Gemmatimonadaceae bacterium | reverse complement strand
TGGCGCCTCGCGCGCTCGCCGCCGACGTGCTCGACCTGAGCCGCCTTCCCGCGGCAGCGACCTTCGTGCCGCTCGATGGCGTGGCGAACGGGGACATCGCGGCTTCGCACGGCGAATCGAGCGGAGCACACGAGCAGGTCGGTCCCGACGACATGGCGTACATGATCTACACGTCGGGCTCCACGGGTCGCCCGAAGGGTGCGCTCAACACGCACCGCGGGATCGTGAACCGACTGTGCTGGATGCAAGAGGAGTACGGCCTCACGGCCGCGGACGTGGTGCTGCAGAAGACGCCGTTCAGCTTCGACGTCTCCGTCTGGGAGTTCTTCTGGCCGTTGATCACCGGGGCGACTCTCGTGCTGGCGCGTCCTGGCGGCCACCGCGACCCGAGCTATCTGGCCGAGGTGATCACGCGCCGGGGCGTCACGGTCTGTCACTTCGTGCCGGCGATGCTGCGCGCGTTCCTCGACGCCCTGCCCGCGAGCTCACTCGCACGCGTCGGCACGTTGCTTCGCGACGTCATGGCAAGCGGTGAAGCGCTGGCGCCCGACCTCGCCACGTCGTTCTACCGCGCGCTGGGAACGGACGGCCACGTGCGGCTGCACAACCTCTACGGCCCGACCGAGTGCGCCGTGGACGTGACGTACTGGCCCTGTCCGCCGAGCGTGGAATTGCCGCCCGCGGTGCCGATCGGGCGGCCCGTGGCGAACACGCGCGTGTACGTGCTCGACCCTCGCGGCGCTCGCGTGCCCATCGGCGTGCCAGGCGAATTGTTCCTCGCGGGTGTTCAGGTGGGCGCCGGCTATCACGGCCGCGCCGAGCTGACGGCCGAACGGTTCGTACCGGATCCCTACGCCCCCGAGGAGGAGTGGAGAGCCGACGGCAGCCAACCGTCGATGTACCGCACGGGCGATCTCGGACGCTGGAATGGCGATGGGACGCTCGAATATCTCGGCAGGCTCGATTTCCAGGTGAAGCTGCGCGGCTTCCGCATCGAGCTCGGAGAGATCGAGGCGACACTGACACAACACGATACCGTGGCGGCGGCGGTGGTCGTCGCGCGCGAAGACGGACGTGAAAAGCGGCTCGTCGCCTACTACACGACGGCCGAGAACGACGTGCCCGACTCGGGCACGCTCAGGACACACCTCCTGGAGCGACTGCCCGAGTACATGGTGCCGAGCACGTTCGTGCGACTGGATGCGTTGCCGATCTCGCCAAGCGGGAAGATCGATCGGAAGGCACTCCCCGCGCCGACCGAGATCGACGGTGAGGGGCGCTCGGAGTACGTCGCGCCGCGCACGGAGATCGAATCGACGCTCGCGCAGCTGTGGGCCGAGGTACTGCGCCTGGAGCGCGTGGGCGTTCACGACAACTTCTTCGAGCTCGGCGGCGACTCGATCCTCTCGATCCAGATCGCGGCGCGCGCGCGGGCGCAGGAGCTGCCGGTGAGCGTGTCGATGCTGGGGCGCTACCCGAGCGTCGCGGAGCTCGCGGCCGCTCTGGAGCCCATGCAGAAGTCGAAGGCGGTGGAGAATGCGCCTTCGGTCGGGACCGCACCGCTCACGCCGATCCAGCGGTGGTTCTTCGAGCTCGATCCGGCCGAACACGATCACTGGAACCAGACCTTCCTGTTCCGCACGGCAGCGCCGCTCGATCGCGGCGCGTTGCGCGCGGCGCTCGAGGCGCTCGTGCAGCATCACGACGCGTTGCGTCTGCGCTTCTCCGAGGTGGGCGGGCGCTGGCAGCAGCGCTACGCCGCGTCGGTGGGCGAGGTGCCGCTGTGGGAAGAGGATCTTCCCGGGGTTGCGGACGACGCGCTCACCGACGTGATCGGTCCAATCACCGAGCGTGCGGCGCGTAGCCTCGACATCGCACAGGGACCGTGTCTGCGTGCGGTGCACATGTCGCTCGGCCCTGGCCGCGGTGCACGGCTGCTGCTCGTCGTTCATCATCTCGTGGTCGACGGCATCTCGTGGCGCATCCTGCTCGAGGACCTCGAGACGGCGTATGGGCAGGCCGTGCGCGGTGAGCGCATCGCGCTCCCGCCGAAGACCACGGGGTTCCAGAAGTGGGCGGCGCACCTGACGGAGCAGGCCAATGGCACCGCGCTGTTGGCGGAGCGTCCGTACTGGCGCGCCGTCACCGAGCCGCCCGTGCTCACACTGCCGACCGATGGCCAGCGCGACGCCTCGAACACCGTCGGCGAGTCGGAGACGATGGTCGTGCGGCTGGACGCGGCGGAGACGATGGAGCTGCTGCAGCGCGTGCCGTCCACATACGCCACGCAGGTGAACGACGTGCTGCTCCTCGCCCTGGCCGATGCGCTGGGCGAGTGGGCTGGCGCGGGCGCGCTGCTGATCGACCTCGAGGGGCATGGCCGCGAGACCGAGGGAACTGACCTCGACCTGACGCGCACGATCGGCTGGTTCACGAGCGTGTTCCCCGTCCGGTTGGACACGGAACAGCGCGGCGAGATTGGCGAGCGGCTGAAGGCGATGAAGGAGCAGCTTCGGTCCGTCCCGCAGCGCGGTGTCGGCTTTGGAAGCCTCCGCTACCTGACGCGGGACGACGCGATCGTGCGTGCGTCGTCGCCGGAGATGGTGTTCAACTACCTCGGCCAGTTCGACCAGCTCGTGGCGGGCTCGGCGCTCTTCTCGTTCGCGTCGGAGCCGGAAGGGTCGTGGCTGTCGCCGGCGGGGCGGCGCCGCTATCTGCTCGACGTCAATGCGCTCGTGCTGAACGGACAGCTCGAGTTCCGCTGGACGTTCGGGCGCAAGCTGCACGACGAGACGACGATCAAGCGGCTCGCGGATTCCGTGCTTCGCGCGCTGCGCGAGATCATCGCGCACTGCCGCCTGCCCGGCGTGGGTGGCCGCACGCCATCGGATTTCCCGCTCGTGGCGCTGAGCCAGCGACAGGTCGATCGTCTCGCCGGCGATGGACGGCAGGTCGAGGAGATCGCTCCGCTCGTTCCCATGCAGTCGCTGTTCGTCGCGACGAGCGCGGGGGAGGCGGAAGTCGGGTTCGAGCAGTGGCGATTCGAGGTCGAGGGCCCGCTCGACGTCGACGCATTCCGGCGCGCATGGCAGCTGATGGCGCGGCGTCACGAGATCCTGCGGGCCACCTTCCACACCGAGGGGTTGGCCGCTCCGGTGCAGGTGATCGCGCGTCAGGGCGAGATTCCGCTCGCCGCATACGACTGGCGGGGCGTGGCGCCGGCAGAGCAGTCGCGCCGGCTGCGCGGGCTGCTCGACGCCGATAGAGCAGCAGGAGTGAGGATCGACCACGCGCCCCTGGTGCGCCTCGCGCTCGTTCGCACGGGCGAGTCGGCGTGGACGCTCGTGTGGAGCAACCATCACCTCCTGCTCGACCGCTGGTCCTGGCCGATCGTGCTGCGAGAGGTGGGAGCGGCGTACGAGGCGATCCGGAACGGACGTGCGGTGGAGCTGCCACCTGCGCCGGCATGGCGGCACTACGTGCGATGGGTGGCGGAGCGCGACTTACGGGAGAGCGAAGCGTTCTGGCAGCGCGAGCTCGCGGGCGCGCAGCCGCGGCCCGTGACTCGACTCGCGGGCGCCGGTGGCACCGCCGGCGAGGTGCGCATCGAGCTTTCGGTCGCGGAGACGGCCGCGCTCGGTCGCGCCGCTCGCGAGCACGGCGTTACGATCAACACCCTCGCATCGCTCGCGTGGGGCCTCTGGCTCGCGCGCGCGACCGCCGGCAGTGACGTCGTGTTCGGCCTCTCGGTGGCCGGTCGGCCCGAAGAGGTGCGCGGCATCGAGCGCCTGGTGGGGATGTGCATCAACAACGTGCCCGTGCGGATGCCGGTAGACGTCGAGATGCCCGTGACTGCACTGCTGACTCGTCTCGACGCGGCGCAGCGCGGCGCGAACGAGCACGCGTACTGCGCGCTCACCGACCTTCAGCAGTGGAGCGGCCTGCCGTGGCATCAGCGCCTGTTCGACACGCTGCTGGTCTTCCAGCACCACGGAGCGGACGACGAGTCGGCGAGCTGGCTCGATGCGCCCAACCACGTGCGGATGGTCGTGGACGAACTGCGCACCAACTATCCGTTGGCGCTCGTCGTGGGTGGTCGCGAGCGGATGTCGCTCCGGCTGGCCTATCAGGGGCGAGCCTCAGGACCGGAAGGGGCCGAGCGCGCGCTGGCGCAGCTCCGCGAGATCCTCGTCGCACTCCCCACGAGGTGCGACTCGCCGGCGCGGGATATCCTCGACCTGGTACCGGTCTACGATGGTGCGGGTGCGTCGACGCTGGAGCGGGTGCGGGTCGCGCCACGAGACGACGCGGAATGGGTCGTCGCCCGGATCTGGGCCGAGGTGCTGGGATGCCCGGTGGGCGTGGAGGACAACTTCTTCGATCTGGGCGGTCAGTCGCTGGTCGCGACCCAGATCATGTCGCGCGTTCAGGAAGGGCTCCGAATGGAGCTGCCGGTCTCGCTCCTCTTCGCGCACCCGACGGTCGCGTCATTCGTCCTTGCAGTGCGGGGCCGCGAGCCTGCCTCGGGACGAGTGGATCGGATTGCAGCCATCATCAGGCGAGTGGAAGACATGACAGATCAGGAACTTCGCGCGGCCGGTGTCCATGACTGACCGGAATTCGGATACCGCGCTGCGCGAAGCGAAGCGGGAATACCTCGAGCGCATGCTGGCCGAGGAGGGCTTGCTCTCCGGCCCGCAGCCGATCCCTCGGCGGCCCGCCGGGTCGCCGGTTCCGTTGACGCATGCGCAGGAGGTGCTTTGGCTCCTGGATCGCGCGACACCGGGACTCATCGCGTACAACTCCACACTCGCGTTCCGGCTCGTCGGCGACGTCGATCTTGCCGCGATGGAGCAGGCGTTGACGGCGCTCTCGGCGCGACACGAGTCGCTCCGCACACGCGTCGAGCTGTCGGGTGACCATCCCGTGCAGGTGGTCGATGCGCCGGGCCCGGTCGCGCTCGAGATCGTGGACCTGCGCCAGCATCCGGCCGACACTCGCGAGACCGAAGGGGCGAGCCGACTGCGCGCCAGCGCGCGACGCCCGTTCGATCTCACGCGGGATCATCTGCTGCGCGCCTCGTTCGTGCGGCTGAGCGACCGCGAGGGGATCCTCATGCTGCTCACCCATCACATCGTCTCGGACGCCTGGTCGTATGGCGTGATCGCGAGCGAGCTCTCCGCGCTGTACGCGGCGGCGAGAGCGGGGCGGAGCGCATCGCTCGCAGAGCCGTCGATCCAGTTCGGCGACTACGCCGTCTGGGAGCGCAGGGAGCTCACGGGCGAGCGGCTGCGCGAGCGGCTCGGCTACTGGCGGCAGATGCTGCTGCCGGAAGCGCCGGCGCTCGCCGTGCCGACGGACCGGCCGAGATCTCCCGCACTGGCGTTCGAGGGAGGACGCGTGCTGCGGATGCTGAGCCAGCAGCAGCACGCGCGGATCAAGGCACTGGCGGCGGCTGAAGGGGCGACGCTGTACATGGTGCTGCTCGCCGCGTTCCAGGCGACGCTGCATCGCTGGAGCGGCCAGGACGACATCGTCACCGGATCGGCGATCGCGGGGCGCACGCGCCGCGAGACGGAAGGACTCGTCGGCTACTTCTCCGCCGCGCTTCCGCTGCGCTCGCGCTTCTCGTCGGGCGAGTCGTTCCGCACGCTGCTCTCGCGGATTCGCACGACGGTGCTCGGCGCGCTGGAGCATCAGGACGTGCCGATCGAGGCGCTGGTGCACGAGTTGGCGGAGCAGGGGCGCTCGGGTCACGCGCCGCTGTTCCAGTGCGTGCTCACGATGCAGGAGAATCAGGGCGGGCGCCTCGAGCTGGACGGCGTGCAGGTCACGCCGTACGAGGTGCAGTCGGGCACGACGAAGTTCGAGCTCACGCTGCTGCCGGCGGAGCGGCCCGACGGATTGGAGCTGCTGCTCTGGTATCGCACGGACCTCTTCGATCAGGCGACCGCCGAGCGATTCGTCGGTCACGTCGAGACGCTGCTCGATGCGGCCGCGGCGGATCCGACGACGACGGTGGATCGTCTCCCGCTGCTCACCACTGCGGAGGGCGCGGAGCTGTCGGCGTGGAATGCGACGTCGCGCGACCTCGGCGCGGCGACGACGATGACTACGCTGATCCAGCGGGCGGCAACGCGCGCGCCGGCGGGCGATGCGGTGGTGAGTGGCGACGCGCGGCTCACCTGGCGCGAGCTGGCGCAGCGCGGGAATCAGCTCGCGCATCGGCTGCGCACGGCGGGAGTGGGTCCCGACGTGCCGGTCGGACTCTGCTTCGAGCGCTCGGTCGAGATGATTGTCGGGATGTACGGGATTCTCGCGGCGGGTGGCGCGTACGTGCCGCTCCTTCCCGATCAGCCCGCGGCTCGTCTGGCGAAGCAGATCGAGGAGTGCGGGGCTCGTGTCGTCGTGACGATGGCGAGCCATCGCGCGCTGCTCCCGGCCGACGTCGAGGTGGTGTCGCTGGACGCGGATGCCGAGGCGCTCGCCGCGTTTCCGGCGGATGCCCCTGCGGTCGACGTCAGGCCCGAGCATCTGGCCTACATCCTCTTCACCTCCGGCTCGACCGGCGTGCCGAAGGGGGTCGCGGTCACGCACGCGAACCTCGTGCACTACACGCGTTCGATCGCGAGCGTGCTGGGGCTGAATCTCGACGCGCCGGATGCAGCGCGTGGGAACCCGCAGGACGCGCCACGCTCAATCTCACAATGGCATTGCGCGACGGTGTCGTCGCTCGCGGCGGATCTCGGTCACACGAGCGTGTTCCCCGCGCTCGCGTCGGGCGGCGTGCTGCACGTGCTGCCGAGCGACGTGGCGATGGATGCGACGCGGTATCAGGCCTATGTCACCTCACATCCGATCGATCTGCTCAAGATCACGCCGAGCCATCTCAACGCATTGCTCGGCGCCGAGATCTCGGCCGCGCATCTGCCGGCGAAGTGGCTCGTGCTGGGTGGTGAACCTTGCCCGTGGCCGCTCGTGGAGCGCGTGCTCGCCGTGGGCGGCTGCCGGGTGCTCAATCACTATGGGCCCACCGAGACGACCGTCGGCGCGTGCACGCTGGAGGTAGGCGCGAGCGACGTTCGCTCCTACGCGACGGTGCCGATCGGGCGGCCGCTCCCGAACGTGAGCACGCACGTGCTCGATCGGGTGGGCGAGCCGGTGCCCGTCGGTGTCCCGGGCGAGCTGTGGATCGGCGGCGCGGGCGTCGCGCGCGGGTACGTCAACCGCGATGCGCTCACGCAGGAGCGGTTCGCCACGGTGGACGGCGAGCGGCGCTACCGGACCGGTGACCGCGTGCGTCGTCTGCCGAGCGGCGACATCGAATTCCTGGGCCGGCTCGACGAGCAGGTGAAGGTGCGTGGCTTCCGCGTGGAGCTGGGCGAGATCGAGGTGGTGCTTGCGCGTCATCCGCGCGTGCGCCAGGCGGTGGTTGCGCTGGTGGACGACCAGCTCGTCGGCTACGTCCTCCCGACGAGCGAGAACGTGGATGACTCCGCGCTCGCGGCGCACGTCGCGGCGGAGCTGCCCGACCACATGGTGCCGGGGGCGTGGGTCCGCCTGCACACCGTGCCGATGAACGCGAACGGCAAGGTCGATCGCACCGCGCTGCCTCGCCCGACGGTGACGGCGGCGACGGACGACGCGCCGCGCAGCGAGGCGGAGATCAAGCTCGCCGCGCTGTGGGCCGAGGTGCTGAAGAAGGACACGGTAGGCGTGCACGAGAACTTCTTCGCGCTGGGCGGTCATTCGCTGCTGGCAATCCGTCTGCTGGGACGCATCGCCAAGACATTCGGGCAGCGGATGTCGCTGCGTACGCTGTTCGAGAACCCGACGGTCGCCGAGCTCGCGACGAGGATCGAAGCATGACGGAACGTCGCGCCCCGCTTTCATACGGGCAGGAGCTCTTCTGGCTGCTCGACAGCGCCACGCCGGGACTGCTCGCGTACAACGTCCCGCGCGCGTTCCGCGTCACCGGCCCGTTCGACGTCGACGCGCTCGAGCGCGCCGTCGGCGACTTCGTCCAGCGTCACGAAGTGCTCCGCAGCGTGTATCGGCAGGAGGGCGACCAGGCGGTGCAGGTTGTGGTCGACGGCGCCGTCCCGCCGGTGGAGCGGGTGGATCTCTCCGCGCTGCCGGCGGACGCGCGCGAGGCCGAGCTGACGCGGGCGCTGCGCGAGCGCGCCGCATATCACTTCGATCTCGCGCACGACGTGCTGTTCCGGACGACGGTGTTCCATCTGGGCGAGAGAGAGCATGTGCTCTTCACGCTCACGCACCACATCGTGTCGGACGGGTGGTCGAAGAGCGTGACGTTCCGCGAGCTGAGCGAGCTCTATGCAGCGCACGTCGAGGGGCGTGCGCCGAGGCTCGAGCCGCTGACCCTGCAGTTTGGCGACTTCGCCAAGCGGCAGCGCGAGGCGCTGTCGGGCGACGCCCTCGAGGGCGACCTGGCGTACTGGCGCGAGCAGCTGCATGGGCCGCTCCCCGTGCTCGATCTTCCGTCGGACCCGAACCCCGCCGCGGATCCATTCGCGGGCGAGGTGCGCGACGTGTTGCTCCCCGCCGAGCTGGTGGACGCGATGCGTCGACTGGGACAGGAGTACGGCGCCACGCTGTACATGGTGCTGCTCGCCGCGTACCAGACGCTCCTGCACCGCTACAGCGGACAGGACGACATCATCACCGGATCGCCGACGGCGGGGCGCGAGGAGGAGGACACGCACGACCTCGTCGGCTATCTCGCCGGCGCGCTGGTGCTGCGCAACTCGTTCGCGGGCAATCCGAGCTTCGCCGATCTGCTGCAGCGCGTCGCGGACACCTGCCTGGACGCGTACGAGCACCAGGCGGTGCCGTTCGAGCGGCTCGTGCTCGAGCTCCAGGAGCGGAAGAACCTGACGCACGCGCCGCTCTTCCAGTGCGTGCTGACGATGGAGGACACCGTTCCGGCGCAGCTGACCTTTGGCACCGCGAAGCTCGCGGAGCTCGAGGTCGGTGTGGCGGCGACGAAGTTCAACCTCGTGCTGCTCTTCTCCGAGCAGGGGGGTGGACTTCGTCTCCGGCTCGGCTTCCGGACCGCGTTGATCAGCGCGGCGCGCGCCGAGCGGTTCCTCGGCCACTTGCGCACGCTACTCGAGGCCGCGGTAGCGCGGCCCGGGATGGCAGTGTCGGCGCTGCCGTTGCTCACGGCGCCGGAGCGGGCCCAGCTCGATATGTGGAATGCGACGTCGGTGAGCGAGGGTGAGCCCACGACGCTCGTCGCGCTGGTCGAGGCGCAGGCGGCGCGCGTGCCGACGCGCGCCGCAGTGATCGGTCAACGCACGGATGCGAGCGACGCGACGAAGGTCGTGGAGCTCTCCTACGGGTCCCTCGATCAGTTGGCGAACCAGCTCGCGCATCAGCTTCGATTGCTGGGCGCCGCACGGAACGCGCCGATCGGCCTGCTGCTCGATCGCTCCGTCGAGTCGATCGTCGCGGTGCTCGGCATCCTCAAGTCCGGCGCCGCCTTCATGCCGCTCTCGGTCGACGCACCGCCGGCGCGCCTCGCGCGGCAGCTGGCGGAGTCCGGCGCGACGATCGTGGTGACCGATGCCGCGCACGCCGGCCAGCTCCCGGCCAACGTGCAGAGCGTCGCGCTCGATCGCGATGCCGCGGCGCTCGCCGTGTTGCCGCAGTCGAAGCCGTCGGTCGCCGTAGCGCCGGAGGATCTGGCGTACGTGCTGTTCACCTCGGGCTCGACGGGGACGCCGAAGGGCGTCGCGGTCACGCATGCGAACGCGGTGCACTACGCACGCGCGATCAGCCGCGTGCTGGCGGATGTGCCGGCGCGCAATCCGGGCGACGGCATCGCTGCACTCGACGGCTGGACGTTCGGGCTGGCATCGACGCTGGCCGCCGATCTCGGGCACACGAGCCTGTGGCCGGCGCTGCTGGCCGGCGGGACGCTGCACGTGCTCGCGTCCGCGGTGACGACCGAGCCTGCGCGGTTCGCCGCGTACATGACGGCGCATCCGCTCGACGTGATCAAGATGACGCCGGGCCATCTGGCCGCGCTCCTCGGCGGCAAGCTCGAGGCGGAGCTGCCCGCGCTGTTGCCGCGGCGCTGGACGGTCGTGGGCGGTGAGGCGCTGCGGCCGGCGGTCGCGCGACTGCTCGTCGCAGGAACGCGCGGCCGAGTGCTGAACCACTATGGCCCCACCGAGACGACGGTGGGCGCGCTGACGTACGCGGTCACGCGCGAACGGCTCGACGAGATCGTCGCGCGTGGGACGGCGACGGTGCCACTCGGATGGCCGCTGGCGAACGGGCGCGCGTACGTGTGCGACGCCTCGGGGAACGAACAGCCGATCGGCGTGCCGGGCGAGCTGTGGCTGGGCGGCGCGGGGGTGGCGCAGGGGTATCTGCACCGCGACGAGCTCACCGCCGACCGTTTCGTGACGCGCGACGGTGAGCGCGTCTACCGCACTGGTGACCGCGCGACGCGTCTGGCCGACGGGGCGATCGTGTTCCTCGGTCGTACCGACGACCAGGTGAAGGTGCGGGGCTATCGCGTCGAGCTGGGTGAGATCGAAGCGATGCTCCAGTCGCATCCGAGCGTGGCGCATGGCGTCGTCGTGCTGCGCGTGCAGGACGAGATCCCGTCGCTCGTCGCGTATGCAGTGCCGAAGCAGGGAGGATATGCGGCGAGTCACGCCGAGCGTCCGACCGCGGCGACGCTCACGGCGTGGCTCGCCGATCAGCTCCCGGAGTACATGGTGCCGAGCGCGGTGATGGTGCTCGATGCGCTGCCGTTGACGGCGAACGGCAAGGTGGACCGCGCCGCGCTGCCGGCGCCGGAGGGTGACAGCGCGGGAGAGGGTCGGCATGTCGCGCCGCGCACGGCCACCGAGGAGACGGTCGCGCGGATCTGGCGCGACGTGCTCAAGCGCGATCAGGTCGGCGTGACGGACAGCTTTCTCGACCTCGGCGGGCACTCGCTGCTCGCGATCCGCGTGCTCGGCCGCATCAGCAAGGAGCTCGGCGTGCGGCTCGCGCTGCGCGCGCTGTTCGACTCGCCGACGGTGGCGCAGATCGCGGCCATCATCGACGGCGAGCTGCGGCAGCGGAACGAGGCGGAGGCGCTGCGTCAGGCCCTCGCTGCGGTCGAAGCGCTCTCGGAGCATGACGCGCAGCGACTGCTCGCCGATGCGAGCGGAGAAGCGACCTGATGACGTCGTCCTCCGCACCGATGAGCGGCGATCTGGCCAGCCGCCTCGCGCAGCTCACGCCCGCGCAGCGAGAGCTGCTCGAGCGCAAGCTGCGCGAGGCGGGCGTCGACTCGCCAATCGGTGCGGCGACCGCGGCGACCGCTTCGGTGCAGGGGACTTCGCGCGTCGCGCCACGCACTACGTCGGCGCCCGCGCCACTCACCGCTGCGCAAGAGCTGCTCTGGACGCTCGATCAGGCGATGCCTGGCCTGCCGGCGTACAACGTGCCGCGTCTGCTGCGCATCGAGGGTCCACTGGACGTCGCGGCGCTGCAGCGCGCGCTCGATGGACTCGTGTTGCGGCACGAGGCGCTGCGGACACGATTCGTCGCCACGCTGGAAGGCCCACGCCAGCTCGCCGACGCGGGCACGGCGGTGCCGCTCGACACGGTCGACGTGCGCGCGCTGCCCGACGCCGGGCGTACGATGGCGAGTGACCGCGCGATCGCCGCGGCCGCGCGCGTCGCGTTCGACCTCGCCCACGATGTGCTCCTCCGTGCCACGCTCGTGCGCGAGGCGGACGAGCGGTGGCGGCTCCTCCTCCTCACGCATCACATCGTGAGCGACGAGGCGTCGCGCGGGATCATGCTGCGCGAGCTGTCGACGCTCTACGCGGCCGCACTCGAGGGGCGGGCAGCGACGCTGCCCCCGCTGCCGATCCAGTTCGCCGACTACGCG
>DASVNI010000200.1:0-2662 GCA_036383935.1 Gemmatimonadaceae bacterium | reverse complement strand
CGCGACCTCTTCAAGCGCCGCTGCGATCTGCCCTCGGGTGGCTACCTGATCATCGAGCCGACCGAGGCGCTCGTCTCGATCGACGTGAACTCGGGACGCTTCGTCGGCAAGAAGGATCCCGAGAAGACGAGCCTCAAGACGAACCTCGAGGCGGCGCGCGAGATCGCGCGTCAGCTCCGCCTGCGCGACGTCGGCGGCATCATCGTGTGCGACTTCATCGACATGGACACCAAGTCGAACCGCGACAAGGTGCTCCAGGAGCTACGCACCCACCTCGGACGCGACCGCGCGCGCACCAAGGCGTTCGCCGTATCGGATCTCGGACTGATCGAGATGACGCGGCAGCGCGTGCGGCAGAGTCATCTGCAGAGCATGACCGAGGCGTGCCCCACGTGCGCGGGCACGGGCCGCGTGTTCACCGCGGAGACGATCCTCCGCCGGATGGAGCGCAGCGTGAAGCGCATGGGCGTCGAGGGAAAGCGGGATCCGCTGCTCGTGAAGCTGCATCCCGACGTCGCGATGTTCGCGATGGAGAACGAGTCCGACATCATGCGCAAGCTCGAGAAGGCGGTCGGCTTCGCGCTGGAGCTGCGCGACGATCCACTCCTTCGCCCCGACGAGTTCAAGCTGGTGGTGAAGAGCGCCGGCCGCGACGTGACGCACCAGTACCACGTAGCCTGACGTCGTCGCCCGTCTAGGGCACCACGAGCAGTCCGACACGCCCGCCGAGGTCATCATCCACGGCGGGCGTGTTCGTTGCCGGGCGCCACGGGCCGCCGTCGATGCGGACGACGACGCGGTGCGTTCCCGTGGAAAGCGTGAACGCGCGCTCGAAGCCCAGGGCGCCGGCCGTCAGCGCCACCGGCGCCCAGCCGGTGAAGTCGGCCATGATCTCCACAGTGCGCGCGCCGGACGCACGCACGATCAGCACTCGCTCTTCGCCGGTGCCGTTCACCAGCAGGATCGGCCGCGCGCGCTCCGCTCGGCTCCGCGCTGGGGTCGACTCGAAGAAGCGCATTCCCACCGCCAACCAGCTCGCCGCGTCGGCGCCGCGCACGAAATCGTTGGGCAGCTTCGAGAGGGAGACCGTCCACGCGCGGGTCTCCCCAGTCCAGAACGCGGCCGTCGCCACGACGATCGGTTCGTAGAGATGCTCCGCGTCGGGATCGCGGCGCACGCCGCCAAGCAGGTCGAGCGATACGGCATCGCTCTCGACGTGCGCGCCGATCGCGCCCTCCGTGTAGTGCACGGGAATCTTTCCGATCAATTGACCGCGCCATGGAGCGGCGAAGAGCTGAGCGTGCGCATGCTGATTCAGCAGCGATGCGCTGAGGCGCGCCCGAGGCAGCTCCCACCAGACGCCCCCCTCGAGGGATTGTCCCGGCAGCGATCCAGCCTCACGCCACGAGTCGGATGCGGTGCCGCGCAGCCACGCGCCGCCGTGCGTGAACGGCGCCACGAGGCGCGCTGACGCGATCGCCGCGACCGATTCCGACGTCGACGAGCTGGCGATGCCGAACCACTCTCCGCCCCCTTCGACGAGGAGATGACTCGCGATCGGTGTGCGCGCGCCGCCGCTCGCCGTCAGCGAGCCGGAGGCTCCGCCGATCGAGCCGACCCCACCGGCGTTCAGCAATCCGAACAGATGTTGTCGCTCCACGACGGAGGTCCATGCGACCGACGGACCGCCGACGGTCGAGCTGTCGTCGGGGAAGTGCACGACGGCGATTCCCACATCCAGCGCCGATCGCTGCTGCGCGACAAGCGGCCTGCCCACCGTCGTCAACTGTAGGACGATGCCCCCCCAAACGATTATCCTTCGACGCCACCCCTGACTCACCCGAGGTTTCCCCATGGCTCCCAAGGTCTACTCATACGCACGCTGGTCTACCCCCAGGCAGGGCAAGGGTCACAGCCCCGAGCGACAGCTACAGGCAGCGCGCGAGTACGCCGCGAGGGAGACGAACGGGCTAGTAGTTGACGAGGCCATGGTCGATGAGGGACGGTCGGCCTTTCGCGGGAGCAACGTCAAGAAAGGGGAGCAGGCGGGCGCGCTGGGACGGTTCCTAGAGCGGATCGAGGCGGGGGAAGTGGAACGCGGCTCAGTGCTGGTCTTGGAGAACCTCGACCGCATGAGCCGGATGGCCCCACGGAAAGCGCTCAACATCCTCAGTGCCATTGTCGATAAGGGGATCGCGGTCCACACGACGAACGACGGCCAGACATACACCGCGAAAAAGCTGGACTCCGGCGACGGCCTCCAAAGTCTGCTCATCGCGCTGCTGGCATTCAACACGGCTAACCAGGAAAGCGTGAAGAAAGGCACACGCTTGCGGGACGTCTGGGAAGCGAAGCGAAAGAATGCTCTGCTGAAGCCCCTATCGCCCGTTGGTCCCAAGTGGCTGCGACTGAACAAGGCGACCGGCAAGTGGAAGCCGATCCCTGAGCGAGTGGAGATCGTTCGTCGGATCTTCCAAGAATCGATCGCAGGCAAGGGGGTGCAGGTCATCGCGCGAACGCTGAACGAGGAGGGCGTGCCCGTATTCGGATCAGCGAAGCACTGGCACCGAGCCTACATCGTCAAGCTGCTCGACAACCCGGCCGTCATCGGCACGCTCGTCCCCCACATCCTCACCCACGACGAAGAGACCGGGAAGCCGCG
>DASVNI010000199.1:0-30180 GCA_036383935.1 Gemmatimonadaceae bacterium | reverse complement strand
TGCCGCGCGTTCGCGGAGTGGATGGCGGGAGCCATCGCGCCACGCAACGTGGCGGGGCTGGCGGACCAGTCGCGGCACAACCTGTATCCGGTCGATCTGGATCTCCTGGTCGAGCGGCACGAGTTGCTGGGCATGACTCGGGAGCGGCTCGTGGAGTCTCTCCCAGTGTTGCGGGGAATGTCGCCGGAGCCATCTTTCCCTGACGGGGCGCCGTCGTACCGCCGATCCAAGGAACGAGCAGCCTCAACCGGTGCGTGAGATTGCTACAGCCTGTGGCGCTTCGCATCTACGGTCTCGATTTGTTCACCAGTTAATCGCTCCTCCCTGCGGCGCTTCGCACCTTCGGTCGGAGTTCCGCAGGTCTAGCAGAGTAATCGCTCCTCCCTGCGGCGCTTCGCGCCTTCGGTCGGAGTTCCGCATTTCGGTCATCCATGAAGATCGACGATCCTCACGCTGCGCTGCGCGATCGCGTCCTGGCGACCGTGCTCGAAGGACCAGGGGAGTCAGCTCAGGCAACGCGGCAGGCGGCTGCGGCGAACTCCCCAGAGGTGCCGGCGGACCTGAAGGCGCTGGTGGAGAAGATCCACCGGCATGCCTACAAGGTGACCGACGAGGACGTCGCGCGGCTGCAGGCGACGTACGGGGATGACCGCCTGTTCGAGATCATCGTGAGTGCCGCGGTCGGTGCGTCACGAGCGCGCCTCGCCGCCGGACTACAAGCGCTGGAGGAGGCATGAGGCTCCAGAAGGTCCACACCCAGCACAAGCTGCGCGATCGCGCGCTGCTCGGCGTGATGAAGCTGGTGCAGGGGCACGCGCCGGGCGTCGTGCGCACGCTGCTCTACCGGAAGGAGTTCTTCGGCAGTCAGTGGGGCGCGCTCACGCAGGAGGTGATGCGCGGACCGTCCGAGTGGACGGTGGGCGAGCGGGAGACGTTCGCCGCCGTGGTATCACGCTTCAACCAGTGCGTCTTCTGAACGTCGGCCCACTCCGCGGTCGCGGAGGCAGCGCTGGGGAAGGGTTGCATGGGGCCGGTGCTCGCGGACTATCGCACCGCGCCGATCGACGAAAAGTTGCGCGCGATGCTCGGCCTGCTGGAGATCTTTACGCTGCGTCCCGACGAGCTGACCGCCGCGGACGTGCGTGTCGTGCTCGCGACGGGTGTATCGCGCGAGGCGATCCGCGACGCGTTCTACGTCGCCTTCCTGTTCAACACGTACGACCGGCTCGCGGACACGCTCGGCTGGGAGCTGCCTGAGGAAGGCTACTACGGGAAGGCCGGGAAGTTCCTGCTCAAGAAGGGGTACGGCCTCTAGGCCGCTACCGCCGTGCGTTGGGGCGCGGGGCTCCGGTTCCCGTAGCGCAGGTCGAAGTACTTCGCGATCGGCCCGACGATCCACAGCGCGAGGAGCGGCGGTGCCGCGTTGAACGCCGTGGGCATCGGCACGCCCATGTCGGCCATGACGCGGATCAGCGAGTCGACGACCGCGATGATCACCGTGACGACGATCTGCTTCTTCTTGCCGCGCACGATGGTGCGCGGATCGGTGATCATGAAGAAGAGAAAGAGCTGATACATCGGGCCGGTGATCGGCGCGATCTCAGGGAGCAACGGCTGGCCGAGCGCGGCGGCGCGCACACCCGTGAGCAGGAGGAAGCTCGCGAGGTAGCTCAGCGTGACGTGGACGACGCCAACGCGCGTCGCGATGATCAGCCCGAAGAACCAGATCACCAGGTTGGTGACCAGGTCGTTGCCGAACTGATGGCTCAACACCGACACCTTGTCAGGCGCGAGGAGCAGTAGCGCACTGATCGCGAAGTTGGTCGGGTTGAAGAGATGGTTCTCGCGATACTTGATCACGTACTTCGACGAGATCGCGAGGAAGCCGCCGATGATGAAGGGCCAGAGGGCGGCGCCCTGCGGCTTCGTGAGCAGGGTGAGGCTGATGCCGCTGATGTAGGCGCTCTGCAGATTGACGACCTTGCCGCGGTCGAACCAGGAGAGCACGGCCTCGGTGGCGGTGCAGACGGCGAGTGAGAGGAGCAGCCGCTCGTAGCCGCCCACCATGTGGTAGCGGAACTGGGCGACGAACAGCACCAGGGTGATCAGCCCCGCGATGAGATAGCGCGGATCGATGGCGCGCGAGCGCTGCCAGGAGCGCGCGAGCACGCCGGGGCGAGGAGCGGCGACGGCCGGATTCGCGTCGGTCATGGCGTCAACCTCGCCGGCTCGGTGATCGTAACGATGCGATCGATCGGCGGACGCGTGACGATCTGTTTCTCGCCGGACGGCCAGCTGATGACGAGCCGGTCCACCCACTCGCGCGTGCCGAGCCCGAAGTGGAGACGGCGATCGTTCTGGCTGGCGAACCCGGAGCCACCGTCGATCACGCGACGCTGTTCGAGGCCGGACGCCTCGAGCAGCACCTCGGCGCCGATCGCGCTGCGGTTGCTGCGCGTGCCGATGAGCTGCACGCCGATCCAGTGGTTGGTGGTGTCGGGAAGATCGCGGTACAGGACGGCCGGCTGATTCTGGTTGGCGACGATGACGTCGACCGCGCCGCGGTTGGACAGATCGGCCACCGCGACGGCGCGTCCGTCGTACAGATCGTTCGCGCCGACCTTCTCGGCGACGTCCACCCAGCCGGCGACGCCGCGGTTGAGGTAGACGCGCGAGCGCTCGTAACCGGAGAGGCTGGCGTTGCCGAACGCGGGCCACGTCGCGGCGTCCTCGAACAGCGCGCCGTTGGCGCCGGCGATCTTGGACATCGCGTACCAGTAGCTCTTGTCGCGATCGGCGGAGATGAAGCCGTTGGCGACGAACAGCTCGTTGGCGCCGTCGTTGTTGAAGTCGCCGAACTGTGCACCCCACGCCCATCCCGCGTCGGCGATCTGCCCTTCGGCGACGTTCCGGAAGCGGTGGGCGCCGATCATCTCGTTCAGGCGCAGGTTGTTGTTCTGAAAGATGTAGCCGCGCTCGGAGATGTTCGTGACGAACGCGTCGAGCTGGCCGCGGTTGAAGGCGTCGCCGAGGGCGACGGCCATCCCGCTCTTGGATTCTGCTTCCAGTCCGGCGGTCGTCAGCTTGAACCCACGACCGTGGTCGTTGAGGTAGAGCTCTTCCGGGCCGTAGTCGTTGGCGAGGTAGATGTCGGGCCAGCCGTCGCCGTTGAAGTCGGCCGACGCGGCGGCGAGCGTCCAGCGCGTGCTGCCGACGCCCATCTTGTCGGTCACGTCCTCGAACTTGCCGTTGCCGAGGTTGTGGAAGAGCAGATTCTTTCCGCCGTTGTCGGCGTACTCGAAGCTGTTGTGCATGATCCGCGTCGTCGTCAGGTGCCAGAGATCGATCGGGCGGAAGTAGGCAGTGACGTAGAGGTCGAGCAGGCCATCGCGGTCGTAGTCGATCCAGATCGCGCTGTTGCTGTTGATCCAGCGGTGGAGACCGGCCTGTTCGGTGATGTCCACGAACTTGTGGCCGTCGACGTTCTTGAACAGCGAGAGGTAGCCGTAGCGGTAGACGAGGAGGTCCTCGCGCCCGTCGTTGTCGATGTCGCCCCAGATGGCGCCCATCGAGACGCCCTCGCCCGGCTTGTTGAGGTCGGCGACGCCCGCGCTGGCGCCCACCTCCTCGAAGGTCCCGTCGCCCTTGTTGTGGTAGAGCGCGTTGGGGTAGCCGAAGCGGCTGTCGGTGAAGTAGAGGTCGGGCTTGCCGTCGCCGTCGAAGTCGGCGACGGAGACCGAGGCTCCCACTCCCGCCACGTGCGGCTCGATGCCGGCGATCTTCGGATCGAAGGTCGGGCGGTGGTGGACGAACCGGATCCCGGACTGAGCCGTTTCGTCGTGTAGGGCGAACCCCGGGTGCGTCGCGTCCGCGCCTGACCGGATCGGTCCGCTATTGAGGCGAGCGGCGATCAGGAGGGCAGCAGCGAAGGGGATGGCGATGATGAATCGCCGGACGGCGGGTGGGGGACGCACAGGGGAAATATAGTCTCGGGCCAGGGGGCTCCACAGTAAGCGTTACCCGGACGGGCCGTCGGGAAGAAAACTGATGCGCACTCATACGCTGGCTGGCACCGTGGGGATCCCTCTTCCCCACCGAGATGGCAAGTCCCAACTACGCCGCGCTCAAGGCGCGAGAGTGGCAGCGCCCGCTTTTGCGGGCGGTGTCCGGCCTGCTCGTGTTCGAGACGGTGAGCGGCCTGGCGATCTATCTCCTGCCGTTCAGCGTCTCGAACCAGATGATGGTGCTGGCGCACACGATCGCCGGCATCGCGTTCGTGCTGCCGTACCTCTGGTACCAGTTCCGGCACTGGCGCACGTACCGGTCGATCCGGATCTCGCACGTCGTGCTGACGGGCTACTTCTCGATGCTGGCGAGCCTGGTGCTCGTGGTGTCGGGTGTCGTGCTGACAGTGCAGGCGCTGTTCGGCACGCACATCGGTCGCGCGTGGGACCGGGTGCACGTGGTGGCGACGTTCGCGCTCATCGGCTCGGTGCTGCCGCACGTGGTGACGCTGTTGCTACGCGTGCGGCGCGGTGCGGGAGCGTCGGATCACGGCACGCTGCGCAAGTCGACGCGCGGCTTTGCGCTGGCGTCGGTGTGCATCGCGTTCGCGCTGGGCGTGATCGTCGCGGCGGGCGCGGGGGCGTACCGGGCGCCCACGCTCGTGAACAAGCTGCCCGACGACTACAGCTATGTCTTCGGCAAGTCGCGACCCTTCGCGCCGAGCCTCGCGACCACAGAGACCGGCGGCGCGTACGACGCGCGCTCGCTCGCCGGATCGGCCTCGTGCGGCAAGTCCGGCTGCCACACGGAGATCTACAAGGAGTGGGAGTCCAGCGCGCACCGGTACGCGGCGATGGATCCGTCGTTCCAGAAGGTGCAGAACGTCATGGCGGAGCAGAACGGCTCGGAGTCCACGCGCTACTGCGCGGGCTGCCACGATCCGATCTCATTGTTCTCCGGGACGAAGAACATCTTCGTGAAGGATCTCACGAGCCAGCAGGGCTACAAGGAGGGCGTGTCGTGCATCTCCTGTCATGCGATCCGGAAGACGGACGAGAAGGGGAACGCCGCGTTCGTGATCTCCCAGCCCGAGCGCTACGTGTTCGAGATGGACTCCGGCCGGGTGGCGGCGAAGATCAGTGACTACCTGATCCGTGCGTATCCGCAGAAGCACATCAAGTCGCTCGAGCACAAGCTGTACAAGAGCCCGCAGTTCTGCGGAGCGTGCCACAAGCAGTTCATCGATCAGGAGATCAATCGCGTCGGGTTCGTGCAGCTGCAGAACCAGTACGACAACTGGCGAAAGAGCCGCTGGAACCACCCCGGCGATCCGAAGAAGACCATCGAGTGTCGTGAGTGCCACATGCAGCTCACGGACTCGAAGGATCCGAGCGCCGGCGACGAGATGGACTACAACCGCACTCCCAACGACGGGAAGCACCGCGGTCATCGCTTCCTCGGCGCGAACCAGTTCATCCCGCTCGCGCTGAAGCTCGTGGGGTCGAAGGAGCACGTGAGGCTGACGGAGAAGTGGCTGCGCGGCGAGATCGATGTGCCGGAGATCGCCGACAAGTGGCGTCGCGGTCCGGCGGTGCCGATCGAGCTTTCGGCCCCGGACTCGGTGGCGCCGGGCAAGCCCGTCGTGCTGCGCGCGGTGCTCACGAACAACAAGCCGGGCCACGACTTCCCCACCGGACCGCTCGACATCATCCAGGCGTGGGTGGAGATCACCGTCACCGATCAGGCCGGGCGCATCGTGTTCGCGAGTGGGCAGCGTGATTCGTCGCACTTCATCCAGCCGGGAAGCTTCATGTTCAAGGCGGAGCCAGTGGACCAGTACGGCAACCTGATCGACCGGCACAACCTCTGGGAGATGGTCGGGGTGCGCTACCGCCGCGCGCTATATCCGGGCTCCTCGGACCAGGAGCAGTTCACCTTCGCCTGCCCGGGGACGATCGTGCCCGGCAGCACGGCCGCGATGCGCCGTGGCTCGCGCGACGCCGCGTCGGTGCTCGATCGCGCGGACACACTCCACGCGCCGAACGGCCCAGTGACTGAGCTGCACGTGACGGCGCGGCTGATGTACCGGAAGATCGATCAGTTCCTGTTGAACTTCCTGTTCGGGAAGGAATCCGGGCTCACCGCGCCCGTGACGGTGATGTCCGAAGAGCGGAAGACGATTCGCGTGAGCGAAGGGAGTTAGTGGCACTGATGCAGCTCACGCGACGCAGACGTTCGCTGTTGATCACGATGGGGGCGGCGGTGCTGTTCGTCGCCGTGTCGACGATCGCCGCCGTGCGATGGATGCACGGCGGTCCCACCTACAAGCCGGGCGAGGACGTGGAAGGAGTGACCGCGGATCTGGCGCGCACGCTGCCGCTGGACTACCCGCGCGTGCACTTCTCCGACGTCACGAAGGACGCGCACATCGATTTCCGCCACTTCGACGGCAAGCGGGGATCGTGGCTGCCGGAGGACATGGGGTCGGGCGCGGCATGGGGCGACTACGACGGCGACGGGTGGGTGGACCTCGTGGTCGCGAACGAAGCCGGTTCGATCGACAGGTCCGACGACGAGCGACGTCGTTCGCCGGCTCGTCTCACGCTCTACCACAATGAGCACGACGGCACCTTTCGCGACGTGACGGACAGAGCGGGGATCGACCAGCGCGGCTCGCTGATGGGAGTGGCGTGGGCCGACTACGACGACGACGGCCATCTCGATCTCGTCGTGACGGCGTACGGACACAACACGCTCTATCACGGGAACGGCGACGGCACGTTCACCGATGTGAGCGCCGAGTCGGGGATCGGCGCGCCGGAAGGGTTCTGGGCCGGCGCGGCATGGGGCGACTACGACAAGGATGGCCGACTCGACCTGTTCGTGACGGGGTACGTCAAGTTCTCGAAGCGGAGCACGACGACCGGCGTGTCGGGCAAGTACGACGTGGAGAATCCGGCGAGCATCAACCCGCTGGCCTTTCCGCCGGAGCGCAATCTCCTGTTCCACAACGACGGGAACGGCAAGTTCACCGAGCGCGCCGCAGCGGCCGGCGTGGTCGACCTCGACGGCCGAGGGTTGAGTGCATCGTGGGTCGATCTGGACGAGGACGGCTGGCTCGATCTCTACGTGGCCAACGACGTCTCGCGCAACGTGCTGTATCGCAACCGCCACGACGGCACGTTCGAGGACGTGGCGGAAGTGGCGCACGTGTCCGACTATCGCAGCTCGATGGGGATCGCCGTCGGCGACTGGAACGGCGACGGCGCGCAGGATCTCTTCCTCACCCACTGGCTCGCGCAGGGGAACGCCCTGTACGACAACCAGCTGCATCGCCCTCACGAAGGGACGAAGCGCGCGCCACTCGGCTTCATGGACGAGGCGGACCGGTACGGGTTGGGGCAGCAGTCGCTCGATTTCGTCGGGTGGGCGACATCGTTCATCGACTACGACAATGACGGCAAGCTCGACCTGTTCGTCGTGAACGGGAGCACGCTGCAGAAGCGCGACGATCCGTCGTCGATGGTGCCGATGCAGAGCCGGCTGTTCTGGAATCGCGGCACCAGGGAGGGGTTCTTTGACGTGTCGCCGGTCGGCGGCCGCTACTTCGGCACGCAGTACGTGGGACGCGGTGCGGCGTTCGCCGACTACGACAACGACGGCGACATCGATGTGTTCGTCGTGAACCACGGCGGGAGCGGCGTGCTGCTGCGCAACGACGGCGGCAACAAGAACTCCTGGCTGGAGGTCGAGCTCCGTGGCGCGAAAGGCAATCGCCAGGGACTCGGCGCGACGATTCGCGTCGTCGTTGCGGGTGAAGCGCAGGTGCGCCAGGTCGGTGCGCAGGCGCCGTACCTCTCCCAGAACTCGCCGATCGAGGAGTTCGGGCTCGGCGCGCATGCACGCGTCGACACGGTGGAGGTGCGCTGGCTCGACGGGACGCGTGACGTTCGAGTCGGCGTCACCGCGAAGCAGCGGCTCGTGATCACCGAGGGAGAAGCGGCGGCGCGCGTCGAGTCGGGAGTGCAGACGCCTCGAATCCCTCCACTCGCTCGGGATGACGACTGGCGCATGTCGCGCCAAGGGGTCAGACCCCAGCGGGGTCTGACCCCGGATGAGGGGCTCGCACCGAGTGGGCCGTCAGCAGTCAGCGCCGCATCCGGGATGACGGACCGCGAGCGCGTGCAGCGGTTCTGGACGATCTATCGCGAAGCGTCCGCGTACCGCATCGCGAAGGATGCATCACGCGCGGCAGCGACGTACGCGCGCGCGCTCGAGCTCAACCCGCAACACGAGGACGCACTCTACTACATGGGCAGCATGCGCCTCGAGCTCGGCGAATTCGCCGGCGCCGCGGATGCGTGGCGTCGACTGGTCGGCGTGAACGCGAACAGCGCGCGCACGCACTCGCAGCTCGGCGCACTGTACATGTGTCTCGATCAAGGTGCGCCCTTCCAGCTCGATACGGCGGAAGCCCACCTGCGGCGCGCGCACGAGATCAACAAGGAGGAGAATGGTCCGCTACTTCGACTCGCCGAGGTGGCGCTGCTGCGCGGCGATCGTGCGTCGGCGCAGCGCGACCTCACCGCGGTCCTCCGGAACGACACAGGCAACGCCACGGCGCACTTCTACACGGGATATCTCGCCCTACGGAACAAGGATCTCACGCGCGCGCGCGAGGAGCTTGGCAAAGCCTCGAAGGCCCCACTGACGCCGCCGCTTCCACAGGGCGCGGCCTCGGGCGAGGGGGACACCAAGGCCGGCGCGAAGCTCGGCCACGAGAGCGTGCATTGCGACCAGCTGCGCGCCGCTGCGCGGCGCGCCAAGGAGCTGGGCGACAAGGTGGATCCGGGAGAGCGTTACCGCGAGCTGGAGTCGGTGCTCACTTCCGCGAGGCGGCGAGGGTAGGCGGCGTCTTTCCCCTGACAACGCGCGTGTTGTACTCGCGCAGATAGCGCTGATGGGCCGAGTCAGCGGGATAAGCGTCGCCTGTCGCGTACGGATACGAGCGGATGCCGTGGAAGGGGAGCGGCTCGACCGTCGTGCCGAAGGCCGTGTTCAGATCGGAGTCCTTGATCCAGCCGTCGGTGTAGAGGAGGAAGTCGCGTTTCCAGCCCTTCGGCAGTGTGTTGGCCGAGCTGGCGTCGAACTGGATCGTCGCTTCGTCGCCGGGCGCCATGACGATGTACTGGTCGTCGGGCGCACGCAGCAGCGGCAGCACGTCGCCGTAGCGCGTGAAGCTGCCCGTGATCGGGCGCCAGGGCGACTGCTTCGTCACGGAGTCGTAGTCGAACCAGTACGGGCCGTAGCGTCCGCCCTTGCGGTACATGCGCGAGAAGCCGCGTGCATGCAGGTCGACCGAGAGCGGCGAGAGCGTCGTGAGCTTCGTCTCCCCCGCGTCGGGCGCGCGCGCGACGAACGCCTGGTCCCAGTAGATCTGCATGCTCGTGCGGATGCGCACGTGGTGGTCGGCCGTGGGGAACTTGCCGGCGAGATCGATCACCATCGTCTTGTCCTTCCCCGACGGGAAGCCGAGGCTGGGGACGACGGTGACCCAGCGGCCGCGCGCGTCACGCACCTCGAGCGACGGCGGCGCGGGAGCGATCGCCTTCTGCTGCGCGAGGGCGACGTTGATGCTCGCGTCGGTGGGATAGATCCAGCCGCGGAGGAAGAGACGGCTGTCGGGACCGCCCGCGTTCGGGCCGAGGTCCATCACGAGATCGTGCGGCTCGACGACGCCCTGATAGCGTGTCGGGACGAAGTTCGAGACGTAGACGTCGTCGCTCTCGCGCAGCGCCGGCAGCACATCCGCTCCGCGCTCGTCGACGGCGGAGCGGGGCAGCTCGCGCGCACCGACGTGGAAGAGGCGGAGCTTCACCGGGCCGGGCGGCACGAAGGTCTCGTCGACGAAGACGTCGACGGAGTCCGGGTGATCGACGGCGACGAGCTTCACCTCGTCGGCGTACGCCGTCTCCCACAACTCCTCGGTGAGCTGGAGGAGGTAGCGTCCGTCGCGCGGAGCCAGCGCGTCGCCGGGGATGCGGAGGTATTCCTGCGACGGCCCCGCCGGTGCGAAGGCGGTCCCGCTGCCCATCAGGCCGAGGGGCATGCCGAGCGCGCTGCGCCACATCGCGTCGGTCACGAAGCGGAAGCGCTTGCCGTCCCACGTGTAGGCGAAGGCGCACGAGCCCTTGAGCAGCTCCTGCTCGACGACGCTCTTGTCGTTGCCCGGGAGGAAGACCGTCTGCGGCACGCCGTTGGGCCACTCGATGCGCAGGACGTCGGACTTGAGGTGCGGGCCGAGCCCGAAGTGCGTGCGCCGCGCGGTCGCGACGCGGGTCTGAAATAGTTCGCCCGCGCGGAGCTCCATGCGCGAGCCGATGCCGAACGCGTTGTTCTTCCCGCTGCCGGCGCCGAGCGCCTTCAGCTCGACGTTGAGCGCGAGATTGCTGTTCCCGAGCTCGTTGCGCAGGAGGTGCGGCGCGCCGGACGCATCGACGATCGTGAGGTCCTCGTCGCCGTCGTCGTCGATATCGGAGACGGCGATGGCCGCGGCGCCGAGGGGACGAAGCGTGGCGGGGAGGACGTTCGAGCGGTCGAGGAAGGCGCCCGTGCCGTCGTTGCGGAAGAGGAAGAGCGCCGGCTTGCCGCCGCCAGTGGCACCGACGACGAGATCGAGCCAGCCGTCGTTGTCGTAGTCGACGAACTTCGCGTCGGAGATGGTGAGTCCGCGCAGCGCACGCAGCACGGCGTCGGCGCGCGTGTCGCGCGCGAAGGTGCCGTCGCCACGATTGCGCCAGAGCGAAGGGTCGGCGCCGGCGAGGAAGAGATCGGCGGTGCCGTCGTTGTCGTAGTCGGCCGCGGCGACAGCGGATGCGGCGCCCGCGTTCGCGAGGCCGCTGGATGTAGTAGCGTCGGCGAAACGCTGTGCACCGCCGTTGTGGAGCAGCGTTCCGCTGCCCTGCGCGCCGGCGACGTAGAGATCGATGCGTCCGTCGCCGTCGAAGTCGGCGAAGACGACATCGCTCGACGGCGTGGCCGCCGCGATGCCATAGGCCGCGGACGATTCGGTGAAGGTGCCGTCGAGGTTGTTGCGGTAGACCGTACGCCCGTTCGGCCCGACGAGGAGCAGGTCCAGATCACCGTCATGGTCGAGATCGACGAAGACGCCGCGCTTGGCGCCGTGCACGTCGGCGATGCCCGCCTTGGCGGTAACGTCGGTGAAGGTGCCGTTGCCCGCGTTGCGGAACAGGTAGCCGCGTCCATCGCCGCCGATGACGAACAGGTCGAGCCAGCCGTCGTTGTCGAAGTCGGAGAACGTCGCGAACGACGCGCCGCTCGGCAGGACGATCCCGGCCGTCTGCGGTGCTTCGCGGAGAAATCCCGCACGAACGCGGTAGAGGTGCGGCACGGCCTGGCGCTGGTCGGCGGACCAGGTCGACATGAAGAGATCATCCACACCGTCGCCGTCCACGTCGCCCGCGGCGACGGTGACCGGGTGGACGGTCGCGGGCGCGGGCGTCGTGGGAGGCGCGCTGGTCGAGAGCCCGGCGTCGAGCGACGCATCGACGAACTTCGCGACGTCCACTGTCGCCTTCTCGCGGACGCCATGCGCCTGGACGAACGACTTGGGGACGAAGGTGAGCACGGGGCGACCGGGGATCGCCGCCTCGGTCCACTTCACCTCCTCCATTGATGTCTGATAGGGCGAGGTGACGACCATCGTCTGCAACAGGCGATCGAGCGTCTGGCGCGATCCGGCGAGATTGCCCGCCCGCAGGAGCTGGATGGTGCTGTCGATCTGCGCGAGCGCTTCGCGGCTCGGTTCGGGAGGCGTGCGCCGCACCTCCTCGAGGTGACGCACGGCGCTGTCGCTCTGCGAAGCGCGCACGAACGCGTCGACGAGCCCGAGCCGTGCCACGAGGTTGGCCGGCGAGGCGGCGAGGACGTCGCGCAGGCGATCGCGGTAGCGCGCACTCCCGGCGGGATCGGTGGCGGCGGAGTCGAGCAGCGCGAGCGCGTAGAGGACGTGCGTGTTGCCACTCGCCTCTTTGCGGAGCTGCTCGAGGAGTGTCCGCGCCTGGGCCTGTCGGTTGGTGAGCGCGTAGACGCGCGCCAGCGCCAGTCCGATGTCCGCGCTGGAAGGGTCGAGCTTGCGGGCGCGGTCGAGCTGCTTCTCGGCGTCGGCGAAGCGTCCCGCCTGCAGGTAGGTGTAGCCGAGGTTGGCGAAGCCGAGCGGATCGTCGGGGGCGAGCTCGGTGAGCTTCGTGAACTGGGCTTCCGCTTCGGGGAGCTGATTGCGCTGCAGGTAGCTCACGCCGAGCATGCGCGTGCTGTATAGCGCTTCGACGGAGGCTGTCTTCCGTTCCCTGCAGGCGACGAGCGCGACGAGCGAAGCCGCGGCGACGAGGGAGAGTGCTACGCGACGACCCGTCTGGCTCGGGGTAGAGTGCATCCGGGGAATATGGCGGGGGCGCGGGAATGCGGGAATGCGGCGATTCCCTCACGGCGAGTGCGCTCGCGGAACGGTTCCATGTAACGGCCCGCGGCGGGGGCCTAGGTTCGGCGTGCGAACGCCGTTAGGCTGAGCGCATGAACGTGCTGATCCTCGGCGCCACCGGCATGGTCGGTCAGGGCGTGATGCGCGAGTGCCTGCTCGATGATGGCGTCGCGCGCGTCGTCACTCTCGGCCGGCACGCGACGGGGAACGCACATCCCAAGGTACGCGAGATCGTCCATGGGGATCTCTTCCATCTCCAGCCAATCGAGCAGCAACTGACTGGGCTCGACGCCTGCTTCTATTGCTTGGGCGCGACTGCGGCGGGGAAGTCAGAGGCGGAGTACGCGCGGATCAACTACGACATGACGCTCGCCGTGGCCGAGACGCTCGTGCGCCTCGACCCCGACATGACCTTCGTCTACGTGTCGGGGCAGGGTACGGACAGCACCGAGCGCGGCCGCACGATGTGGGCGCGCGTGAAGGGAAGAACGGAGAACGCTCTGCTCCGCCTTCCGTTCAAGGCAGCGTACATGCTCCGGCCGGGGATCATCCTGCCGATGCACGGGATCAAATCGCGGACGACGCTGTATCGACTGTTCTATACGCTGATGACGCCGCTGTATCCTCTGCTCCGTGCGCGCTTTCCCCAGTCGATCACGACGACGGAGCACCTCGGACGCGTGATGCTGCGGCTCGCCCGATCCGGCTACTCGAAGCCGGTGCTGGAGACCGCCGACATCGCGTTGCTCTGACAGGAGCGACCCACGTTCTCGGGCGCACGTGACCGCGATCACTGCGCCATCTCTTGCATGACTGTTCAGTGCCTTGCTGTACCGGCCAGTCGACGTCGCACGGTCGGGTCCGCATCGCTCTCTCTCACGTTCGCGCGTAGTCCCATGCAGCCGTCGTCCGTCGAAGCACCAACCCCGAAAGCACTCGCCGATCTCGTCGCCAGATGTGACCAGATCAACCGGTTCGCGATGCAGCTCACCGCAGTGGAGGAGAACCGCATCGCCGCGCTGGCGGCGGGAATCCTCGTGATGCGGCAGGTGCTCGACCTGAAGCCGATCGATCCCGAGAAGCTGCCGATGCGCCAGGGGCGGATCCAGCACTGGGCGTTGACGGGCGGCCATCTCAAGGAAGTTGAGACGCCGGCGATCCACGCGATACGCGGGCACCTCGTGCTGGACGAGCACGAGCAGGTGAAGGTGCTGACGCACCGCACGTGGAATGGCCACTGGCGGGCGGTGACGCTCTGGAAGAGCGCCGAGCACAAGATCCTTCCCGCCGCGATGATGGAGTACCTCGCCCGACTGACCGAGCTCGCGCAGCGGCGCGCGCCGGACGCGGCGCGCGCGCTCCTCGCGCGGAGCGAGGCGGTGACCGCCACGCACGGGCTGCTGGCGGTGGGGCCGAGGCAGAGGGGGGGATGAGGGGATGCATCACCCCACAAACACTACGTCCCCGTCCTCATCGATCCCGAGCTCCTGATGGGTGCCGCAGACGCCACAGATCTTGGTGGCGATCCACGCGGCGCCGAGCTCTTCCTGCAGGGCGGCTGACGCGGGTTTTACAGTCAGCTTCTTGAAGCTGTACTCGCCGCAGGTCTCGCATGCGTGCGCACGCGCGATCCGCTCGGCTCGCTCGCGGGTGATCGGAGCCACGGTCAGAGGTCGGCCACGGGGTCGCCGTCCGGGTCGCTGCCCTTGTCGGGGCCCCCTGATCCCGTCGGGCCGCTGGATGATGCGCCGCTGCCGAGCTGGGGCGGGGCGGCGCGCGACGGCGCGGGCGACGGACGCGCGGTGGCACGCGTCGGATCCGATGGCGACTTGGCGGACGGGTTGCGCATCAGCATCTCGCGCAGGCCGCCCAGAGCGCCCATCACCCCTGTCGCCTCGGTGGGAAGGAAGATCGTCGTCCCGGAACCTTCCGTCAGCTTCGGAAGCGCCTCGAGGTACCTGATGCCGAGCAGATACATGGCGGCCTCTCCCTCGGGGAGCGCCGCCGCGATGCGCTCCAGCGCCTGCGCTTCCGCGTCCGCCATGGCGAGACGCGCCGTCGCCTGACCCTGGGCGCGGAGGATGGCCGCGTCCTTCTCGCCTTCGGCGCGTCGCACCTGAGCTTCCCGCACGCCTTCAGACTCGAGGATCGCGGCGCGCTTGGTCGCTTCGGCGTTCGTGACCGCCGCGCGGCGCTCGCGCTCGGCGCGCATCTGCAGCTCCATCGACTGCTTGATGTCGCGCGGCGGCTCGATCGCCTGCAGCTCGACACGGGTCAGGTCCACCCCCCACCCGATCGCCGCTTCCTCGATGACCTCGCGCATCCGGGTGTTGATCGCGTCGCGGCTGGCGAGCGTGGCGTCGAGCTCCATCTCGCCGACGATGTTGCGGAGCGTCGTGCGGGTGAGCGTCTCGAGCGCGTAGGGGAGGTTCTGCACGGCATACGTCGCCTTCTGCGGATCGGCGACGCGGTAGTAGAGGACGGCGTCGATGTCGATCGTGACGTTGTCCTTGGTGATCACCGGCTGGCTCGGGAAGTTGAGCACCTGCTCGCGCAGGTCGATGCGCGTCGTCGAGCCGGCGGTGATCTTCTTCGCGCCGCCGACGGCGACCTCGAAGTAGCGGACGTCGATCGACTTGGGGCGCTCGACCAACGGAATGAGAATGTTGAGCCCGGAGCGCGCGACGCGATGGAAGCGCCCGAGCCGCTCGATCACCATGACCTCGGCCTGGCCGACGATTTTGAACGTCGTGAAGGCGAAGCCTACGACGAGCGCAAGCAGGATGAGGAGGAAGATCGTCATGGCAGCTCCATGGGGGACGGCTGATGTTATCGCGCCGTCCCCGGGGCGGCTACCGCGCCATCGCTCCCAGCGTCATGGCGGTCACGCGACTGAATGCCGCGGCTGGGTACATCCGATCGGCCGCCTTGCGGCGCAGTGCGAGGCCGGGGCCGCGCATCACCGGCCGCGGCCGGTCGGGGAAGACGAGGCTCGCGGCATAGGTCAGCGCGCCTTCCACGAGAATGCGGCCCGAACGGGATCCGCGCGTTTCCTCGCGCAGCACCGCGTACGCGGCGCCGAGCAATCCGGAATACAGAATCTGACTCGCCACACCGGTGACGATGCGCCCGCGATCTCCGACGTCGAGGCCGAAGCGCGACAGTCCACTGGCCGCTACGTCGTCCCATCCCGATCGGTGACGAGCTCCGCCAGTGATGCGCGACAGTAGCTCGCGCTCGACGACGGCGATGGCCGCACCCCCGACCAGCCCCGCCGCAGCGCCTCGCAGCGCACTATGGAGAAACTTCCGTTCGACCCGACGTCTCTGTCTCCGCATGTGACACTCCGGTTGGTCGCCAGGCGGTCCTCTCTGCAGGAGGCATGCGAGGCGGGGATGCGGAGATGCGGGATGCGAAACGGCCTCTGTCATCCCGAGCGAGCGCAGCGAGTCGAGGGATCTGCACCTACAGATCGCTGCGCCGGAGTTTTCGCGCGGAGGCGCGGAGGATCGCGGAGGCGCGGAGAACGGCTCTCGGGGTCGAGCTCCATGCCCCGGCGTACTGCCCCTCTCCATCCACAATTGCAAAATCTCTGATGGTCCGGCGGACAGATCTCTCCGCCAGGCTCCGCGCCTCCGGGGGCCCAGGCGCCAGGTGGCCTACACTGGCGCACCGCTCCGCGCCTCCGCGTGAAACCGCGGCGCGCCGGAGCGTCTCGAGGCCGGCAAACAACTCACCAACTCACCGCACTTTCGGCGCGAATATCCGGAACAGGTACGCGAGCGCCGGAAAAAGGATCAGCGCGCCGCCAATCAGTGCACCGAGCAGCAGCTCGAGCGTCGTGCGCGGCGCGGCGACCTCGCGGAGGGTCAGGGTGGGGGGCACGACGAACGGATACTGCACCAGCACCCAGCCCCAGAGGATCAGCGAGACCTGGAGCGCGGCGGCGATACGAGCAGTGCGCCAGCGCCGCGTCCAGACCGCCCACAGCGCGCCGATTGCCGCTACCGCGGTCACCGCTTGAAATGCAAACGCTCGGCTGCCCGTCAGAACTCCGCTCACTCGCGGCGCCGTCACGTGGGCGACGGCGAGCCCGCCGAATGCGGCGATGAAGATCGCGGCCGCGGCGCCCAGTGCGCGACGGCGGAAGTCCTCGCGCAGTGCCGCGTCGTCCGCCGCGAGGGCGAGGTAGACGGCCGCGAGGAAGGCAAACATCGCGAGCGCCAGCGCGCCCATCGCGAGCGGGAAGAGTGAGAGCCAGGGCGCCAGGTACACCGATGCGAACGTCGCGTCGCGTGCGGCGAGCCGCTCACCGGCGTCCCCTGCGGCGCCCGAGGCGATGGTGCCGACGACGATGCCGAGCAGGATGGGCGTGATCGCGCTCGCCATCGCGAACACGACGCCCCAGCGCTGCTGCGTCGCGTCGTCGCGCGGGCCGTAGCTGCGGAAGACGAACGACGAGCCGCGCAGCACGATCCCGATGAGCATGAGCGAGAGGGGGATGTGCAGTACGATGCCGAGCGTGGCGAATGCCGGAGGGAATGCGGTGAAGAGCAGCACGACGACGAGAATGAGCCAGACGTGGTTCGCTTCCCAGATCGGCCCGATCTGCGAGGCGATCAGCTCGCGCTGCGCGCCACGCCGCGGGCCGCGTGCGAGCAGGTCCCACACGCCGCCGCCGAAGTCCGCACCACCGGTGAGCACGTAGGCGTTGAGCGCCAGCACGATGGCTGCAGCGAGAATCTCGGGGAGCCCGAACGCGTCGGCTCTCATGAGCGCACCCCCGACGTCTCGCGCACGAGCGAGGCGACGAGCGCGACGACGACGGCGCCGAGCCCGAAGTAGAGAACGGTGAAGGTCGTCATCGGCGCGACGAGCCCAGGCATCGGTGTGACGGCGTGCGCCGTGCGCATGAATCCCTGCACGACCCACGGCTGTCGTCCGACCTCGGTGACGATCCACCCCGCCTCGGTGCAGATGAAGCCAAAGGGCCCAACGATCACGAGCGCGCGCAGGAGCTCGCGATGCCCCGAGAGATCGCGCCGCCGCCACGCGACCAACGCCGCCCACAACGCGACGATCGCCATCGCGCTGCCGAGTCCCACCATCGTCTGGAAGGCGAGGTGCACCACCGCGACCGGTGGACGATCCTCCGGTGGAACGGCGCGCAACCCACGCACCTCGGCGTGCGGATCGTGGAAGGCCAACAACGAGAGGCCATCAGGTATCTCGATCGCGTATCGCGTCTCCTCGCGTGATGCATCGGGCCATCCGCCGATACGGAGCGGTGCATCGCGCATCGTCTGCCACTGGCCCTCGAGTGCGGCGAGCTTCACCGGTTGCGTTTCGGCCACGACGCGCGCGCTCAGATCCCCCGAGAACGGCTGCGCCACCGCCGCCGGCGCGCCGATGCACAGCGCGAGCAGCAGCGCGCGGCCATGAAAGGCTCGATCCGCGCCGCGCAGGAGCATCCAGGCGTGTACGCCGGCGACGGCCATTCCCGTCGCCGCGTACGACGCGAGCAGCATGTGCAACACCTGTTGGAAGGCGGCAGGGCTGCGCATCGCGGTGACGGGATCGATGTTCACGAAGTTGCCGGCTGCATCGAGCGTGAACCCGACGGGCGTGTTCATCCACGCGTTGACGAGCACGACGAACACCGCCGACGCCGCGCCGCTCGCCGCCACGACGATCCCCGCCGCGAGATGCGCGCGCGGGCTGACGCGCTCCCAGCCGTACAGGTAGACACCGAGGAAGATCGCCTCGAGAAAGAAGGCGAAGCCTTCCAGTGAGAAAGGCATGCCGATCAGTGGACCCGCATGGCGCATGAAGCCCGGCCAGAGGAGGCCGAGCTCGAACGAGAGCACGGTGCCCGAGACGGCACCGACGGCGAACAGCACCGCGGTTCCCTTCGCCCAGCGCCGCGCGAGATCGTAGTACGCGCGCTCGCCCGTGCGCCTCCACCGCCACTCGGCGAGCACCATCATCAGCGGCATGGCGATCCCGATCTCGGCGAACACGATGTGAAAGCCGAGCGAGATCGCCATCTGCGAGCGTGCGGCGAGCAGATCGGTCATCTCAATGAGGTGTACGGGGCAGTGGCACCGCAACCAGTCGAGGACGCGTCAGGCGTGCGCCGGCTTTCAGGTGGCCGGCGTCGTCGTACTCCTCCCACTGGCTGTTGGCGACGTAGACGAAGCGGTCGTCCATCATCGTGCCGATCGTCGGCTCGGGCGCAAGCACCGCGTTCACGATCCCGTCACAGCCGCGCGTGTCCGTGCCCGCCACGACGCCGAGTCGCCGAACGTCGCCGTCGGAAAGCCGCACGCGCAACAGCCCGCGCGAGTAGTCGGCGACATAGACGAATTGGTCGTCGTCGGTCGGCGCCATCCCCTGCAGGGAGCGGAACAGCGGATGCGTGATCTGTTCCAGCGTGTCGGCGCCGGTTCGGAGACGGTACAGCACCGGGTGGTACGAGTCGGTGAGGTAGACGTCGCCGCGCGGGCCGAGTGCCAGATCGCCGAGCACGTGGCCGCGCGGGGCGAGCGGGAGGTCCCAGCGGCGGAGGATACGCCCCGTGCGCGCGTCGATGCGGAGCAGGGCCGCGATCGCGCTGTCGGCGGGGACCCACGTCGCCATCTGCGGGATGCCGGATGTCGTCGCCCACACGAAAGGCTGTCGCGGATCGACGCGCACGCCGAGCATCGCGCCGAATCGCGCATCATCGCCTGGCCAGAGTTCGCGCTCTGCGCCGTTCTTCGACACCCGTACGATCGTGCGATGACGTACGCTGGCGACGTAGAAATCTCCCGTGCGCGGATCTCGATCGACGCCCTCCGGCCAGAGGGTGGAATCGGCGAGCTCGCGAAGAATGATTCCGTGCGCAACCGTGTCCGGGGACGCCTGTGCGCCGGCGTTCGGGAGCGCCGAAGCGAGGAGGAGAAGGAGAGCAGCGGCTTGCGCTCGCGGGGCTGGCATCGACACGATGGTAGGTCGCCAGGGCTCGCGCGGCCAGAGCGCGGACCCCTCGGAGCGGCCACAACCCGGAGACCCGATGCGCGCCCGTCCACTCGCCGTCCTCGTCTCACTCCTCGTCGTCGCGCCCCTCACACGCCCCCTCGCGGCGCAGGCACAAGGCAAGTTCCCGCCGGACTCCCTCATCAACACGAAGGTCTTCCCGCACAACACGCCGGTCACCGAGGTGCTCGGCGCGATGCGCAACTTCACCACGGCGCTCGGGGTGCGTTGCGGGTTCTGCCACGTCGGTAAGGAGGGCGCGCCGATCTCGAGCTACGACTTCGCGAGCGACGAGAAGCGCACCAAGCGGACGGCGCGGCAGATGATGCTCATGGTGGCCGAGATCAACCGGCGGCTCGACACGCTGCCGGAGCGGAAGAACCCCGGCGGCCTTTCGGCGACGTGCAACACCTGCCATCGGGGGGTGAACCGGCCGGTGCCGCTGTCCATGTACGTCAGCGACGTCGCCCTGGCCGCGGGGACCGATTCGGCGATCAAGACCTATCGCGCGCTGCGCGAACGCTACTATGGCCGCGACTCGTACGACTTCGGCGAGCCGTCGCTCAACGCCGCGGCGTTCCGTCTGGCGCAGGCCGGCAAGTTCGACGAGGCGCTCGCACTGCTCAAGCTGAACGAGGAGGAGTTCCCGAAGTCGTCGGGGGTGTACGTCTTCCGCGGCAACGTGCTCCTGATGCACGCGGATACGAACGCCGCCGCCGACGCATTCCGCGAGGCGATCCGCCGCGACTCGACGAACTTCGAGGCGAGACAGCGGCTGCGGGCAATCGGACGGCAGTAGCGCGGGGATGGGGGGATGCGCCGATGCGAGGTGGCTCTGTCATCCCGAGCGACCGCAGCGAGTCGAGGGATCTGCACTCGCCGATGCCTCGGCAACTACGGAACGCGGATAACGACACGGATTTCGCGGAAACGGCAGGATCGCACTCTGCGGGCGGGCAAGATCTCTCAGCCGGACCCTCGGAGATTGTGAGGTGGTGAATGGATAAGTCGGGTGAGCCTGTGCGTGGAGCTCGACCCCGAGAGGAGCAAATCCTGCCCTCTCCGCGTAATCGCCGTTCAAAATCCGCGTTCCGTAGTTGAAGAGCCGCCGGAAACGATCAGGAGCAGCTCGCTTGACTCCGATTAATCTCAGTACTAAGATAAATCGAAGAACAACGCCGCTCGGCGGATCGCGCACGACAGAGCGCACGACAGCGGCACCGCAGGAGTGACCGACATGACGATCGAACTCGAGGGGATCCATCACCTCACCGCGGTCTCGGCGAAGATCCGGGACAACAAGCGGTTCTATACGCGCACCCTCGGCATGCGCCTCGTGAAGCGCTCCGTCAACCAGGATGACGTGAGCGCGTACCACCTGTTCTACGCCGACGCGAAGGGGACGCCGGGCACCGACCTCACCTTCTTCGACTGGCCCGTGCCGCCCGAGATGCGCGGCTCGCGCTCGATCGCGCGGACCTCGCTGCGCGTCGCCGGCGCCGATTCGCTCGACTTCTGGAAGTCGCAGCTCGGCCAGCAGGGCGTTCGCACCGGAGAGATCGAGGAACGCGACGGCCGGCTCACCCTCGACGTCGAGGATCCGGAAGGGCAGCGCCTCGCGCTCGTGGACGACGCCGGCAGCGGCGTGGCGTATCCGTGGGACCAGAGTCCGATCCCGGCGGAGCATCAGGTGCGCGGATTGGGGCCGATCCATCTGAGCGTTCCGCGGCTGGAGCCGACGGACAAGGTGCTGCAGGCGATCGGGATGCGTCCGGTACGCGAGTACGCGCACCCCGAGCAGAAGAGCGACATCGTGCACGTCTATGAGATGGGACGGGGTGGTGTCGGTGCCGAGCTGCACGTCGCCGAGCAGCGCTCGCTTCCGGCGGCGCGTGGCGGCGCGGGTGGCGTGCACCACGTCGCCTTCCGTTCGGCCGACGCGGACTATGATGCGTGGGCCGACAAGCTGAACACGCTGCGCATCCCGAACAGCGGCAAGGTGGACCGGTACTGGTTCCGCAGTCTCTACTTCCGCGAGCCGAATGGGATCCTGTTCGAGATCGCGACTGACGGTCCCGGCTTCGGCGTGGACGAGGACATGGCGACGCTCGGCGAGAAGGTGGTGCTCGCTCCGTTCCTCGAGCCGCAGCGGGAGAAGATCGTGGCTGCTTTGAAGCCGATTGATTGAAGCGGTGAGTGCGTGAGTGCGTGAGTGGGTGAGTGAGAGACGGCCTCGGGACGCACCTGCGTCCCGAGGCCGTGTCGTTTCGCATCCCCGCATCCCCTCATCCCGCATTTCGGCTGCTCGGCGCGCGAAGTGCACTCGGGGCTGCACCAACCCTGTGAGGTCCGCATGCCCCCCGAAGGATTCCGCCCACTCAAAGTCCTCGTCTTCGGCGCCGCGCTGCGGCGCGAATCGCTCAACGAACGCCTGGCGACGCTGACGGCGGAGTGCGTGACGCGGCGCGGCTGTCACGTCGATCGGGGAGAGATGGCCCAGTTCGACTGTCCGTCGTACGACGGCGACGTGGAGGCTGATGCCGGAGTACCGGAGTCAGCACAGGAGTTCTGCCGGCGGCTTCAGGCGGCCGATGCGTTCATGATCGCGTCGCCCGAGTACAACGCGTCGATACCGGGCGGGCTGAAGAACCTGATCGACTGGACCTCGCGGTTGCGCCCGCAGCCGTTCAATGGCAAGCAGGCATTCCTGCTCTCGGCGTCGCCGTCGATGGCGGGCGGCAACCGTGGGCTCTGGTCGCTGCGGATCCCGCTCGAGCATCTGGGCGCCCGGGTGTATCCGGACATGTTCTCGCTGGCGCAGGCGCACGAAGCGTTCGCCGACAACGGCCGATTGAAGAACGATCTGCTCCAGAAACGGTTCGACGAGACGCTGGGCTGCTTCCTCGATCTCGCCGAGGCGGCGCTGCGCTATCCCGGACTCAAGAAGCAGTGGGTCGAGTTCCTCGGCGAGCAGCCGAACGCGGCGACGAACCGCGAGGAGACGAACGAAATCGAAGCAGCCTGATTCGCGGGAGTGCGGGTGTGCGGGTGTGCGGCTCGTTCGCCATCACGGACGCCGTTCCGCATCCCCGCATCTCCGCATTCCTGCGCTACCGTGTTCCCGTTCGTCTCGGCGCGGCACGACGCTCGGCGCGCTGGATGTTGAAGGCGGTGCTCACGAGGGCGACGTGGGAGAAGGCCTGCGGGTAGTTGCCGACCTGGCGGTGTGAGCCGGGGTGATACTCCTCGGCGAGGAGGCCGACGTCGTTGCGGATGGCGAGGAGTCGGTCGAACACCTTCCGCGCCTCGGCATGGCGGTCCTGCAGGAGATAGTTGTCGCAGAGCCAGAAGGTGCAGGCGAGGAATGCGCCCTCACCGGGAGGAAGTCCGTCGTCGGTGAGGGCCGAATCATAGCGGTAGACGAAGCCGTCGACGTAGAGTCGCTGCTCGACGGCGCGCACCGTTCCGCGGACGCGCTCATCCGTTGCGGGAAGGAAGCCGACGAGCGGCATGAGGAGGAGGCTCGCGTCCACCTCCTTCGAGCCGTACGACTGCATGAAGGAGCCGACCGCCGGGTCGTAGGCGCGCTCGCAGATCTCTTGATGGAGCTGGCGACGCAGTGCCCGCCACCGCTCGATGGGGCCATCGAGATGGCAGAGCTCCGCGCTGCGGATGGCGCGGTCGAGTGCGACCCAGATCATGACCTTGGAGTGAGTGAAGTACTGCGGATGGCCGCGCACTTCCCAGATGCCATGATCGGGGGTGGAGCAGACGCGCTCGAGGTGAGCGACGAGAGCGCACTCGAGGTGCCATGCGTCCTCGCTCTCCGGCATGTGGCCGCGTCGAGCCTGATGCAGCGCGTCGATCACCTCGCCGAACACGTCGAGCTGGAGCTGGCCGTGCGCCGCGTTGCCGATGCGCACGGGATGCGAGCCCTCGTATCCGGGAAGCCAGGGCACTTCCCACTCGAGGAGGCGACGCTCGCCGGCGAGACCGTACATGATCTGCACCTGGTCGGGACTTCCGGCGGCGGCACGGAGGAGCCAGTCGCGCCACGCACGGGCCTCGTCGTAGTAGCCCCCATCCATGAGCGCGACGAGCGTGAGCGTCGCATCGCGCAGCCAGCAGAGCCGGTAGTCCCAGTTGCGGACGCCGCCAATCTCCTCGGGAAGGGAGGTCGTCGCGGCGGCAACGAGCCCACCCGTCGGCCCGTAAGTGAGCGCCTTGAGGGTGAGCAGGGAGCGCAGCACGGGCTCACGGAACTCCCCCTGGTAGGTGCAGCGCGACGCCCACTGCCGCCAGTATTCCTCGGTCTCGCGCAGTGCGGCAACCGGGTTGACCGGTTCGGGGACGGCCTTGTGCGACGGGCGCCAGCTGAGGACGTATGAGCACGTCTCTCCAGCGCGGATGGTGAAGTCGGCGACGCTGGTGAGATTCTCACCGTGGAGCTGGACGTCGCCGCGCAGCACCACCATGTCGGGGCCGGCGATGGCGCGGAGCGCGTCGCCATCCACCTTGGTGACCCACGGGACGAGCGCGCCGTAGGCAAAGCGAAGAATGAGCTCGACGTGCATCGCCACTTCGCCGTGCACGCCCACGACCATGCGCACGAGCTCGGACTGCGTTCCTACCGGAGGCATGAAGTCGACGACCGTGACGGCGCCGCTCTCGGTGGTGAAGGTGGTTTCGAGGATCAGGCTGTCGCCGCGATAGCGGCGCTCGACGCGAGTGACCACGCCCGCGGGTGCGATCCGCCAGCGCCCGTGCTCGGGACTGCCGAGGAGGGCGGCGAACAAGGCGCCGGAGTCGAAGCGCGGCCAGCAGAGCCAGTCGATCGACCCGTCGCGCCCGATGAGCGCGGCCGTCTCACAGTCACCGATGAGTGCGTAGTCCTCGATTCGCATGATCGAGGTGCATGGCAGGATGGGGACCAGCCCGTCAGCGGAGGCGCAGCCGACGCGGTAGCTTGAGGGAGCGGCCGCTTCGCACCTCCGGTCGGAACTCCGCGTGCCCACGGTTTTGTCTCTCGAGCGACGATGCCCAACGAGACCACCCTCATTGCGACCATCGCCGTAGCGTTTGTCGGCGCCCTGCTGATGGGGCTGCTGGCTGCGCGGCTGCGCCTCCCACCGATCGTCGGCTATCTCATCGCGGGGATCGCGATGCATGCGCTCGCGCCCGAGACGGTGCCGATCGGCCATGTGGCGGCCGAAGCATCGGAGCTCGGCGTGGTGCTGCTCATGTTCGGCGTCGGGCTGCACTTCTCGCTACGCGACTTGATGGAGGTACGAAAGACGGTAGTTCCTGGTGCGCTGCTCCAGATCGCGGTGACGGCCACCGTGGGCACGATGCTCGGGCGCGCGTGGGGACTCTCGGCCGGTGGTGCGCTCACGCTGGGCCTCTCGCTCGCCGTGGCGAGCACCGTCGTGGTGTTGAAGGGGTTGGAAGCGCGCGACCGGCTCGACTCGCAGGAAGGGAGGCTCGCGGCGGGATGGCTCGTCGTCGAGGACCTCGCGATGGTCGCCGTGCTCGTGCTGTTGCCCGCAGCGGCGCCGGCACTCGGCGGCACGGTGTCGGGCGATGTGCAGTCGGCGGGCGGGATGGCGCTGTCGCTCGCGCTGGCGATCGGGAAGGTCGTCGCCTTCCTCGTCATCATGTTCGCGGGCGGACGTCGCGTCGTGCCCTGGCTGCTCGAGCACGTAGCGAAGCTCGGCTCGCGCGAGCTGTTCACGCTCACCGTGCTGGCGATCGCGCTGGGAGTCGGGACGATCGCGTCGCAGCTGTTCGGGATGTCGTTCGCGCTCGGCGCGTTCGTGGCGGGGGCCGTCGTGAGCGAGTCGGAGCTGAGCCATCGCGCCGCGGCGGATGCGCTGCCGCTGCAGGATGCGTTCGCCGTGCTGTTCTTCGTCTCGGTCGGGCTGCTGTTCGATCACCGGGTGCTGGTCGATCATCCCGGCCAGGTGCTCGCGGTGGTCGGCGTGATCGTGGTCGAGAAGCTCGTGGTCTCCTTCCTCGTGCTCAGACTTCTCGCGCAGCCGGGCCGATCGGCGCTCACGCTGGCGAGCAGTCTCGCCCAGATCGGAGAGTTCTCGTTCATCCTCGTCGCACTCGGCGTCTCGCTCGGACTGCTCGCGCGTGAGACGCAGGCGCTCGTCGTCGCCGGCTCGATCGTCTCGATCACGCTCAATCAGCCGCTCGGCGCGTGGCTGGCGCGGACGTTCGGCCGACTCGAGCGGAAGGGAGAGCCGGCCATGCCGACGCTCGAGCTGCCGGCCGCGGTGGAGCACGAGTTCGGCGGGCTCACGGGGCACGTCGTGCTCGTGGGGTACGGCCGCGTCGGCACGACGGTGACCGAGGCGCTCGACCGCGCCGGCGTGATTCACATCGTGGTCGAGGAGCAGCCGAGGGTCGTGGCGGGGCTGCGACTGCGCGGGGAGCACGCCGTCTCCGGGGATGCGACACGTCCGGAGGTGCTGGAGCGGGCAGGGGTGCGCGGCGCGCAGCTCATCGTGGTGACGGCGCCGGAGCCGATCCGCGCGCGACGCATCGTGGAAGTCGCACGCGAGATGAATCCGGACATCGCGATCGCGGTGCGAACGCACAGCGCGAGCGAGCAGGCGTACTTCGAGTCGCTGCTGCACAGGCCGGGAGTGGTCGGGCGCGCGGTGTACGCGGAGCGGGAGGTGGCGTTGAGCCTGGCGCACTTCACCCTGCTGGCCGTCGGCCGCACGGACGACGAGGCCGACCTCCTGGTCGACTCGCTGCGGGGGCGCGCGACGCTCCCGACGGAGACGTTCGCGGCGATGCAGACGCGGGAGCTGCAGGCCGTGCTCAGCCGCACCTCGAGGGAGAAGCTCACGCCGCGGGAGTGATAGTGGTGTCTTGACACTCGGTGTTAGAACACCTATATTTCCTGTCATGAGCCCCAGCCTCCAGCAGGACCTCAAGCAGAAGAAGCCGTTCCGGAGCCTTCAGCAGGAGGCGTATCTGTCCGTCGTGCGCACGTCGACGGCGTTGACGGATGCGATGGAGGATCTCATGAAGGCGCGCGGGATCAGCGCGACGCAGTACAACGTGCTGCGCATCCTGCGGGGGTCCGGCGCGGAGGGGCTCTGCCGCAACGCGCTGCGCGACCGGATGCTGACGCGCATGCCGGACATGACGCGGCTGCTCGACCGGATGGAAGAAGCCGGCCTCGTCGTGCGGGTCCGCGAGGGCGAGGATCGGCGGATGGTCATGACGCGCATCACGGAGCAAGGGCGGCGGCTGCTCGACGAGCTCGACGCACCGGTGATGGCGCTGCACCGCAAGCAGATGGCGGGATTGACCGACGCTCAGCTCCGCTCGCTGTCCGATCTGTTGACGCTGGTTCGCGAGGGCGGGTGAGCTTCTTGCGCCCTGATAGGTGTTATCACACTGAGCAGTAAAACACCAGACTCATCACTTTCGACACAAATCTCCGAGGCATACGACCATGCTGCTCTTCGACTCTCCCTCCCGCCGACAGATCGACACCGCGCTCGCGGTGCTCCGCGTCGTGCTCGGCGTGACGTTCATTCTCCACGGCGGCCAGAAGCTCTTCGTGTTCGGCTTCAGCGGCGTGAGCGGCGCGTTCGCCCAGATGGGTATCCCGGCGCCGGGGCTGCTCGGCCCGTTCGTGGCGTTCGTCGAATTCTTCGGCGGCATCGCAATCCTGCTCGGCCTGCTCACGAGGCTCGCCGCGCTGGGCATCGCGGCGACGATGGCCGTGGCGATCCTGACCGTGCACCTCAAGAACGGCTTCTTCGCACCGACGGGATTCGAGTTCCCGCTCTCGCTTCTCGGCTCGGCGATCGCGCTGATCATCGCGGGCGCGGGCGACTTCTCGCTCGATGCGTTGATCGGGAAGCGGCTGAGCGGCGGCGCGGTCACGGAGGGGGAAGTGGCGCCCCGTCGCGCGCGTCGGATCGCGTAAACGCAGCGAGTTGGGATTTGGTGAACGGCCTCGGGACGCTTCTGCGTCCCGAGGCCGTTTGACTATCTGGCACCTTCGCGCAAGGAGTTTCACGCGCGGAGGGCGCGGAGCGGTGTGCCGGCGTAGGCCATGGGGCGCCCGGGCCCGCGGAGGACGCGGAGCTTTGGCGGACCGATTCTCTCCGCCGGACCACAAAAAGACCTTTGGGTCGTGGATGGATATGACGGGTGAGCCCGTGCGTGGAGCTCACCCCCGAGAGCAGTTCTCCGCGCCCTCCGCGATCCTCCGCGTGCTCCGCGTGAAACCGCGGCGCAGTGATGCTTGACTGCGGACGTGCAGATCCCTCGACTCGCTGCGCTCGCTCGGGATGACAGTCAACGGGTCAGAGTCGCGTTGACTCTGACCCCATTGACTCTGACCCCGTTGATCAGTCGCGCATGAAGTGGCAGGTGTAGCCGCCGGGATTCTTGCGCAGGTAGTCCTGGTGGTATGCCTCGGCGCTGTACCACTTGGCCGGGGGCTCGATGGAGGTGGTGATGGGGCGGCGCCATTTGCCGGAGGCGTTGACGCGCGCGATCACGCGCTCCGCGGTGGCACGCTGCTCATCGGACTGCGGGAAGATCGCCGAGCGATACTGCGTCCCGATGTCGTTCCCCTGCCGGTTGAGCGTCGTCGGATCGTGGAGGCGGAAGAACCACTTCTCCAGCAGGTCCTCGTAGCTCAGCACCGACGGGTCGAAGGTGATGCGCACCGCCTCGGCGTGCCCCGACTTGCTGTCGTGGGTGTCGTGATAGGTCGGGTTCTCGAGCCATCCGCCCGTGTACCCGACGTCGGTGTCGATCACGCCGCGCACGTCGCGCAGGATGTCCTCGACTCCCCAGAAGCAGCCGCCGGCCAACACCGCCACCTCAGTCTGCCGCCCACCCGCGACGGCTGTTCCACTCGTGCTCTCTCGTTCGCTCATATCGTTCCCTCTACCTCTCGTCGTCGATCAGAAAGATCCCTGCAATGGCGCGGCTCTGCACCGCACGATCTATACGACGGGAGCGCGCCTCTCGGATCTCTCAATCAACTTCGTGCGGCAGCGGCCGCTCACACCACCTGGCTGGTCGCGCGCGGCGTGTGGCGATCCTCGGCCCGCACGGCCGGCGGAAGCTCGGCGCGCGAAAGGGTGAGGCTGAACGTCGAGCCTGCGCCGGGCTGGCTGCGCACGGTCACCGTACCTCCCATCGCTCGCGTGAGCTGCCGCGCGATGGCGAGCCCGAGGCCGGTGCCACCGGCGCGCCGCGTGAGTGACGCGTCCACCTGGACGAACGGCTCGAAGATAGTGTCGAGCTGGGCCGGACTGATACCGGAGCCCGTGTCGCGCACGTCGATGCGCACGGCCGCATCGTCGACGACGGTGTAGAGGCCGACCTCGCCGCCGGGCTCGGTGAACTTCATCGCATTCGACAGGAGATTCAGCAGCACCTGCAGGATCTTCTTCCGGTCGCCACGCACGATCGCTTCGGCGGGCACGTCGCCGACCTCGAGCTGGACGCCTTTCGCCGCCATCTGATGGCGCACCGCGTCGACGACGTCGGTCAGCAAGGGCGCGAGTGCGACCGGCTCCATCTCGAGGGTGAGCGCGCCGGCGTCGGTCCGTGAGAAGTCGAGAATGTCGGTGATGATGGCGACGAGGAGATCCTTGTTGCGCCGGATGCGGCCGAGATCCTCGACCTGTTCGGGCGTGACTGGTCCGCGCAGGCCCAGCTCCATCAGCTCGGTGAATCCACCGATGGCGTTGAGCGGCGTGCGGAGCTCGTGGCTCATCATGGCGAGGAACTGCGCCTTTGCGGCGTTGGCGCGCTGGAGCTCCGCGTTTCGCTCAGCGAGCACCGCGTGCGCGTCGCCGGTGGCGGTGGCCATCGCGTTGAACATCGCCGCGAGCTTCGCCACCTCGCGCCCTCCGCCGCGCACGTCGACGCGCCGCGTGTAGTCGCCCTGCGCGAGATCCGCCGCGGCGCTCGTCACCTCGCGCAGCGGCCGCGTGACGAGCCGGCCGAGGAACCACGCGCAGACCGTAGCGAGGGCGAGCGCCACCAGGCCGGCGACGACCAGGCGGCGAAGGAAATCGTGCGGCTTCCGGAGGATCGACGTCTCCGGTTGAAAGAGCACGGCCAGCCACGGGGTCGTCGGAATCAGGGACTGCACGACGTACATGCCGCCGCGCCCGGGCACATCGATGCGCACGGCGTGATCATCGACGGCGGGAAGGGTGAAGGGCGCCGCGACGGGGCGTCCGCGAAAGGACACCCACTGGCTGGAGCCGCGCGTGGTGAAGAGCATGCGCGCGTCGTCGTCGACGAGGCTGCGGATTGCCCCGTCGGCGGCGTAGTTGTCGGGGACCCTGGCCAGCTCGGCGATCGTGCCGATCACCCGTCCATCGGCGACGATGGGGAGGGCGGTCCACGCATGGACGCGCTCGCTAACGGCGAAGAGGGCCGAGCGCCGGTCGGACTCGTTTCTCACCGCATCGGCCAGCGTCGAAATCAGCGCAGCCGAATCGGTGAGGGTCCAGCCCGACGCGCTGCCGTAGCGCCACTGCCCGTCCACGCTGGCGACCTGCCAGGCCAGGAAGGTCGTATCGTTCGATTCGCGCGAGGCGGCGAACCGCTTCTCGACCGCGGCGGCGGGCTCGCCACGGGCGACGGCGTGAATGATC
>DASVNI010000198.1:0-14560 GCA_036383935.1 Gemmatimonadaceae bacterium | reverse complement strand
TACTGGGTGTGGCCGTTATCCGCCCCACGTACCTCTCCGGCGCCACCAGAAACTCTCTCACCAACCGGACACTCTCGAGATTCTCGTACGAAACCACCGAAACCGGCACCTCGTCGAACGACACGATCGTCGCTCCGGGGTACGCCATCAGGATCGGTGAGTGCGTCGCGATGATGAACTGCGCGTCCTGGGCGACCATGTCCGAGATCATCGCCATCAGCCCGAGCTGGCTCTGTGGGCTGAGCGGCGCCTCGGGCTCGTCCAGCAGGTAGAGCCCGCCCGGAACGAACCGCGACTGGAAGAGCCGGAGAAAGCTCTGGCCGTGCGAGTTGGCGTCGAGGTCGATGCCGTAGCGCTGCTCCATCTCCGCCAGCGATCTGCGCATCGGGCCCATCGCCAGCCCCTTCGCATACGCGGATCGATCCGCGTACTCGACCTCCAGCTCCTCCAGCCGCCGCTGGAACTCGATCCGCATCCGGGCGAGCCGCTTCGCGAAGCCGAAGAAGTCCTCCGCCCGCAGGAAGAACCCGCGCGACGTCCGGCGGGACCAGACGAGCCGCAGCGCGTCGGAGAGCTGACGCTGCGCGCCGAGCGTGGCGTCCTCGTCCAGGTCCGCGCTGCCCACCGCCGGGAGCCGCGCCGCGGCCGCGATCGCTTCGAGCAGCGTCGACTTCCCCGACCCGTTCTCCCCCACGAAAAAGGTCACCGCGCCGCGCAGCGCCAGCGAGTCCAGCGCCCTGATCACCGGCACCGTGAAGGGGAACTCGCCTTCGTCTCCGCCACCCTTCCGGCGCACCTCCCGCAGGAACGGCGGACCTCCCGCAAGCACTTTCGTCCCATGCGGGGTATTGTCTCTGGATGCGGCTCGTCGGGGCACCCGTAATGCTGTCGCCCCGCGCAGTCTCGCCGCAATCCGCGAAGGCCAGATCCCACCGCCCTCCATGACCGCGCTCCCCACCCGCGACGACGCCCTCGCGCTCGTACACGAGTACACCGCCAGCGATTCCCTCCGGAAGCACATGCTCGCCGTGGAGGCGGCCATGCGCGCCTACGCCATGCGCTTCGGCGAGGACCCGGAACGCTGGGGGCTCACGGGGCTCGTCCACGACTTCGATTACGAGCGCTGGCCCAACGAGACCCAATCACCCACGGAAGGGCACCCCTCCCAGGGCGTGCGCATCCTCCGCGACCGCGGTTGGCCCGACGACGTCCTCGAGGCCATCCTCGGCCACGGCAACTACACCGGCGTCCCCCGCGTCACCCCCCTCGCCAAGACCCTCTTCGCCGTCGACGAGCTCACCGGGCTGATCACCGCCACGGCGCTCGTCCGCCCGTCGCGCAGCGTGCACGAGGTAGACGCCCGCGCCGTGCGAAAGAAGATGAAGGACAAGGCTTTCGCCCGCGGGGTCAGCCGCGACGACGTCCTGGCCGGCGCCGCAGCGCTCGGCGTCGACCTCGACGAGCACATCGACTTCGTGGTCGGGGCGATGCGCGGAGCCGCCGATTCCCTGGGTCTCGCGGGCGTTCCCCCCGCCGGTTGAGGTTCAACAGTCCGGTGCAGCCCCTCGTAGAAGACATGACGCCACCCCACCATGGCCATGCTTGCGACAACGACGCCTTACCCTTCGTCAATGCTCGCTCCGGTTGACGGAGACGGGGCGGCGACCGAGCGCGCCATAGTCGTCGCAGCGCAACGCGGTTCGGATGAAGCCTTCGGGGCGCTCGTTCGGATCCACCAGCGCCGTGCGTACAGTGTCGTCCGCGCCATCGTGCTCTCGCACGAGGACGCTGAGGATGCGGTGCAGGAGGGGTTCCTCCACGCGCACCGCGCGCTCGACCGGTTTCGCCCCGATCAGCCATTCGGGGCGTGGCTCTACCGGATCATGGCGAACGCGGCGCTCGATCTCGTGCGCCGACGGAAGGTCCGCGACGCCGACGAACTGCCGGAGAACGTCGCGCTCCCCTTCCGCGATCCCGCAGAGTCGGGCGAATTGCGCGAGCGGCTCCAGCAGGCGCTCACGCATCTCACCGACCGGCAGCGCGCGGTGATCGTCCTGCACGACGTGGAGGGCTTCACTCATGGCGAGATCGGACGCACGCTCGGTATTCCGGAAGGGACCGCTAGATCCGATCTTCACCATGCTCGCGCAACACTTCGCCGGCTTCTGCAGAACATCCGGAGCAATTCATGATTGACGATCGCTGGTCGCGCGAGAGCGACGTGACCGACGCGCTGCGCGCCCACTACGCGGCGCCGACCGACGAGCGTTACTGGGACGCACTCGAGGCGCGCATCCTCGCCCACGTTGCCCGCGGCGGTAATGAGGGCTGGTGGTCGGCGCTCGCCGAGATGGCGCGGCCCGCGCTTGCCGCCGCGGCCATCCTCGTGCTCGTCGCCGGAGCCGCCGTCGTCCACACCCACCAGCTCGACGCGCGCAACGCCTACGCGAGCGTGATCTCGGCCGCCGTTCCGCCCTCCGTCGAGAGCGCGGCGCGAGTCTCGTCCACCCCGGACGGCGACGCGACGGTCAACTACATCCTGTCGCACTGAGGCCGGTCATGGAGCGCCCCAAGCAGCAAGCCATCGCCTTCCTCCTCGGCGCCGTCCTCGTCGGCGGGGCGCTCGGATTTTCCGCCGAGCGCGTCTTCCGGAGCGACGAGCTGACGCCGGCGCAGCGGCGTGCCCAGTTCTACGAGGACATCGGCATCACCAGCGCGCAGCGGCCGACGCTGGATTCCATCCTCGATGACCGGAACTGCCGAATGGACAGCGTCGTGCGCACCATCCAGCCGTCGCTCGACTCGATCAAGTCCGCCTCGCGCGTCCAGATGGACCGCCTTTTGACGCCGGATCAGCACGCGCGCATCGAGGTTCGCCGCAAGGACGAAGCGGCCCGCCACGCTGCCGACCGCCAGCGTCTGATCTCCCTCTGCCAGAAGTAATGTCTCCGATCCTCTCCCGCGGCGCCCTGGCGTCGCTACTCGTTCCTGCCCTCCTCGGGGCCCAGTCCGTGGACTCCCTCGGCGCGAAGCCCATCGCGCTCAAGGACGCCGTCTCGCAGGCGCAGCAGAACGCCCTCGGTGCCGTGCAGGCGCGTGGGCAGGTCCGCACCGCCGAATCCGCGGTGCGCGCCGCGCGTGCCTCGCTCTTCCCGTCGCTCAACCTGACGATGGGGCAGGTCAACCAGTCGGGTGATCGCTTCGATTCGCAGGGACGGCTCGTCCCCTACCTCGCGCCGCAGCCCTGGAGCTACTCCACCGGGATCAGCTCCACGGTGAATCTCTTCGACGGCGGCCGACGCCTGAACGAGGTGCGCCGCACGCGCTCCGATGTGGGCGCCGCCGAAGCGAACGAGGTCACGCAGCAGTTCAACGTGGCCCTGCAGGTCAAGACGCAGTACTACGGCATCCTCGCCGCGCGTGAGTCCGAGGGCGCCGCGCGCGCCCAGCTCGAGCAGGCGCAGGAGCAGCTCAAGGCCTCCATCGCGCGCACGCGCGCCGGCGTCGCCACGCTCTCCGATTCGCTCCGCTCCGTCGTCGCCGTCGGCAACGCGCAGCTCGCGCTCCTCACGGCGCGCAACAACCTCCGCGTCGCCAGCGCCGCGCTCACGCGGCTCGTCGGATCGCAGTCGCCGGTGACCGCCCTCCCCTCCGACACGCTCGATCTCGCCTTCGCGCCGATCGACAGCGTGACCCTCGCGGGGATGATCGACGAGGGGCCCGCGGTGCGGCAGGCGCAGGCGCAGCTCGCCTCGGCCCAGACCTCGGTGCGTAGCGCGCGGACGCCGTACCTGCCGACGGTCGATCTCACCTACAGCCGGTCCGGCAACGGCTTCGACAAGTACTACGGCATCGGCAACCAGTCGCTGGCGTACACGAACAACTTCGCGATCCGTCTCGCGTATCCGCTCTTCAACAACTACCAGCGCGAAGACGCCCTGAACCGGGCGCGCGTCCAGGCCGACGTCGCTGACGCCACGCTGCGCGATGCGCACCTGGCCGCGCAGCAGAACTTCGTCCAGCAGCTCGGCGCCCTGCGCACCGCGCAGCAGCGCATCGCGCTCCAGCAGGTGTCCGTCGCTGCCGCTCAGGAAGACGTCCGCGTGCAGCAGCAGCGGTACACGCTCGGTGCTTCCACCCTGCTCGACCTCCTCACCTCGCAAAGCACGCTCGACGCCGCCCGCTCCGCGCTCATCCAGGCACGTCAGGATTTCCGCGTCGCCCGCGCGCAGCTCGAAGCACTCGTCGGCCGCGAGCTCCAGTGATCTCCTCTTTCCAGCATCCCGTGCGCAAGCTTCCCACCCTCGCCGCCCTCCTCCTCGTTGCCGCCGCTGCCTGCTCGGGCAAGAAGGACAAGGGCCTGGCCATCTCGACCCAGCCCGTGCAGCGCCGCGACATCGTCATCGATGCGCAGGCCACCGGCGTGGTCGAGCCGATCAACATCGTCGAGGTGAAGTCCAAGGCCTCCGGCATGATCACCAAGATGCCCGTCGAGACGGGCACCCTCGTGAAGCCGGGCGATCTGCTCGTCCAGATCGAGACGCGTGACGTGCAGAACCAGTACGACCAGGCCGCCGCGGCGCTCGCCGCGGCGAAGTCGCGCCTCGAGGTCGCCGACGCCGCGAAGCGTCGCGCCGACGAGCTGTTCAAGGGACGCATCATCACCGCGGCCGAGCACGAGACCGCGCAGCTCGACTACGCCAACGCCCAGTCGGCGCTCGTCGCCGCGCGCACCAACCTCGATCTCAACAAGCAGCGGCTCGAGGACGCGACGGTCACCGCTCCGGTCGCTGGTACGGTCATCGACAAGACCGTGTCGCTCGGCACGGTGATCACGTCGGCCACCGGCGCCTTCGGCGGCGGTACGACCCTGCTCAAGATGGCCGACCTCGGCCAGGTGCGGATCCGCGCGCTGTTCAACGAGACCGACATCGGCCAGGTGAAGCCCGGCCAGACCGCGACCGTCACGGTGGATGCGTATCCCGACCGTCGCTTCACCGGCGTCGTGGAGAAGATCGAGCCACAGGCCGTCGTCCAGCAGAACGTCACGATGTTCCCCGTGCTCGTCACCCTCCAGAACCTCGAGGGGCTGCTCAAGCCCGGGATGAACGGTGAGACCAGCGTGCTGGTCGACCAGCGCAGCAACGTGCTCGCCGTGCCGAACGACGCGGTACGCAACACGCGCGAAGCCGCCGCCACCGCGCCCATGCTGGGCCTCGATGCCGACTCGGTCCGTTCCGCGATCCAGACGCAGATGGCGGCGCTCGGCGGCGGCCGCGGTGGTCGCGGCCAGGGCGGTGAGCCCGCCGGCGCTCCGCTCACGCAGTCCTCGCGCGGCGACGTCGCGCTCGGCGGTCCGCAGCAGGCCGGTGCTCCCGCCGGTCAGGGTGGCGCGCAGACGGCGACCCGCGGCCAGGGCGCCGGTGGTCAGGGCTTCGGCGGCCAGGGCGGACTTCAGCTCCCCGACGTCACCGACAAGGAGTGCGACGCCGTCACCGCGGCGATGAAGAAGAAACCCGCCGAGCAGGCCAAGCTCGACTCGCTCCGCCAGAAGATGATGAGCGGCGAGATCGACCGTGACGCGATGCGCGCCGAGACGCAGAAGATCTACGCTGCGATGGGTGTCGATCCTCGCGTCGCGACCGCCTGCCGGCGCCGTGCCTTCCAGGGCGGCGGCGGAATGGGCGGCACGGGCGGCGGTGGATTCCAGGCCGCTGGTGGTGGTGGACGCCGCCGGCCCGCCCTCGTCTTCGTGAAGAACGGCGAGAAGTTCGAGCCGCGCGTCGTCCTGACCGGTGCCAGCAACTTCGACTACACCGAGATCATCAGCGGCGTGAAGGAAGGGGAGCAGGTCGCCATGCTCGCCGCGGCCGCGCTCCAGGCGCAGCGCCAGCAGAACAATGATCGCATCCGCCAGAACACCGGCGTGCCCGGCATGCAGCAGGGCGGCGGCGGCCCGGGCGGTGGCGGCGGCCGCGCAGGCGGCGGTGGTGGTGGCGGCGGTGGCCGCGCCGGCGGCGGCGGTCGTTGATCCGGATCCGAGACCCCTTCGGAGACCTCCATGCTCATCGGTGAGATCATCCGCGTCGCGCTCGGCGCGCTGCGCGCCAACAAGCTCCGCTCGCTGCTCACGATGCTCGGCATCGTGATCGGCGTCGCGGCGGTCATCGCCGTCGTCGCGCTCGGCACCGGCGCGCAGACCGCCGTGAAGGACCGTATCAGCTCACTCGGCACCACACTGTTGACCGTCATCCCCGGTCAGCAGCGTGGCATGGGCGTCGCCTTCGATCAGACGATGAAGCTGACGATGGACGACGCGAAGGCGCTCGATGATCAGAGCCGCGCGCCTTCGCTCACCGCCGTGCAGCCCGAGATGAACTCGCGACTCCAGGTGCAGTACCAGTCGCTCAACACCAACACCTCCATCGTCGGCACGACGGCGAACTACCTCGAGGTGCGGAAGTACGAGCTCCAGGCGGGACGCATGTTCTCGCGCGCCGAGGACGAGGGACGCCAGCGTGTCGCCGTGCTCGGACCGACCGTGCTCGAGGCGCTCGGCATCAACACGCCCGAGGCGATCGTCGGCGAGAACGTCCGCATCCGCGGCATCCAGTTCCTCGTCGTCGGCGTGCTCAAGTCGAAGGGGCAGGCGACGCCGTTCGGAAACCCGGATGATCAGGTGCTCGTGCCGATCACGACGGGACGCTTCCGTCTGTTCGGCAGCGACCGGCTTCGCTCCATCAGCGTGCTCGCCCAGTCGGAGGACAAGATCCCCGACGCGATGGCCGACATCCAGCGCGTACTGCGCCGCGAGCATCGGCTGACGCAGAGCAAGCCGGACGACTTCATGATTCGCAGTCAGGCCGACTTCCTGAACACTCTCGGCGAGACGACGCAGGTCTTCACCTACCTGCTGAGCGGCATCGCCGCCGTGTCGCTGCTCGTCGGCGGCATCGGGATCATGAACATCATGCTCGTGTCGGTCACGGAGCGGACGCGCGAGATCGGCATCCGGAAGGCACTCGGCGCGACGCGCGCGAACATCCTGCTGCAGTTCCTCATCGAGGCGGTCGTGCTCTGCCTGCTCGGTGGCCTCGTCGGCGCCCTCGTCGGCAGTGGAGGCGCGACGGCGATGAGCGCCTTCTTCCAGTGGAACACCGTCATCTCCCCCGTGGCGATCGTCGCCGCCTTCGTGTTCTCGGCCGTGGTCGGCGTGCTGTTCGGAGTGTGGCCCGCGAGACGCGCGGCCAGCCTGGATCCGATCGTTGCGTTGCGGTATGAGTGAGTGCGTGACGCCGTCATCCCGAGCGAGCGCCTGATCCCGAGTGAGCGAAGCGAGTCGAGGGATCTCCAGCTAGCATCGAGGGATCTGCACCTAAACGTGTGAGAAAAATGAAACGGCCTCGGGAGGCGACTGCTTCCCGAGGCCGTTTCTCATCATCTCACCAACCGACTCACAATCCCACTATCCAGCTCACCAACTCACCGAGGTAAGCCCAGCACCTTCACCCCCGCCCCCCGCGCCACGTCCATCGCGTGAACGACGTCGGCGTAGCGCAGGTGGCCGTCGCCTTTCACGAACAGGACCTTCTCCGGTCGGCTGTCGTAGATCTCGTGAATGCGCGCCGCGAGGGCGTCATGCGCTACGGCTGACTGGTTGATGGAGTACACGCCGCTCGCCGAAATCTCGAGCACGATCGATGGCGAGCCGGGCCCGGGCGCCGATGCGTGCGGGTCGGGGACCTGCACGTCGATCGACTTTCGCATGCTCGGGATCGCCGCCATGAAGATGATCAGCAGCACCAGCAGGACGTCGATCATCGGCGTGACGTTGATCTCGTTCGTGAGCGTGGGCGCGAAGCGCACCGGACGTTGAGTAGCCGCCACGTCGATCACCGGACCAGAGTGAAGTCGAATGGCAGCGCCACCATCGTGCGCACTTTACGACCTCCAGCTTCGCCAGCCGTGAAGCGGAATCGCGGCAGCACGGCGCGGACCGCGTCAGCAAGCAGCGCATCGGTCGCGTCCACGACCTTGAAGTCGTTCATCTCGGCGCGACCGAGCGTATCGACGACGAACTGGACGACGATGCGACCACCCAGGCCGCGTGCGCGAAGTGCGTCGGGAAAGCGAGGGTTCTCGGAGCGCAGGACGCGCGGCGGCTTCTCGACGAATTGCGCGTCGATCGCCTCGGTCCCTGACCCGCCGGAGCCCGCAGGCCCTGCGGCCGGCCCGCCCGTTGGAAGCGCTGGCCCGCTCGGCAAGGTGACTGGCTGGATCGGTGCCAGGTTCTGATCCACCGGCTGGATCGTCGTCGGCACCTTGTCGATGACGGGAATCGGCATGCTCAGCACCGGTGACGGGGCGAGCGTCTCCCGTGACGCGGCCGGTCGCTCGACCTGTGGCGCTGGAGGTTCGGGAGGGGTTGGGAAGACGTGAATTATCTGCGGCGGCTCCGGCTTGTTGAGCACGTGCGGTTGCTGCACGGTGAGCAGCACCGCCGTCGTGATGATCGCGCCGTGTACCAGCGCGCTCGCGAGCGTGCCACCAACCCTGTGTGTGTGCTGCGCCTTCGATTCCAGCAGGACGTTGAGCATGGTGCCTCTCCCGTGGTTGGTCGTGAAGACGACTTCGCGGGCGACGATACCACTCGACTCTTAGCCCTTCGTGACGGGCGGATTAGCGTTGGTGAACCGCGGCATGAAGAGTCGCTCAACGGCGCGTGAAGGAATCCTGATCGGCGCATGACGAAACGATGAACGGGGCGGGCGCCATCGGCGCCCGCCCCGTTCACACGTTGAGCTATTGGGGGATCAGGTATCGGGATCGAGGTCCTCTTGGGCCTCGCCGATCCGGCGCTGGGCCTTCCCCTCCATCTCCTTGGCCTTCCCCCGGAGCTGTTCACTGGTGTCGCCTGTCAGGCCGCCAGCCGCGTTGCGCAGCTTGCCACCGGCCTCCTTGGCCGCACCCTTGACCTGGTTCTTGAGGCCCTTCCTTTCGAGATCGTCCGCCATGGTTTCGAATCCTCGTTGAAGTGGGGGAGGGTCGGTCTGGAGTAGGGGTAAGGGCAAGCGACATGCCGGTTTTACGGATGGATCATCGTGGCGGCCTGATGGTTAACCGTTGCCGGTGAACGGTTTAGTTCCTGCCTCCGGCCGCAGGAGCTTTCTGGGGCTGGCTGTGCCCCGATAACCGAACACCGCTAACGGTGCGCTCCGCGCACCCTTTCCAAAGATACATCTTAGATATATCTTCGCCGTACACGATATATCGCTGCTCCGCAGCGGAGGGCTCCATGTTCGGACATTGCTACGAACGACCCTGGCACGGACACATGCCGCCAGGCACACGCGCCAAGTGGGGATGGGACGCCAACTTCATGAGCGGCTTCTTCGGCGCGGAAGGGCGCGGCCGCGGCCGATGGCGCTCCGGACGCATGTTCGAGCAGGGCGACCTGCGCTACGTCGTCCTCCGCCTCCTCGAGGAGAAGCCCCGCCACGGCTACGAGATCATCAAGGCGCTCGAGGAGCGCTTCGGGGGCGCCTACGCCCCGAGCCCCGGTGCGGTCTATCCCACCCTCCAGCTCCTCGAAGACCTCGGCTATGCCCGCGTCGTTCCGGGCGAGGAAGGAAAGAAGGTCTACGAGATCACCGACGCCGGCCGCGCCCATCTCGTCGAGAACCAGGAAACCGTCGACAACATCTTCGATCGCATCGGCAAGCTGGTCGGTCACTTCCTCGACGAGCCGATGAACGAGATCCATGTCGCATTCCGCGACGTCGGCCGCGCCACCTATCGGCTCGCGTCCGAAGCGGTCGGGAAGCCTGAGGTCCTCAAGCAGGTCGTCGAGATCCTGAACCGCGCCTCCAGGGAGATCCAGGACATCCCCCGTTAGGCGCGCCGGGCTGCCCGAACGGCGGCATCCTGAGCGCCCGGAACGAATTGCTGGGTCCGCAAGCTGACGCAACGAGTGACGCAGCGTATGTTTGAGGAGGGCCGGAAAGATCTCTTTCCGGCCCTTCCGTACGTTAACCCACCTGCATGTCGGTTCATTCGTTATCCGTAACCGAGCTCGATCACGAGGCGCAGCACCCTGCCCCGACGGGCCGGCGCCTTGGTGTACTCACCCTTACAGCGCTCGGCGTCGTTTACGGCGACATCGGTACGAGCCCGCTGTACGCCCTTCGCGAATGCTTCAGGGAGGAGTACGGCATCGTGCCGACCCCTGAGAACGTCGTGGGCGTCCTCTCGCTGATCACGTGGTCGCTGATCCTCGTCGTCAGCGTCAAGTACATCGTCTTCATCCTGCGTGCGGACAATCGGGGCGAGGGGGGCATTCTGGCCCTCCTCGCGCTCCTGCTTCAGCACAAGCAGCGCGTCGAGGACCGCAAGCGGCGACTGATGCTCATCTCGCTCGGTCTCTTCGGGGCCGCGCTGCTCTACGGCGACGGAGTCATCACGCCGGCGATCTCCGTGCTCAGCGCCGTGGAAGGTTTGCAGGTGAGCACACCGGCGCTCAGCCACTTCGTCGTGCCGATCACCGTGGTCATCCTCTTTGCGCTGTTCATGGTGCAGCGCTTCGGGACGACGCGCGTGGGCGCGGCCTTCGGCCCGCTGATGCTCGCCTGGTTCGTCACGATCGCCACGCTCGGCGCCCGCGCCGTCCTGCAGGCGCCGGAGGTGCTCGCGGCGCTCAATCCATGGCACGGCGTGGCTTTCTTCCGGGCACATGGACTCGCCGGCGTCCTCACCCTCGGCGCCGTGGTACTCTGCGTCACCGGTGCTGAGGCGCTCTATGCCGACATGGGGCACTTCGGCAAGCGGCCCATCCGCATCGCCTGGTTCTGCGTCGTGCTTCCCGCGCTCCTCCTGAACTACTTCGGCCAGGGTGCGCTGCTGCTCGGCAACTCGGCTGCGGCGAGCAATCCGTTCTATTTGTTGGCCCCGCCGGCGTTTCAGGTGCCGCTTCTCATGATCGCCACCGCGGCCGCCGTCGTCGCCTCGCAGGCGCTCATCTCGGGAGCCTTCTCCCTCACGCAGCAGAGCGTCCAGCTCGGATACTCGCCGCGCATGCAGATCGTCCACACCTCCAAGCACGAGGCGGGACAGATCTTCATTCCGGAGGTCAACAAGGCGCTGATGGTCGGCTGCCTGCTGCTCGTGCTCTACTTCAGGAACTCGAGCGCGCTCAGCGCCGCGTACGGCATCGCCGTCACCGGCACCATGGCCATCACCTCGCTCCTCTTCGCCGTCGTGGCGCGCTCGCGCTGGGGCTGGTCCCGCCTGCACGTCTATGGAATCGTGAGCGGGTTCCTCATCATCGACCTGTCCTTCCTCTTCTCGAACCTCGTCAAGATCGAGCACGGCGGCTGGGTGCCGATCCTGATGGCGGTCGGCGTCTACGTGCTGATGAGCACCTGGAAGCGCGGCCGCATGCAGCTCGGTGCGATTCAGGATGCCGGCGCACTCCCGCTCGACCTCTTCCTCGGCGGCATCGAGCGCAACCCGCCGGTGCGCGTGAAGGGGACGGCCGTCTTCATGACGTCCAGCAAGGAAGGCGTCCCGGTCGTGCTGCTCCATCATCTGAAGCACAACAAGGTGCTTCACGAGACGGTCGTGCTGCTCAGCGTCACGACGCGCGGCATCCCCGAGGTGCCACCGGAGCGGAGCGTCACGATCGAGCGGCTTGGCCACGGATTCGTTCGGATCGTCGCGACGTTCGGCTTCATGCAGTCGCCGAACATTCCGGAGGTGCTCGCCCGCGCCGCCGCCCAGGGCATTCGCGTCCCGCCGATGGAGACTTCGTATTACCTCGGCCGAGAGCGGCTCGTCCTCACGGGACATGCGAGGATGCATAGATGGCGGAAGAAGCTGTTCGCCCTGATGTCGCGTAACGCGCGTTCCGCCACGGAGTTCTTCCAGATCCCGTCCAATCGAGTCGTCGAGCTCGGCGCGCAGATCGAGTTCTGACTCACGCCCACCGAGCTTCGCCCATGCCCATCATCCGATGGTCTCTGCCGTGCGCGCTTCTCTCGCTCGCGTTGGTCGCGTGCAGCTCTGATGACGGCCTCCCCGCCGCGCGCGGGCCCGGGCTCACCAACGCGAAGCTCGACGTCCGGCAGCAGGCGGCGGTGAACGCGGCCGCCATCGGCGCGTCGTTCAACCCTGATCCGAACCTGTCGCTCCTCATCGATCCGGTCTATCTCCCGCGGACGGCGGGACGCCAGGGTGGCGCGTCGGTCGCTCCGGCGTTGATCGCCCGCATGAAGGAGCAAGGCACCATCCGCGGCACCTGCCAGACCCCTCGTGACGCGGGGAAGGCGGTGCCGTTGTGTCCCGCACCGATCTCGGGGTACGTCGTCCGCTTCTCCGAGATCCTCGGGTTGGGCACGGGCACCGATTCCGTTCAGGTCTATCTCGCGGCGACGCGGTACCGTCACACACCGAAGGAGCCCGCTGAGCTGCTCTCGTTCGAGCGCGCCTACCGCATCGCGCGTGTGCGCGGGGAGTGGCGCGTGATGAGCGAAGCGAGGATCCCGAAGTCCAACTAGTGGCGTCGCTCGGTGCGACGCCGGGGGGGGTGGGCGCGGGCCGCTAGATTGCGGCCCATGACCTTGCTCGCCTCCGCCATCCTCTTCGATCTCGACGGCGTCCTCGCGGACTCCACCCCCAGCGTCACGCGCGCGTGGAGCGCCTGGGCGCGCCGCGTCGGCCTCGAGCCCGACTGGCTGCTCCGACAAGTCCATGGCCGTCGCGCCATCGACACCATCCGCTCGGTGCGCCCCGAGCTGGACGCCGAGTACGAGCTGGCGACGCTGGTGGCCGACGAGACGACCGACAACGCGGACGTCGTGGAGATCCCGGGCGCACGCGCGCTCGTGAGCGCCCTCCCCGCCGACCGATGGGCGATCGTCACCTCGGGGCTGCGCCCAGTCGCGACGGCTCGTCTCGTTGCCGCAGGCGTGCCGATCCCGCGCGTGATGGTCACCGCCGAATCGATCAGTCGCGGCAAGCCGGATCCCGAGGCGTACCTCAAGGGCGCCGCCGAGCTGGGGGTCGCACCCGCCGACTGTCTCGTCGTCGAGGACGCGCCCGCGGGCGCCGCCGCGGCGCGTGCCGCCGGTATGCGGTTGCTCGGCCTCGCGACGACTCACAGTGCCGAGGAGCTCGAGCCGGCGGACCTCATCGTCCCCGACCTCACTCACGTCACCGTCCGGATCGTCGGCGATCGGTTGGAGATCGTCCTCAAGCGTTAAGTCCTCGGGGTCAGAGCCCGGGGTCAGAGCCCGGGGTCAGAGCCCGACGGTTTTGCACAGGTGGTATTCCGCGCTTGCGTTACCCAACCGAGCCCGAGAAATCCTTGACACGGCTCCCCTCAGGTCATACTCTGAGTGAGCGTGCCACCTCGCAGAATTCGTCAGCGAGCGATCCGCCACGACCGACCAGAAATGCGCTCTTCCCTGGTATCGATTATCGCCGCCATCCCGACGACCTTGCCGAATCGCAAGGCCGCCATTTCGCGCGAGGAATCGAGGGGTTAGGAGCTAGCGGGTACCGAATGGTGCAACGGCCCCTCCTGACCAGCGGTTAGGAGGGGCTTCTTCGTAAGAGAGTCGCGCACACGTGGGGAGCGCCTGGACATGGACGACGGACTGACGGAGCAGCAGGGCCTGTACGACGCGAAGCGCGACGAGCGCGACGCGTGTGGCGTGGGGTTCGTCGCGCACGTGCGCGGCACGCCGTCGCACCAGATCGTACGCCAGGGACTCACGCTGCTCGAGAATCTCGCGCACCGCGGCGCGGTCGGCTGCGATCCCTGCTCCGGCGACGGCGCCGGCATCGTCGTTCAGCTGCCGCACGAGTTCTTCCGTCGTGAGTGCGCCCAGCTCGGCATGGAGCTCCCGCGCCCCGGCGGCTACGCGGTCGGCATGCTCTTCCTCCCGACCGACGCCGGCGAGCGTCGCGCCTGCGAGCTCCTGCTCGAGAGCATCGTGGAGGAGGAAGGCCAGCACGTCATCGGCTGGCGCGACGTCCCCGCCGACCTGGCCTCGATCGGGCCCGTGGCGCGCGCCGCCGCCCCCGTCTTCCGGCAGGTGTTCATCGCGCGTGGCAAGAACACCGAGAAGAAGGCGTTCGAGCGGAAGCTGTACGTCATTCGCCGCCAGGCGGAGAATGCGATCGGCACGCGCGGCGGCTTCTACGTCGTCAGCCTCTCGTCGCGCACGGTCGTGTACAAGGGGATGCTCATGCCCGAGCAGCTCCCCGGCTTCTATCCCGACCTGAGCGCGCCCGATTTCTCGAGCGCGCTCGCGCTCGTGCACTCACGCTTCTCGACGAACACGCTGCCGACCTGGTCGCGTGCGCATCCGTACCGCTTCCTCTGCCACAACGGCGAGATCAACACGCTGCGCGGCAATCTGAACTGGATGCGCGTGCGCGAGGCGTCGATGCAGTCGCGTCTCTTCGGCGACGACCTGCACAAGCTCTATCCGATCATCGCCGACGGACAGTCGGACTCGATGTGCCTCGACAACGCGCTCGAGTTCCTCGTGCGCGGCGG
>DASVNI010000197.1:0-6381 GCA_036383935.1 Gemmatimonadaceae bacterium | reverse complement strand
CGCGACGCAGGCACACCGGTGTTGTGGAAGTGGTCGTCGGTGAAGAGCGCGCCGTTGTGGCAGTTGACGCAGTTGGCCTTGCCGATGAACAGGCGCAGTCCGTCCTGCTCGTCATCCGAGAGCGTGCTCTCCGGCGTGTGCGACCGGCCCGCGACCTCGGCGTCGACCCAGCGATCGAAGCGCGACGGCGCGTGCTCGATGCGACGCTCGTACGCGGCGATGGCCTTCCCGATGTTCGCGTAGACGCGCGTGATCTCGTCCTGACGCGCCGCGGGAATGCGCGACCAGGCGCCACTCCACGCGGTGTCGGCGACGGGGCCGGCCTTCGCCGGCAATCCCGCCAGCGCCGGCAGCGCGCCGAACACCTTCTCGTACGCGTCGCGATGGTGGCTCGCGACGACGTGGGCGTACTGCGTCCGGCTGCCGCCATGCTCCACCGCGCTCTCGAGCGGGCCGAGTGCCTGCGCCCACTGGCTGTCGGTGCGGCCGTCCCAGAAGAGCCACGGACTGTGGGCGGTGCCCGCGACCGGCATCGCTCGGCGACCGGTCGTCCCCATCCCGAGCGAGAGCGGCCGGCCGTCCTGGAAATCCTGCGACGGCACGTGACAGGACGCGCACGACACCTTGCCGTTGCCGCTCAGACGTGCGTCGAAGAACAGCTCGCGGCCGAGCGCCGCGGCGCGCGGATCGTCGCCGTACTTGTTCGACGGATCGGCCGCGAGCGGAGCGAGGCTCGACAGCGAGAGCGACTTGAGCAGCGTGCGCTGCTCGGTCGTCCAGCCGCGCGACGGCGTGCGCGCCGCGGCGACGGACACCACCGTTGCACCGGCCAGGCTGGCGATGGCGCTCACCGCCACGGCGAACAGCGCGCTGCGGCGAAGCTGCGTGAGCGTGAGGAAGATCGAACGACGGTGATGAGAGGGACGCATGATCGGCACGAAGTGGAGTTGGTGGCTGTCATCCCGAGCGAGCGCTGGGTAAGTGCAGATCCCTCGACTTCGCTCGGGATGACGAGCGATGTCATCCCGAGCGAGCGCTGGGTAAGTGCAGATCCCTCGACTTCGTCGGGATGACAAGCGATGTCATCCCGAGCGAGCGAAGCGAGTCGAGGGATCTGCACCTCGCGGCCCGCCTGCGATGTCGATCAGAGCTTGAGGTTGAACACGAGCGAGTCGCGTCCCTCGGCGGCGGCGACGCGGAACTTCACCACCCACCAGCCGCCCATGTTGAACTTCATCCCCTCCACGAGATGGTCGCCGTTGCCGAGGTCGCGCGTGACGCGCGGCTTCGTCGGCAGACCGTGGCCGTGCTGCGGCATCCCGCCGTCGACGAGGAGCGTCGCGCTGTCCACGGGTGCGCCCGTCGTCGTCTCGAGGTGGATCGTCCAGCGGTGCAGGCGTCCCTGCGGGATCGAGTCGCCCGCCGGATGGATCGTCGCGCGGTAGTGGCCGCCCTCGCTCGTCCGCGTGCGCGAGTAGTCGAGATCCTTGGGCGGCTTCGCGAACAGCATGCAGCCGGTCAGCGAGCCGGCGGCGACGATGGTGAGCAGGCTCGCGGCAATACGCGCGAGCGAACGAGCGGGAGTCGAAAAGAGAGCACGCATTGGAGCCTCGCGATGAGTGGTCGGTAACGAGAAAGGCCACGTCGTGTTGACGTGGCCTGAGGTTACCGGTGCGAGGTTCAGTGCTCTTGAATGGAAGGGCTGGCCCCTTGAACGTAGGGGCTAAGGTGTGAGGTTCGAGCCCGTACGCAGCGGTGTGGAGAGCTGCAGCGCCGACGGCGGAAAGCCGAACATGCGGCGGCAGGTGCGCGTGAGATGCGCGGCGTCGGCGAACCCCGCGGCGTGTGCCGCCGCCGACAACGACTCGCGCGCCGTCATCAGCTCCCACACGCGCAGGAAGCGGCGCCAGAGGATGTACGGGCGCAGCGCCATCCCCGTCTGCTCGACGAAGAGATGCCGGAAGCGGCTCGGCGACAGACACGCCACCTCGGCGACTTCCTCGAGCGTCAGCGGACGCTCGAGATGGCTGCGGATGTACGCCGTCGCGCGAAGGATCCGCTCGTCGGACACCACCGGCGGTTCGACTCCGTCCGTGAGCGAGTTGATCACCGCCTGTGCCGCCGACACGACCCCGGCAAGGCTGCGTTCCTGCCGCCAGGCCGCGAACAGCGGTGCGGCCACCCTGGCGATCTCCTCCTCGGAGAGCGCGACGATGCCGTTCTCCCCGCACCGTTCCGCGAGCACGCGTCCTTCGCGCGTCTCCGGCTCGACGAAGAGGACGATCATTGCCGACGTGGGAGTCGCGTCCATCGAGTGCGGCTGTCGCGACGCGATGAGGGCGCCGTCGTACTCCGTCCACTCCTCGCGCTCGCTCGTGCGGAAGCGGATGCCGCGTCGCTCGCCGAAGGCGATCTGGATCGCGTAGTGAGCGTGCATCGGCACGATCGCCGTGGAGCGGCCGATCATGAGGAAGCCGCTCTCCCACGACACCATGTGCCCACTGCCGACTGAATCGCTCACCGCTTCCTCGAACGCGCCATGAACAGATGTTACAGCACGTCGCAGGCGACCGTCAACGACGTCGATCGATCAACTGTCCACGAGTGTGTCGCAGCGGAGTGCCACCTGTTCGGCGATGAACGCCGCATCCGCGCCGACGCCGCCAATGAGCGTCGAGTTGAGTCGATGCTGGAATGGGAGGCCGAGGAAGTAGAGGCCCGGCATGTCGGTGACGACGCCGCGCTCGTGGCGCGGACGGCCGTCGTCATCGAAGATCGGCAGGTCGATCCAGTCGTAGTCGGGCTCGAAGCCGGTGCACCAGACGACGACGCGCGGCTCGAGCACCGCGTCGCCGCAGAGCGGAAGACCGCCGCGCGCGTCTTCCAGGCGACCCACGCGCATGATCCCCGCCTGGCGGATGTCGCGCTCCGTGATGCCGATCAGCGCGTCGCCACCGCGGCGTCGTGCGCCGGCGCGCATCCGTCGCCCCACCCATGTGTCCGACGTTGTGCGCAGCATGATGGGCCAGAGCCAGGTGAAGACATCGCGGCCAAGCACGCGTCGTGGCAGATGCCCGGTGTCGCGACCGGCGAGCCACACCTTACGGAAGCGCGTCAGCTCGAGCGCGATCTGCGCGCCGGAGTTGCCGGCGCCCACGACGAGCGCGGGGCCGAGTGGGAGCTCGAAGGGATTGCGGTACTCGCTGGAGTGGATCTGGAAGATCGTCCGCGAGAGCTGCGTCGATACGAGCGGCACATGCGGCCGCTGGAACGGGCCCGTCGCGACGATCACGTTATCGGCCTCGAGCAGCGACGTTCCGCCGTCCACGGCCATGAGGTAACGGGTTCCATCCCAAGTCATGGAGCGCACCCGCATCCCTGCACGCACCGGTAGCTCGAACCGCGCGGCGTACCGCTCGAGGTAGTCCGCGACTTCGTCCTTGTCGGGGAGATGATCCGACGGTGCGGGGAAGGGCATCCCTGGCAGCCCGCTGAAGCGCGCCGGCGTGAAGAGGCGCAGCGAATCCCACCGTCGTCGCCAGTTGTCGCCGACACGCGACTCGTCGCTCAGGATGACGAAATCGACGCCGCGTTCCGCGAGATGATGGCCGACCGCCAGGCCGGCCTGTCCGCCACCGATGACGACCGTCTCGAATCGCTCGACGCGCGTCGCGGTGCGTGGAGGAGAAATGCTCGATGAGCGCATGTGCTGACTATCGCGTGCGCCAGGTGGTCGCGCTTGAACGTATGGGCTGCGATGCGCGCGACATCGCAGAGGCTCATCGCAACGAGGTTAGCCCCTTCGTTCAACTGACCAGCCGCTCCGTTCAAGTGTGCGTCGGCAGGATCGGCAAAGTTGAGGTGCGCATCGCTGTGGCGTGCGCCTCACGTCGTTCTCGACTCACTACTCCACTGCGGAGCATACCATGTACGTCTCGTCGATCTTCCGCGCAGCGCTTCTCTCCCTCGTCGTCGGCGCATCGGCCTCCGCGCAGAGCGCGACGCCCGCCGACTCCAGCAGCTCCCCGCTCTCCGACTTCCTGCGACGGAGCTCCGTCAGCATCTCCGCCGTCCAGAGCCGCCCACAGGGTGCGTTCGCCGAGCGGGTCGGGCTCGGCTACGGCGCGAGCGGCGCCTACCTCTTCCGGCTCGACGATGCCGGTGTGCTGAGCCTGCGCGCCGACGTCGGCATCATGACCTACGGCGGCGACTCGCGGCGCTCGATGCTCAGCGAGGCCGTCGGCAATCGCGTGCAGGTGAGGGTCGAGACCTCCAACTACATCGTGCCCGTGCTGTTCGGTGTCCAGCTCGCGCGGCAGGACGGGATGGTGCGCCCCTACGCCAACGTCGGCGGCGGATGGCAGGCGTTCTTCACCGAGAGCAGCGTGCGCGGCACGGGCGACCTGTATGAATTCGCCAGCACGACGAATCACTCCGCCTGGGCGCCGGCGTGGGTCGCCGGTGGCGGGCTCGCGATGCCGGTCTACTCCGGCAAGACCAGCGTGCAGCTCGACCTCGGCGCGCAGTACGTCGCCGGCGGACGCGCGCGGTACCTCACCACGGGGAGCATCGTCGATCTTCCGGGCGGCGCGATCCGCGTCACGCCGGTGGAGAGCGCGACGCATCTCGTCGTCGTGCGCGTCGGCGCGAGGATCACGCGATGAGCGCGCGCCACGCGGTTCTCGTGTCGCTCGGGCTCGTCGCGCTCGCGACGATGCCTCGCGGCGAGGCGCCGCGCGATACGCGGCCAGTCGTCGCCATCGTCGCGGACGCGGCAGGCACCGAGCTCACCGACTTCATGATCCCCCGCGCGACGCTCGCCTCCTCGGGCATCGCGCAGGTGGTGACGGTCGCACCGCGGCTCGGCAGGATCTCGCTCCCGCCGAGTCAGATCAGCATCGAGCCCGACCAGACGATGGCCGCGTTCGATGCGGCGCATCCGACGGGCGCGGACTACGTCGTCGTGCCTGCGCTGGTCGATCGCGCGAACCCGGCGGTGCTCGCGTGGCTCCGTAAGCAGGCTGCACATGGCGCAACCATCGTTGCCATATGTGAAGGCAGTTGGACGGTGGCGGCAACCGGACTCCTGGACGGCAAGTCCGCGACGAGCCACTGGCATGCGCTCGAGAAGCTGGAGAAGAAGTATCCGCGTACGACGTGGGTGCGCGATCGCCGGTACGTCGTCGACGACCACCTCATCACCTCAACGGGTGTGACGGCGGCGCTTCCCGTCTCGCTGGTGATGATCGAGCGGATCGCGGGGCGACGCGTCGCCGATTCGATCGCGGCGTCGATTGGCATCCCGGCCTGGGACGCGACGCACGAGACAGCGGCATTTCGCGTCACGAAGGGGATGTACGTGAAGGCGATCGCGAACCAGCTCGCGTGGTGGCGACATGATGAGATTGCCGTCCCCGTCGCTGACGGCGTCGACGAGATCGCCCTCGCGCTCACCCTCGACGCCATCCCGCGAACCATTCGTGGGAAGGCGTTCACCTGGTCGGCGGACGGCGCGCCCGTGGTTGGACGTCAGGGCCTGCGCATCTCGGTCGACTGGCCGCGCGCGGTGGTGCCAAGTGACGCGCGCGAGCTCCGGCTGCCTTCCGCGTCGGCGCCCTCGGCAAGTGCGCTCGATTCAGCGCTCGTACGCCTCACGCGATGGTACGGCCGCGATGCAGCGGAGCTGATCACGATGGGGATGGAGTATCGAGGACAGTGAGCGGGGCATTCCGTTGCACGTGAGCTCGTTTCGTCCAACTGCTCTGGCGTACTGGCGTCGGTGCGCCGGAGTTTTCACGCGGAGGCGCGGAGGGGCGCGGAGGCGCGGAGAAGAACCAATGGAACTTGCGGAGAAGAATCAATGGAACTTGACGACATCACTGGAGCTATCGTCGACGCGGCCGTCCAGATTCATCGCGACCCAGGCCCGGGCCTGTTGGAGTCGCTGCACGAGGCGCTTCTCGCCTGTGAGCTGAGGCGGCGCGGGTTGCAAGTCGACCGCCAGCGGCTGATTCGAATCTCCTACAATGGGATCGATGTCGAGGACGCCTTTCGCGCCGATCTGATCGTGCAGGAGTGTGTGATCGTCGAAGTGAAGTCGGTGGAGCGCATGGCGCCCGTCCACCCGAAGCAGCTCCTCACCTACCTCCGGCTCACCAATCTGCGCGTGGGCCTTCTGCTCAACTTCGGCGCGGAGGTAATGAAGGAAGGGATTCGACGAGTAGTGAACGACTACGAGCCTCCGCCTTCCTCCCTCCTTCGAGTCAACCGGCCTCAATAGGGTTTTCCATCAAGGCCCTCCTCCGCGCCTCCGCGTTCCCCCGCGCCTCCGCATGAAAACTCCGGCGCACCGAAGCCATGAGGGCCCTACAAAGCAGGGCC
>DASVNI010000196.1:0-2908 GCA_036383935.1 Gemmatimonadaceae bacterium | reverse complement strand
GCAGCGGCTCGCTCTCGCCGATCAGCCCTGTGGCTTCCTGGAGCGCGTGACGCTCGAGGAGTCGCGCCAGCGAATCGGCGACTTCGTCCACGACGATCGGCTTGACGAAGAGATCGACGAAGCCGAGTGCGAAGAGACCGTTCAGCTGCGCGGGATCGTCGCTGTCGGTGAGCCCGACCACCGGGATGCCGGCCCAGAGCTGCTCCCGGAGCAGCCCGATGTTGGCCGTGTCGTGCAGCTCGCCGGAGATGACGATGAGATCCGGCTTCGCCCGACGGATCTCGGCGCGGATGTCGTCGAGCGGGCTGACGAGCGCCGTCGTGTGGCCGTCGGCCTCGAGGCGCGCGTTGAGCCGTACCGCGGGCTCGACGTCGTGGAGCGTGAGGAGAATGGTGCTCACGGCGCGACTCCCGCGCGTGTTGCCTGCTCCGCGTCGTGTGACGTCACGCCGCCACGCACGATGTCCACGGCGTGCCGAGCGATCGGCTCGAAGGCGGCGAGCATGTCGCGCACGCCGCTGGTGGAACCGGGAAGATTCACGACGAGCGTTCGCCCACGCACGCCGGCGACACCGCGACTGAGCGCGGCGCGCGGGAAGGTCGCACCGGTGACGGCGCGCAGGCGCTCAGCGATGCCCGATGCCTCGCGATCTAGCGCAGCGCGAGTCGCCTCGGGGGTGACGTCGCGCGGGCTCAGCCCCGTACCACCGGTGGTGAGCACGAGATCGGCGGCGTCGCCGTCGCACCAGGCGAGGAGCTGGCGCACGATGGGCACGACGTCGTCGCTCACCACGGCGCGCGCGGCCAGGGTGCCGCCCATGGTCGACACCCAGGCGACGGCGGCGTCGCCCGAGCCGTCGGCCCGCTCGCCGCGCGACGTCGCGTCGGAGATGGTGAGGACCGCCACCCGCATCTGTGCTCCTCGCGTTGCGTCAGAGATGGGACGCGTGCTTGTAGAAGGGAGGCTTGACCACCGTGGCGGGGAGGCGCTTGCCGCGGATCTCGATCTCGAAGGTCGTCCCTTCCTTCGTCCCGGCGAGGGGGAGATACGCCGTGCCGATGGGAACGCCGAGGGTGGGGCTCATCGTGCCGCTCCGCACCTCGCCGCTCGGCGCGCCGTCATAGAACACCGGGTAGCCGTGCCGAGGAAAGCTGCGCTCCGGCATCGTGAAGCCGACGAGGCGCCGCGAGAGACCGCGTTCCTTCTGTGCGACGAGCGCATCACGGCCGACGAAGTCTCCCTTGTTCAGCTTCACGAGCCAGGCGAGTCCGGCCTCGAGGGGCGTCGTGGTGTCGTCGATGTCGTTGCCGTAGAGCGCCATCCCCATCTCGAGGCGCAGTGTGTCGCGCGCGCCGAGACCGGCGGGAGTGACGCGGCCGGTGGCGAGCAGCGCCTCCCACAGCGGGACGGCGCTGGCGTTGGGGATGTAGAGCTCGAAGCCATCCTCGCCGGTGTAGCCAGTGCGGCTGATGATCGCGGCGTGGCCGGCGACGGAGCCCTCGACGAAGTGGTAGTACTTGATCGTCGAGAGATCGGTGTCCGTGAGTCTCTGGAGGATCTCGGCGGCCTTCGGTCCCTGCACCGCGAGGAGCGCGGTCTCGTCGCTAGCGTCTATGAGACGCACGCCGAACAAGTCGGCGTGCCGGGAGATGTGGGCGAAATCCTTGGCGGCGTTGCTCGCGTTGACGACCATCATGATGCGGTCGGCGAAGCGATAGACGAGGCAGTCGTCCTCGATCGTGCCGCGGTCGTTGAGGATCGTGGAGTAGTGGACCTGGCCGACGGCGAGGGCGGCGACGTCGTTCGTCGTCACGTAGTTGACGAAGTCGACAGCGCGGTCGCCGGTGATCCAGAACTCGCCCATGTGGGAGACGTCGAAGATGCCGCATCCCTCGCGCACGGCCTTGTGTTCGGCGGTGATCCCTCCGGCGTACTGGACGGGCATCTCGTAGCCGGCGAAGGGGACGATCTTCCCCCCCGACGCGACGTGGATGTCGTGGAGGGGCGTGCGCTTGAGCGGGGTGGCTGGGGCCTGGGTCATTTCACTCGGCGGCGGTGCAAATAGAAACGGGGAGGCTGAATATGCGCGGATGGCACGCGGACATGCCAGGGTGACAGGACAGTCGTTGCACGATCGTGTTGAAGCGCCTGGGAGACGGCTACCGTCGACCGCGGACGGCGGATAACATCGGGAATGCCCACCGCCGTGATCGCCACCGACGCCGACCTGGACGCGATCGCCGCTCTAGTGAACTCGGCGTATCGGGGCGATTCGTCCCGCGCCGGCTGGACCACGGAGGCGGACTACCTCGAGGGCCAGCGCACCGATGCGGAGCGGCTCAGGGAGCAGCTGGCTGCGACGACGGGCGCGGTGCTGCTCACGCTGCGCGACGACGACGGCTCGCTTCTCGGAAGCGTCTGGCTCGAGCCGCGTGGCGAGGACGTCTGGTACCTCGGGATGTTCACCATTCGCCCTGACCTCCAGGCGCGCGGACTCGGTCGCGTCCTCCTCGACGCATCGGAGCAATTCGTGAGGGCGCTCGGCGCGCGACGGATGCGGATCTCGGTCATCCAGCTTCGCGAGCCGTTGATCGCGTGGTACGAGCGGCGCGGGTTCCGGGCAACCGGCGAGTCCGTGCCCTTTCCGTATGGCGACGAGCGAAACGGGATCCCGCTGCGTAACGATCTCCAACTGCTCGTCTTCGAGAAGCCGCTCGACGGCGACGCGACGAACGGCTGAGAGACCCGACGCCAAACTCTTCCGACGTGCTGCGCAGAGTGGCAGCTTAGCGGCTGCCCCCAGTACGACATCCTGCAGAGCGCCCACTCCATCATGATGACTCGTTTCCGTCGCACCTTTCCGATCCACGCCGCGATCGCCCTGTCGAGCGTCGCGGCTGCCTGCCGC
>DASVNI010000195.1:0-2345 GCA_036383935.1 Gemmatimonadaceae bacterium | reverse complement strand
GGGACTGGACGGATGCGGCGGATTGAGCGGATGCTGGAGCCACTGGCGCTGCAACAACAACTGCATTCTATGGGGGTACGCCGCGCGAGTCTCTCGCGCCACGACCCCAAAGAATTCAGTTGGTTCGTGAGCCGGTTGGTGACCAGCTAGGCCGCAGCGTTGGCAGTGGGTCGTGCAGTTGTTCTAGCATCCGCTCGATCCGCCGCATCCGTCCAGTCCCTCCGTTCTTGATCTCAGGGCCGAGACTACGAACGCCCCCAGACCCGCCGTTCACGCCCACGCCGGCTGCCCGGGCTTGAGCGGCATGCAGCCGACGAACTTCCCCGGGATCATGATCCACCGCCGCGCCTTCGTCATCCCGATCTCGGACGAGAAGTACGCTTGCAACGAGAGATCGCGCACGAGATTGAAGTAGTGCGCGTCCCCCTTCCCCTTCGCCTCGGCGTCGATGTCGCGCAGCAGCGCCTCGCGCTTGGCGACCCCCAGATTCGCAAACTCGCCGCCGCCCTTCGTCTGACTCGTCTGGCGGAACTGCTTCAGCCCGTCGACGACCTTCTGCTGCTTCTCCGGCTCCCAGCAGTCGGTGACCAGCAGGTTGATCGCCGCTCCCGCACCGGCAGCCTTCGCCCCGGGCGACGCGGCGGTTGTCGGCAGCAGCGTGTCGGCGATCTCCTCGATCAGCGCCTGGTCATCCGCCGAGAGCACGCCCGTAGCCGACGCCGCCTCTACACGCTCGCGCGAGCAGGCGACGAGGAATCCGTTCGACGTGATCAACACGCCGCCGAGTATCGCCGTCGACGCGCGAATCGCTTCGCGCCGGTTCATCGGAGCCGTCATATGTTCTGCCTCCCCAGCTCTCGCGCCGCGTGATCGACGGCGCGCGCCGTCAGTGCCATGTAGAGGATCGACGGGCTCTGATTCCCCGTCGACGTCATGCACGCGCCGTCGGTGACGAAGACGTTCTTGCACGCGTGCAGCTGGTTGTGCTCGTTGAGCAGCGACCGCTTCGGGTCCTTCCCCATCCGCGCGCCGCCCATCTCGTGAATGTCGAGGCCGGGCGCCTGGTGGTTGTCGTGCGTCTCCACGTCGTGGCACCCCGCCGCCTCGAGCATCGCCTTCGCCTCGGTGCGCCAGTCCTTGATCATCTTCTCGTCGTTGTCGTCGTACTTCACCGAGGTGACGAGCAGCGGGATCCCCCACTGGTCCTTCTGCGTCTCGTGCAGGCGGACATGGTTCGACTCCTTCGGGATCGTCTCGCCCTGCATGTACATGTAGATCCCCCACGGTCCCGGCTGCGACAGCGCCTCCTTGTACGCCGCGCCCACACGCTCCGTCGGCTCGGCCTGCGACCGATACGCGCCGGTGAACGTGGTGTAGCCGCCGACGAAGTCCGTGTCCTGCTTCCCGAGATTCCGGAAGTTCACGAGGATGCACTCCGTCGGATTCCGCCCGTAGAAGTACTGGTCCTCGAAGCCGGCGAGCTTTCCGTTCGCGCCCGTCCGGTAGTTGTGGTGGCAGACGTAGCGACCGAGCAGGCCGCTGTCGTTTCCGAGTCCGTTCGGGAAGCGTGGCGACGTCGAGTTGAGCAGGATGAGGTTCGTGTTCAGCGCCGACGCGTTCACGAAGATGATCCGCGCGTTGAACTCGTGCATCGCGTGCGTGTGCGCGTCGATCACGCGCACGCCTGACGCCTTCCCAGTCTTCGGGTCGTAGACGATCGAGTGCACGACGGAATCGGGCCGCACCGTCAGCTTCCCCGTCTTCATCGCCCACGGCAGCGTCGACGCGTTCGAGCTGAAGTAGCCGCCGAAGGGGCAGCCGCGCATGCAGAGGTTGCGCGCCTGACAGGTGCCGCGCCCCTGCTGCAGATGGATCTCCTTCGGCTGCGACAGGTGCGCCCACCGCCCCTGCACGACGTGCCGGTCGGTGTACTTCGCGCGGAGCGAGTCGCGCAGATGCTTCTCGCCGCAGTTGAAGTCGAATGGCGGGAGATACTCGCCGTCGGGCATCGCCTCGAGCCCGTCGCGGTTGCCGCACACGCCGATGAACTGCTCGACGTGCGAGTACCAGGGCGCGACGTCGTCGTAGCCGATCGGCCAGTTCATGCCATAGCCGAGCTTTTCCGGCGCGACGAACTCGTGCTTGCTCCACCGCTGGCAGGCGCGCCCCCAGATGAGCGACTTGCCGCCGACCTGGAAGCCGCGGATCCAGTCGAAGGGCGCCTCCTGGACGTAGGGCTGGTCGCGGTCCTTCACGAAGAAGTGGGCCGTGTCCTCCCCGTAGCCCGCCGCCTTGCTGATGAGCGGGTTCTCCTTCAGCTGCTGCCGCGCGATCGCGCCGCGGTG
>DASVNI010000194.1:0-2129 GCA_036383935.1 Gemmatimonadaceae bacterium | reverse complement strand
GCACGGGCGCGAGGATCGGCGTGATCGCCTGATTGCGCCGGTGCAGCTCCAGGGTGATCACCGTCGCGACGGCCATGCTCGACGACGTGTGGATCGACGGAAACGCGCGATACTTGAACGCGGTGAAGCCCTTGAAGAAGTGGAAGTCGTACTGCGCACTGTCGCCGGCGTAGTTGGGGCGCGCTCGCCCGAGTGGACCACGGATGGCCTGACTCGCGAGGCTCGCCAGGATGACCGACTCCGTCGCATGTAATGCGACGTCGGAGACGTCGGGCGACTTCACCAGCCGCGCCACGCCCCACGTCGCGATGCCGGCGAGCGTGAGCGTGGTCTCGTTCACCTTGCTGATGTCGAGCGCGAGCCGGTGCAGCGTATTGTTCTGGAACTGCGAGTCCTGCGATGCCCGCGCGATGTCCGGGTCCCAGATCGAGAGGAACGCCGTCGCGCCGAGCGCGACACCGGCGATCCCGAGATCGCGCTTCGTGAGAAACGTCTTGTCGCCACGCGACGTACTGTCCGTACCCTGGGCGCCGAGCGCCTGCGCGGCGAGCAACGCAGAGAGCAGCGCGGTGAGCGAGGCGATTCTGGCGACGCGCACGTATCACTCCGATTCGATGATAGAGGCGAGCTGCACAATGCACTCTTAGTGCCCACGTTCTTCCGCCCGCCACGTACGCGCGGTATGATCTTGTTGGCACTGACGGTGCATTGAGAGCGGAACATCCGTGGTGTAGCGGGCGCGGCCGTCGGGCATGGGAAAATCCCCACAGAGGAGGGGGATCACGATGGGCTATCGTGTCTTCACGGATTCGCAGGGCAGGGAGTGGCAGGCCTGGGATGTCGTGCCGCAGTTGACGGAACGCCGCGGGCTCGATCGCCGCGTACGGATCGTTCCGGTGGCACACGCCGATCGTCGCCGCGATCCTGATCGCCGGATCATCAGCGGGCGCCGGCCGATGCTCACGGCGGGGCTCGACGGCGGGTGGCTGTGCTTCGAGTCGGGCGCCGAGAAGCGACGACTCACCCCGATCCCCAGCGACTGGCAGCGCTGTCCCAGGGAGCAGCTCGAGCACTTTCTCGAAGCGGCGAAGCGCGCACCGCGACCGTCGACGGCGGCCGAACTGTTCCACGACGCTCGCTCGCACGGCTGAACGTCTCGCGCGGGGGTGACGCACCGGTCATCTTTCGATCACGATGACCGACCCCCGTTCTACGGCTACGCCTCGCCCGTCTCAGACGTCGCGCGCGCACCCGCCCGAGACCACCGAAGGGTGGTACGCCTTTCATCAGATCCTCTCGTTCGATCGCGCCGCGCTGCGCGCGCTCTGGCGCGACGAACGTACCCGCCTGCGCGTCGACGCCGAGACGGCGCTCGACGCCGCGGCGACACCGGCCCGAGGCGGGTGGAGCGCCGTGGTGCCGCTCATCGGCTCGCGCGCCGACGTGATGCTCGTGCACTTCCGCCCGACGCTCGACGGCATCGCCCACGTCCAGCGCTCGCTCGCTCGGCTCGAGCTGTTCGACCTGATGCGCCCGGTGTACTCCTTCCTCAGCGTCACCGAAGCGGGCCTCTACCATGCGAGCGCGCAGCTCGCGCAGGAGGCCGCGTCGCGCGGCGGCGCCGTCGGCGACGAGGCACATCGCGCGGCAATGGATGCGCGCGTCGAGAAGGAGCGCGCGAACCCGCACGTGCAGCGCCGTCTCTTCCCGCCGCTGCCGGGTGACCTGCCGTACGTCTGCTTCTATCCGACGTCGAAGAAGCGCGACGTCGGCCAGAACTGGTACGCGCTCCCCCTCGAGGAGCGCAGCCGCCTCATGATGGCGCACGGCATGACCGGCCGCAGCTACGCCGGCCGCGTCATGCAGGTCATCACCGGCGCAATCGGCTTCGACAACTGGGAATGGGGCGTCACCCTCTTCGGCGCCGATCCGCTCGTGTTCAAGAAGATCGTGACCGACATGCGCTTCGACGAAGTGAGCGCGCAGTACGCCGAGTTCGGCGAGTTCTTCGTCGGGAAGGTGAGCGGCGCGCGCGAATGGCTGGCTGAGGCAGTGGGATGAAGCCGTGAGCGAGCGAGGGTTTCACGCGGAGCACGCGGACAACTACCGGAGAGCGCGGGGAACCACTC
>DASVNI010000193.1:0-3913 GCA_036383935.1 Gemmatimonadaceae bacterium | reverse complement strand
TGACGGCAGCGCTCTACAATCTGGCCCAGGGCGGCTTCGGCGCGCCGGCGGTGGCCTTCACCGCGGCCGCGGATCGCGGGACGCTGCGCGCTTCGTTCGCTCGCGGAACGTTCGAGGGAAGAGTTTCGGGCCGCGCCACAGGAGGTCCGGACGTCCCCGCGAAGCTCGCCGGTACGTGGACGCCGCTTGGAGGCCGAGAACCTGCTCCTGCGCAGCCGCTCACCTTCACTCGCCCGACAGCAGCCACTGCATGGCGCGACAGCTCCATGCACCGTGTGCGATTCATACGAGTTGCCTCTGACGTCCGACTCGAGGTGCTCGATTGGGGCGGTCCCACAGCCGACCGAGGGCGGCCCGTACCAACCGCCGTGCTCCTGACGGGCGCGGGCAACAACGCTCACGTGTTCGACGACTTCGCGCCCAAGTTGGCGGCGCGCTATCACGTCTACGGCATCACGCGTCGAGGCTTCGCGCCTTCGTCCATCGCCACCTCGGGCTACCTGGCCGACAGTCTCGCCGACGATGTGCTCACCGTGCTCGACTCACTCGGTCTCACGGGCGCCAACCGCCCGGTGCTGGTCGGGCATTCCATCGCTGGAGAGGAGCTGAGCTCCATTGGCTCGCGACATCCCGAGCGTGTGGCGGGTCTCGCGTATGTAGAAGCGGGCTATCCCTACGCCTTCTACGACCCAGCCCAGGAGAACGCGACCTACGTCATTCCCGATGTGCAGCGGCAACTCGCCGTCATCTTCGACCGCTGGGCGCCGATCAGCTACGCCGAACGTGCCGCGATGATCCGCTCGCTCACGGACTCGACGCTGCCCATCCTCGAGCGTGACCTGCGGAACTGGGCCAAAGACCTCGAGAAGGCCCCGAACGCGAATGCGCGGCCGAGAGGGATCCGACGTGATCCAGTTGCTTCGGCGCTCTTCGCCGGTGCCCAGCGATACACGACGATCAAGGGCCCGGTGCTCGCGATCTATGCTGCCCCCCGGCCTCTACCGCCGAACGCGCCGAGTGACTCGGCTGCCCGGGCGCGAATGGACTCTGTCGCGCTCGCGGGCGTGCTCCCGCAGATCGCTGCATTCCAACGCGGCGTCCCGCAGGCGCGCGTAGTCCGGCTGGCTCACGCGACGCATTACGTCTTCCGCTCCAATGAGTCGGATGCCCTGCGCGAGCTGCAAGAGTTCATTGGCGCGCTGCCGCCGGTATCCGGGACCAATTCACCCGTGATCACCGGGCCCCCTGATACGATGTCTTCGCGCGACGACAAATGGCGAGCGGATCTTCGCTTTCTGAGTGAGCAACTGCCAACGCGTCATGTGAACATGTTCCGTTTCACGACGCCGGCGGCATTCGCGCGCGAGGTGGCGCGCCTCGATTCTGCCATCCCGCACCTCTCCGACTTCCAGATCCGGCTGCGGTTCGTGCGCCTCACGTCGATGGTGCGCGACGAGCACACTGGGGCGGTCGCCCTTCCGCAACCTGCTGTACGCCTTCCCTTTGACGTGCTGTGGATGGACGACGGGCCCTACATCGTGGCGGCGTCCGCGCCCCTGCACGAGCTACTCGGCGCGCGCATCGTCGCCATCGACGAACACAGCATGTTTGCAATCGCCGACACGCTGCGCGCATACATCCCTCACGAGAGTGAAATAGGCTTTCGGCGTCAGGCCGAGCACGCGCTCGTGTTTCCCGAGGTGCTGCACGGGCTCGGTTACGCGCGAGACACGTCGCGTGTGATGCTCGAAGTCATTCGCCCAAACGGTCTTCACGCGCGCGTCGAGACGCGTGCCGTCCCGCTGGGCGACTACACTCCCGCAGCCAGGCCCGGAGGCGAGCCGACCTATCGTCAGCGACCAGGGGAGAAATACTGGTACACACTGCTCTCCGACGGAGTGCTGTTCATCAAGTACAACCAGTGCCGCGACGGTGCGGCCTTCCGCGCGATGAGTGATAGCATCGCGCGAACACTCGATACTTCTCGGGTCACGCACATCGTGGTCGACCTGCGCGATAACGGTGGTGGCGATGACGCCGTCATTCATCCCCTGGTAGCTGTGCTCGAGGCGCATCCCGCACTCGTGCACGCAAAGCGAGTCTTCGCGATCATCGGGCGCTCTACCGCCTCATCGGGCTTGTCGGCCGCTCACGAACTACACGACCGCGCGAGCGCTACTCTCGTCGGCGAGGCCGCGGGTCCCAACCGGTTCGGCAATGTGCGCTCATTCCGTCTGCCGTACTCCGGCATGCTCGTCATGTACGCCACGACGGAGCATCAGGCGGATTCTGGCCCTGCGCCGACACTGAATCCCGACATCCTCATCGCCCCCACGCCCGAAGCCGTCGTGGCTGGAAGAGACTTGGCGCTCGAGTGGATCAGCACCCAACCGTGATCCGGCCGGGTCCCGGTCGGCGCGGAGGTGCCATCCCGCACGGTTCGCCTGCGAGTCTTTGGCTGGTGACAAGAAGGGTTGCGGCCCTTGTGTAGTCTTGCGGCAAGGGAGTGACAGCGACATTCGCGATAGCTACTATGGTCATAGTTGACAACCACTGATAGACGTCGTATCCTACTAAGGGCATAGTATCAGCGGAGCTTGCGGTGAGTAACCAATCGCTGGGCGAACGAGAGCTCGACGTCATGACGTGGCTCTGGGCACACGGCTCGGGAACGGTGGCGGAGGTGCAAGAGGGGCTGAGCGCCAAGCTTGCCTACACCACCGTCCTCACGATCCTGCGGAATCTCGAGGCCAAGGGCGTCCTGCGCCGCGAAGCCGAAGGGCGGGGGCATCGCTACTTCGCACGCGTGCAGCAGAAAGCAGCTCGTCGGCGAGCGCTCCGCCGCCTCATCGACACGCTCTTCCTCGGCTCACACGAGGCGCTGCTGTCGCACTTGGTGGATGAGCACGGCCTCTCGCCGGCGGAGCTGCAGCGGATCGCCAAGCGACTCTCCGACCAATCGAAGAAACCCGGAGGCGACGCATGATGCTCACGTGGGTGGTCTCGGCGGTGCTGTTCGGCGCGTGGGTCGCGCTCGCGACGTCAGCGGCCGAGCGAATCGCGCGCGCTTCAGGAGCGCCGGTGCGGGGGCTCTGGTGCAGCGCACTGGTCATAGCGGCTGTGTGGCCGCTCTGTTCGGCACTCATCGCCTCCGTGCTCCCCCAGTTGCACGCTGCGGTCGCGACACTGCCTGCGGTCCGCGTGGTGCCGGATGGGGCAGCGTTCCTCGCGCGAGCGCCGTCCGCTGTGGTCGAGGCGGCAGGTCCAGCACTGCTCACACTCTGGGGACTCGCTTCGCTCCTGCTCGCTGCGCGCTTCGTGCGGTCGCTGCGCGCCATACGGCGGTTGCGCGATGCCGCCGAGCCTCGGGTCATCGACGGCGTGCCGGTGCTCGTTACGGAGGACGTCGGCCCCGCGACTGTCGGACTGCGACGGCCGGCCGTGCTCATGCCACGTGCTGTGCTCGAACTCGAAGAGCCACTGCGCCGCCTCGTGTTGCGCCATGAGCGGGAGCACTGCACAGCGCACGACCCCTGGCTGCTCACCCTCGCGGCGGGAGTGGTCGTGCTGCTTCCCTGGAATCCAGCGCTCTGGCTGATCGCGCGCCGCATGCACCTCGCGTTGGAGATCGACTGCGACGCCCGGGTACTCGCCTCCGGTGCCGAGCCGCTCGGCTATGGCCGACTCCTGCTTTTGATCGCGCAACGTCGCGGCGCCATTCCGCTGGCTCCGACGCTCGCTGAACCCGCCTCACACCTCGAACGGAGGATCATCGCCATGCAGACGCGCCTCGTCGCTCCCCGTAGGGTCCATCTCGCCGCCGCCGCGGCGGCGCTGGTGCTCGGCCTGGCCGGCGCCTGCTCGTCGGCTGCTCCCGACGCGCCGCCGGCGCGTCCATCGGCGGCGCGGCTGT
>DASVNI010000192.1:0-1733 GCA_036383935.1 Gemmatimonadaceae bacterium | reverse complement strand
CTCGAGCGCTGACGTGGCGACGAGCGTCTTGCCGCAGGTGACGAAGGGGATGCCGTGCTCCGTGCAGAACGCCTTCGTTGCGCGCTCGCCGCGCTTGCAGAGGTCGGCCTTGAGGCTGCCCGGCGCGTAGTAGATCCCGCTGTGGATCACGCCGCTGTTGTGGCCAGTCTGGTGCATCGCGAGCGCCGCTTCCTTCTCGAGCAGCACGAGCGACGCGCCCGGATTGCGCTGCAGCAACTGCATCGCCGTCGCGAGGCCGACGATGCCGCCGCCGATGACGCAGAAATCGTGTTGCGAACTGCTCTTCACTGGCCTTCCAGCAGGAAGGGCGCGCCGCAGCGCTCGCAGATGGCGCGGATCTTAGCTGCTAAGGGGGCTGGCACTGGTATGCCGGTACGCTGCCGCTCCTCGCGCGAGAACGCCTCCGGCTCGCCCGCGACGAGCACCGGCTCGTCGTCGCGGATCGATGGCGCGCCGTGCAGCACGTCGATCACCTCATCGAGGTCGTGCTCGAACTCGCCCTCCTCACGGAACACCGTCGGGTCGAGCGCCATGAGGAAGTGGCCGATGTTGTCCGGCTCGCCGCGTCCCTGCGTGCGCTTGCGGACCGGCGTGAACGATCCGCCGGCGAGCGTGGCTGAAAGGATCTGCACCATCACGCTCAGACCGTAGCCCTTGTGGCTCGACATCTCCGGTGTGCCGCCGAGCGCGGTGATGCCGCCGGTGAACTGCATCGTCACGAGGTCCATCGCGAGCGCCGAGTCGGTGACGACGTTGCCCTCCTGGTCGAGCACCCAGCCGGGTGGGAGCGGTCGGCCCTGGAGGTCGTACACCTTCACCTTGTTCTGCGCGACGGTGCTGGTGGACATGTCGAGCAGGAAGTCCCGGTTGCGGCGCGCCGGCGCGGCGAAGGCGATCGGGTTGGTGCCGAGCACCGGGATCGCGCTCCGCGTCGGGATCACGGGGTTGCCGCGCGTCGTGCAGGTGACGAGGCCGAGCAGCCCGCGCTGCGACGCCATGGCGGCGTAGTAGCCCGCCGCGCCGAAGTGCGTCGAGTTGAACACCGAGACGATCCCGACGCCGGCCGACTGTGCTTTGTCCATCGCGAGACGCATCCCCATCGAGGCGGCGACGTGCCCGAGCCCGGCATCGCCGTCGAGCAGCGCGGTGACCGGCGTCTCGCGCACGACGCGCGGCGTCGGCTTGGGGTTGAGCTGCTCGAGCCCGAGCGCTTCCTCGTAGAGCATCAGCATCGAGATGCCGTGCGAGTCGATGCCGGCGAGGTCGGTGTCCGTCATGATGTCGGCGGCGGTGCGCACGACGTCGGCGGGCATCCCCCACGCGGCGAGGACGGCGGAGATCTGGGCGTGAATGACCGGGGCGCGAACGAGCATCGCCAAAACTGACACCGGGGTACGCGACTGCTCCAGTACCGGTCGGTTGACACGACTCACAGGCCGGGATTCATTCGAGCCCCCCGCAGGCGCTGTCCCACCCTTCGTCCCGGAGGCCGAAGTGCACTCGCGCCATCTGCCGGTCATCGCTCTCTCCCTCATCCTGTCGGCTGCTGGCTCCGCCGCAGCCCAGGACGCCACGCCCTACGCGCCGGTCGTCGCGCAGGAGCGGGCCGTGCTCGACGCCGTCATCAAGAACGACACCGCCGCCTTCAACCGCGCACTCGGCAGCGACTTCGTCTACGTCGACGTGCGCGGGCCCGTCCGCTGGGAGCTTGC
>DASVNI010000191.1:0-4360 GCA_036383935.1 Gemmatimonadaceae bacterium | reverse complement strand
GCGGAGATAGTCGTAGATCTCCGTGACCGTCCCCACCGTGGAGCGCGGATTGTGGCCCGCGGTCTTCTGCTCGATGGAGATCGCGGGAGAGAGTCCCTCGATCGCATCGACGTCGGGCTTCTCCATGAGGCCGAGGAACTGCCGCGCGTAAGCGGAGAGCGACTCGACGTAGCGTCGCTGGCCCTCGGCGTAGATAGTATCGAAGGCGAGCGAGGACTTCCCCGAGCCCGACAGCCCCGTAATGACCGTCAGACGGTCGCGGGGGATGGTCACGTCGACGTTGCGGAGGTTGTGCTCACGCGCGCCGCGGACGATCAGTGTGTCTTCTGCCATAACCAGGGAAAGCTCGCTTCAGGACCGGGGGGAGACAAGTCACGGGTAGCGGACGTAAGATTGGGAGTGCCGCCGCGCGTGATCTCTCGCGCGAGTCGTTCCTTCCTCGTTACGTACGGTCTGCCCCGCCGATGCCCCACACTGATGCCATCGTGGTCATGACGACGCTCGCCTCAACGGATGAGGCCGTGAAGCTCGTTCGCGCGTTGCTCGAGCGCAGACTTGTGGCGTGCGGCACGGTTTTGCCCGGCGGACGATCACTATATAGGTGGCAGGGGAGGATCGCCGACGAGCAGGAGGCGGTCGTTCTTCTGAAGACGCGCTCGGCACGCCTCGAGACGTTGCAACTCGCGTTCGCCGAGCTGCACCCGTACAAGGTGCCCGAGCTCCTCGCGCTGCCGGTGACGGCAGGAAACGCGAAATATCTGGAATGGATCAACGGCGAGACGACGCTCGCACTCGCCTAACGATCGAATCGTGTCCGCTGTTCTGTAGACGCTGAAGCAGGAGAGTAAACGCAGCATGTCGCGCTCTGAGACGACCCGCACGGGCGACGCGCCCGCCAGCATCACCTCCGCGACCACTGACATGCACGATCACGAGCGCCCGGTTCCCTCGTCCGACGAGCGTGCGGACCGCCCAGATCGCACCGATGTGCTGCAGCATGCGCGGCAGCTGGCTCACATCGGAGAGATGACGGCGGCGCTGACGACGCTCCGCGCCCTGATCGCTCGCGAGCCGAAGCACGCACGGGCCCGTCAGTTGCTCGCCGAGCTCCTGGCGCACAAGGGCGATATCGAGAGTGCGATCGTGGAAGCGAGCCGCGCGCTCGAGCTGGCGCCGGACGACGTGCCGAACCTCTGCCTGCGCGCGGCGCTCTGTATCTCGCGCGCGAAGTACGATCAGGCGGAGACGGATCTCAAGCGCGCGGCGAAGCTGGCCGGATTCAACCCTGACGTGCAGGTGCAGCTCGGCGTGCTGTTCTGCAAGCGCGCGCGGTGGCGCGAAGCGATCGAGCCACTGCGCGCGGCGATCGCGGCCGACCCCAAGCACGCGGCGGCGCACTATCACCTCGGCGACGCGTACAACAGCGTGGACGATCTTCCCGCCGCGCTGAGCGCGTACGAGGCGGCGGCGCAGCTCGAGCCGAAGAACGAACGCCCGCTGATGCGCATTGGCGTGGTGCTCGACCGCCTGGGCCGACCGGCGGAGGCAGCGGTCGCATACCGCAGGGCGCGCGCAGCACAGGGTCGGTGATCGAGGTTCACGTCGAGGATCTCGCGTTCTACGCCGGCGAAGCGATCGTGCGGCCGGCGACCGCGACCCTCGACGCGACGACGCCCCTGCTCCGCCGGCTGGAGGTGGCCGCCGGCCCGTCGCTGCGCAACCAGCTCTCGCTCTCCGAGCCGCTCCCGGTAGGCTCCGCCGTGGTGACCGGCGGTGGTGAGCTGCCCGCGAAGCTGCTGGTGCACGCCGTCGTGAGCAGCGTCACGGAGCGGGTGACGCGCGAGGGCGTCCGGCGCGCGTTGCGAAGCGCGCTCGAGCGAGTCCTTTCCTGGCAGATCGCCGAGATCGCGATTCCTCCCCTGGGCCTCGGCGCGGGTAATCTGGACATCGATGAGAGTGCAGAGCTGATGGCCGACGAGCTGGCGCGCCACCTCGCGACCGCCGCGTTTCCCAAGCGGGTGACGCTCATCGCCGAGACGCCGGACGAAGCGCGCGCCCTGGAGGGCGCCATCGCGCGTCACGCCGAGGCATGAAAGTGAAATCGAAGCGCCGCGCGACGCTCGCCAGCGTCGTGCTCGGGCTGTGGCTCGGTGGTCTGGCCTTCCTCGGCAAGAAGGAGCTGTTCCGCCCGCACATGGACAAGCTGGCGGAAGCCGGCATGCGTGTCGCGCCGGGCGCGAGCTACTTCGCCGTGCTGCAGCAGGGGCAGCAGATCGGCTTCGCGTCGTCGACGATCGACACGACCGAGGGCGGGATCAGCGTGCACGACTACCTCGTGGCGGACGTCCCGGTCGCGGGCCAGACGCGCCGCGCCACGGCGCGCACGGAAGTGAACCTGACGCGCAAGCTGCGCGTGACCCAGTTCAAGATGCAGATCGATGCGGGGCTCATCCCGCTCGACGCCTCGGGGCAGATGGTCGGCGACACGCTCCTCCAGCTCGTGGTGCGCAGCTCGCCGGCTCAGGCGGACACGCACCACATCCGGCTGGCCGGCCCGGTGCTGCTCCCGACGCTGCTCCCCCTCGCCGTCACGCTCGGCGATCGTCCGAAGGCCGGCGGGCAGCTGACGTTGCCGATGTTCGATCCCATCGCGATGGCGCCACGCGACGTGCACATCAACGTGCTGGCGGAGAGCGTGTTCGTGGTACCGGACAGCAGTGTGTTCGATCCGGCACGCTCGCGGTGGATGGGCGTACGACCCGACACCGTCCGCGCGTGGCGCGTCTCCACCGATTCGACCGGCGGTCGCACGGGCTTCACCGGCTGGGTGGACGAGTCGGGGCGCATCGTGCTCGCGACCCAGCTGCTCGGGATGTCGCTCGAGCGGCGGCCGTACGAGGTGGCGTTCGAGAACTGGAAGGCAGACGTATCCAAGCGGGGTACGGTCGTGTCTCCGGACCGCGACATCTACGAGACGACGGCGATCTCGGCGAACAAGCGGCTGCGCACGAATATCGGCATGCTGCGCGTGCGCGTGACGGGCGCCGACCTGTCGGGCTTCGACGTGAAGGGATTCCGGCAGCGTCTCAGGGGTGACACGCTCACGATCACGCGCGAGTCCCCCGAAGCGCTCCAGGCGAAATACCGGCTGCCCGACGGGGCGAAGGGCACGATGATGGCATTGTTCCTCGACCCCGAGCCGCTGCTCGAGACCAGGAACCCAGACATCGTCCTGCTGGCGCACCGGCTTCGTGGCCACGACACGGATCCGCGCGTCGTGGCGGAGCGCATCAACCGGTGGGTGTACGACTCGCTCCAGAAGTCGATCACGATCGGCGTGCCGAGCGCCGTGGCGACACTGCACGCGCGAAAGGGCGACTGCAACGAGCACACGCAGCTCGCCGTGGCACTGTTGCGCGCGGCGGGAGTTCCGGCCCGAGTGGCGGCCGGTCTCGCGTATCTCGACGGCAAGTTCTACTACCACGCGTGGCCAGAGGTCTGGCTGGAGCGTTGGGTGGCCGTCGATCCCACCTTCGGCCAGTTCCCGGCGGACGCCGCGCACCTGCGGCTCACGGTTGGTGGTCTCGGGCGCCAGGCGGATCTGCTCCGCCTGATGGGCCCCCTCAAGATCGACGTTCTGGCCAACAAATAGCATCTCGCGGCGCGGGACGTGGGACGCCACTGCGTCGTCCTATGGGAGTACTGCGTCTCGACCTTTCCTCGGCCGACATGGCCGCTTTTTCGGACTCGATATGATCAGCCTTCGCCGGCTCACCAAACGCTACGGGAGCTTCACCGCGGTTGACGCGATCGACCTCGAAGTGCCCCGCGGCGAGCTGTTCGGCTTTCTCGGACCGAATGGAGCCGGCAAGACCACGACGCTGCGGATGATCGCCGGGATCCTCCGCCCGACCGCGGGGGAGATCGCGGTCGCGGGGGTGGACATCCTCGCCGATCCGATCGGCGCCAAGCAGCGGCTCGGGTTCATCCCCGACCGCCCCTTCATCTACGAGAAGCTGACCGGCTCGGAGTTTCTGCGCTTCGTGGCCGGCCTGTACGATCAGGAAGGCCCCGAGGTGGAGCATCGCGCGCGCGAGCTGCTCGCCCTGTTCGATCTGGAGGAGTGGCGCGACGAGCTGGTGGAGAGCTACAGCCACGGCATGCGCCAGAAGCTGATCATCTCGAGCGCGTTCGTGCACCGTCCCGAGGTGATCGTCGTCGACGAGCCGATGGTGGGGCTCGATCCGAAGGCGGCGAGGATCCTCAAGGACCTGTTCCGCGAGTACACGCGGCGCGGCAACACGATCATGATGAGCACGCACACGCTGGAGGTGGCCGAGGCGATGTGCGATCGCGTGGC
>DASVNI010000190.1:0-1922 GCA_036383935.1 Gemmatimonadaceae bacterium | reverse complement strand
CTACTCGCAGTCGCAGGATTGGCACGAGCCGAATGGTGCGGGGAACAACTGGGACTTCGGCCCCGACTCGACCAAGCGCTACGACGACTATCTGCGCGGCAAGGCGGAGCCGCAGGTGCGCGAGCTGCTCACCCGCTACGGCCCCGTCGCGCTGATCTGGTTCGACACGCCCCGCAACATGACGGGCGATCGCGCCACCCGCTTCACGCAGCTCGTTCGCACGCTCCAGCCCAACACGCTCATCGACGGCCGGCTCGGCGAGAGCGGCGACTACGTCAGCACGGGCGACAACGTCATCCCGAGCGAAGCGCGCACGGAAGCATGGGAGGTGCCCGCGACGCTCAACCACACCTGGGGCTATCGCACCGACGATCACGACTGGAAATCGGTCGGCGACGTCGTGTTCAAGCTGGTGGACGTGGTGAGCAAGGGTGGCAACTACCTGCTCAACGTCGGCCCGATGGCGAACGGCGAGATGCCGCAGCCTGCCGTCGACGTGCTGCGCCACGCCGGCGAATGGCTCAAGGTGAATGGCGAGGCCATTTACGGAGCAGGACCTACCCCATTTGGCGAGGAGCTCGGCGAGCCGAGTGCGCGCGGCACGAAGGATCTCCGCGGCCAGCCCCTCGTGCTCGCGCACACCGAATACCGCTACACCACGAAGCCGGGAAAGCTGTACATCACGTTCTTCACCCAGCCGCGAGCCCCCTTCACGTTGCCGACGATGCAGAACGCCGTGAAGCGCGCCTATCGCCTCGCGGATGGCGCACCGATCGAGATCCGTGAGGCGAACGGCGGGCGCCAGCTCGTCTTCACCGGACAACCGATCGATCCGATGGCGACCGTCGTCGTGCTCGAGCTCGACGGCGACACGGTCCGCCATTAGTCACTACGGAGATCCCGATGGTCTTTTCTCTTCTTTTCGCGCTGCAGGCAACCGCGCAGCAGCCCCGCCCACGCGCTCCGCAGCGCCCGCTCCCCGATCCCGGCGTCATCGCCGTCGAGCAACGCGTCACGCCAGCCGGCGTGCAGAGCGTCTTCGACGGCAAGGTCGGCGGCGTGCGCTTCGGCAAGAATCCGGGCGAGCTCTGGGTCGCCGTGCCCGGTGCGGCGTACCGGCTCGCGTGGCGTGACAACCGCGCCATCACCACCTCGGCGTTCGACGGTCGCGCCGGCGTGCATGGTGTGGCGATCGATCCGGTCGCCGGGCGCGCCATCGTCTCGTCGGTCGGCAAGCTCGCCGGCAACGCGGCGCAGAGCCGCACGCCGGGTCAGGGGCCGCTCAAGAAGGCAGAGGCGGTCGCGCATGTGAAGGCGTACTCCGCGGACCCGGACAACTCGAGCGACAACAGCTGGCCGGACAGCGCGCGCGTCGTCTTCACCTCGCCCGCGCTCGGCGACTTCATGGCCGGTGGTGTCGCGGTGGCGACGCGTGCCAACGCGTCGGGCCATCGCGTCCTCGTGCTCCCGCTCCCGGCGAATGATTCGCTCGCCGTGCTCGACGCCGAGAGTGGCGCCCTGCTGCACACCGTTGGGCTGGGCGTGCTCCCCGTTGCCGCCGCCATCTCGGCCGATGGCAGCACGGCGTGGGTGAGCGTGCTCGGTGGACCGAAGCCGAAGAGCGGCGAGCGTGCAACGAAGCAGTGCTGCGACCCGCGCGCGGAAGCCGTGCGCGTCGATGCGCGCGGCATCGCCGAACGTGGCACGGTGACGCGCGTCGACCTGGTGAGCGGGCGCGTTGTTGGATCCGTCACCGTGGGCTTACACCCAACCGGCGTCGCCTGGGACGAGGCACACGGGCGGCTGTTCGTCGCCAACGGCAACTCGGATGACGTCAGCGTCGTCGATACGCGCACGAACTCGATCGTCGCGACGATCGCCGCCGATCCATTCCGCGAGCATCGCGTCGGCATCGCACCGAC
>DASVNI010000189.1:0-22265 GCA_036383935.1 Gemmatimonadaceae bacterium | reverse complement strand
TCTTCGTCGTGCCGTTCTCCGTGATCGTCACCTTCGCCGTCGTGGAGCCGTCGTACGTCACCACCTCGCGTCGCGTCAGCGAGACTGCAGCTTCGTTCTCGTACTGGAGTGTGGCCGTGATGCTGCGGACCGTCGTCCCCGCCGTCGGATAGGCCGGCCCCGTGTTGCTCGACGCGATCGGGATCACGAGCCCCGTCGTCGTGTCGCCGACCGTGCGCGAGGCGGTGAACTTGCCGCGCGAGGACGTGCCCGTCGTCGTCTCGGTGCCGCCCGTCGCGCCGTCCACCGTGCGCTTCGTGCTACCCTGCCCGAGCCCGGTCACCGTGCGCGAGCTCGAGCTGTTGATCGTCGTCGTCGCCGTCAGCACCCGGGACGTGTCGCCGAGGAGCCGACCACCTTCGCCGCGACCACGGCCCCACTCACCGAACCCGCCCCCCGGTCCGCGATTGCCACCGCGGTCGTCACCCGACAGGCTGTCCGCTGCGCGATCGAAGGTGATCGTCCCCGACGTCTGCGACTGCGTGTTCACGCTGTTCGTCGTGAGCGTGTCGAACGCCTGCTGGACGTTGCCACCGGCGTCCTTGAACTGCGTCGAGCGCTTCACCGTGATGCCGTTACGCGTCCGGTCGGGGCACACGACTCGGCCGCTCGCCGCGTCGAAGCTGCTGTTCAGGCAGCCGAGTCCCCCCGCGAACGGTCCACCGAACGGACCGCGACCGCCGCCGCGGCCCTCGAACGCGATGCCACCGATGAACGCGTCCTGGATACCGCCGCCCATGAAGTCGCCATGGTCGAAGCGGGCCTCGCGTCCGCCGCCGAGCCACAAGCCGGCCGCTGGGGCATCGTCCGCGGACGCGCCGATGAAGCTGGTGGTCAGGTCGCCGAAGCTGATCGGCACGGAGTTGAGCGCGGCACTCAGCGCGGCGGTGGAGAGCGGCGACGCGGACCCGGTAGAATCGCTGCATGCCGCAACGGCGAGCATCGCGAGTCCAGCGACGGTCAGTCCAATGAGACGGGGCTTCATGAGGATCGACTCCGATGGCGAGTGTTGAGCGTAGACGCCAGCAGAACACGCGACGTTAACGGTACCCTACGCTGGCGTTCCATCTTCCCCGGCCGGGCTATCCCCGAGCCGTCGCCAAGTAGACACGCCGCTCGCTATCCACCCTACACTTGATCGTCGCCCGTGCGTTGGATCACCCGAGCGAACCCCGAAGCGGGGGTATGCGGGTACGCGGGTATGCGGGACAGCCTCCGTCATCCCGAGCGAGCGGAGCGAGTCGAGGGATCTGCACCTCAGAGATCTCTGCGCCGCGGTTTCACGCGGAGAGCGCGGAGGCTCGCGGAGGGCGCGGAGGACCGCTCTCGGGATCGAGCTCCACGCACCGGCTCACCCGTCATATCCATCCACGGCCCCAAAGTGTCTTTGTGGTCCGGCGGAGAGATCTCTCCGCCAAGCTCCGCGTCCTCCGCGGGCCCCGGCGCCAGATGGCTTACGTTGGCGCACCGCTCCGCGCCCTCCGCGTGAAACCGTGGCGCAATGGAGCGTCCCAAGGCCGTGCTCCAACTCACCAACTCACGCGAGCGACGCGAGCCCTCCCGTGCGAGGCGAGCCCCGACGCAACGGCTGCCGCCGCGCATACGTCACACTCCGCCACAACCACTCCGCCGGCCCGTATCGGTAGCGGCCCAGCCACGCGCGACTCAGTAGCGCCAGAGTGATGAACATCGCCGGCGCCGCCAGCACGAACGCGTACGGCCGGATTCGCACACCGAATCCGTAGCCGGAGCCGAGTACGTCGAACACGAGCGCCTGGAGCAGGTAGTTCGTGAGGCCCATCCGCCCTGCTTCACCGAACAGGCGCAGTCGTCCCGTCCATTGCGGCCGATACGCGAGCAGCAGAACGACGCCGCCGATGTACGTGAGCGCGAGCCACTGATCCTGGAGCAGGCCGAGGCCGACCTCGAGCGGCCAACCCGCCCCCGCGATTCGCACCTCGGGCAGCGCGCGCAGCACCGTCCACGAGATCGCCCACGACAGCGCGCCGAACGTCATCCATCCCACGATCAGTCGACGATGAGCCCTGGGCTCCTCGAGCACGCCGTGGCGCACGGCGAGCAGGCCGAGGATGAACAGCGTGAGGTTCGACGCAGGAAGGAGATCGCGCCAGCGATGCGGCAGTCCCGCCACGAACATCGACCAGCGCACCGCGAGCACCGAGGAATAGTGCGGGAGCTTATCGGCGTCTTGCCCGAGTGCCCACAGGCCGGGCCCCGACGGCGACGCGGCAGCATGCGTCCACCATGCGTACAGCGCCCCCGCTTCGGCGACGATCGGCCGCGCGCACGCCGCCACCAGCGCGAGCACGAGCAGCCGCCGCGTCGGCCACCGCCGCACCAGCAGGAGCACGAACCCCCAGCACGCGTACTCGAACAGGATCGAGAACCCCAACCCCACCGTCGTGATGATGCCGAAGACCGCAAGCGCAACGAGCCGCCTCGCATAAATCGGAACGACGCGCGTGCCGCGCGCCTCGAGCCGGCGCAGCAGCACCGCGAAGCCGACGCCGAACAGGAAGGCGAACGTGCCCCACGCCTTCTGCTCGGCGAAGATCCACACCCCCCAGCCGATGAGATCCTCTGCGCCCGTAACGGGGTGCTCGAGTCGCTGGTGGAAGTGCACGAGGATCATCCCGGCCAGCGCGAAGCCGCGCTGGTTGTCGAGCGTGTGCAGGCGCTCGTCCGAATCGATCGGAGCGATCGCTCCGACGGCGGTGTACGGCGCCGATGCGGGGGCGGTGCGCGTGGACATGAGCCGGCGGCTCCTTGCGGTCGCGTGATGGCAGCGGACTGCGGCAGCGACGGGCTACAATAGTAACGCTCGCCTGGCCGAGCGCACGCGGCCATATTTCCTGCCTCGTCCGCATCCGAGGCAGCTGATGTCCGATCTCTCCCGCCGCGACCTGCTGAAGGCCGCCGCGCTCGCCACCGCCGGTATTGCCACCGCCGGCCCCTTCTCCAACGCGATCGCCGAGCACGTCACGGCCGGCTCGCACTCCGACCTGGCGCCCCCGGCGCCCGCGAATCGCAAGTCGATGCGCGCGGTCCCCTTCGAGAAGCACGACGTCGTCCGGATCGGCATGGTCGGCACCGGGCTCCGCGGGCGCTCCGTGCTCACCGAGCTGCTCGGCGTGGATGGCGTGAAGATCGTCGCCCTCTGCGACACCGTGCCCGACAAGGCGCGCATGGCCGCCAAGATGGTCACCGACAAGGGGCAGCCCGATCCGGTGCTCTACACCAGCTCGGATCACGCCTTCGAGCAGCTCGTCGCGCGCGACGACCTCGACCTCGTCTACACGGCGACGCCCTGGGAATGGCACACGCCCGTGATGCTCGCCGCGCTCGCGCACGGTAAGCACGCCGCGGCCGAATGCCCGATCGGCACGACGCTCAAGGATCTCTGGGCGCTCGTCGACGCCAGCGAGCGCGCCGGCAAGCACTGCATGCAGCTCGAGAACTGCAACTACGGCTACAACGAGATGATGGTCAACCGGATGGTCCACGAAGGACTGTTCGGCGAGGTGCTGCACGCCGAGGCCGCGTACCTGCACGACCTGCGCAAGATCCTCTTCGAGACGAAGGACGAGGGACTCTGGCGCCGCGCCTGGCACACGCGCTCCAACTCGAACCTCTACCCGACCCACGGGCTCGGCCCCGTGAGCTGGTATCTCGACGTCCACGCCGGCGATCGCTTCGATTACATCGTCGCGGTCGCGAGCCCCGAGCGCGGGCTGTCGATCTATCGCGAGGAGACGGTCGACAAGTCGGACCCGCGCTGGCGCGAGCGCTACATCACCGGCGATCTCAACACGTCGATCATCAAGACGGTGAACGGCAAGACCGTCATGATGCAGCACGACGTCTCCAACCCGCGCCCGTACACGCGCCACAACCGCGTCATGGGCACCAAGGGGACGTTCGAGGACTACCCGCCGCGCATCTATGTGGAAGGGCAGGCGGGGGGTGAGCGCTTCCAGCCCGTCGCCGACGACCTGAAGAAGAAGTTCGAGCACCCGCTCTGGACCCAGCTCGGCGCCAAGGCGCAGAGCGGTGGTCACGGCGGGATGGACTATGTCATGGCGTGGCGGCTGATCCAGTGCATGCGTGAAGGGCTCGCCCCCGACTACGACGTCTACGACGCGGCGGCGTGGAGCGCGCCGCTCCCGCTCACCGAGATCTCCGTCGCGAAGGGGAGCATGCCGGTCAAGTTCCCCGACTTCACCCGTGGTGACTGGAAGAAGCCGCGCGCATGAGCTCCCCCTTCCACTTCGCCACGCTCGATTGGGTCATCATCGGCGCGAGCATCGCGATCAGCTTCCTCCCGGCGCTCTTCTTCTGGCGCCGCGCCAGTGAGAACACGAGCGAGTTCTTCACCTCCGGGCGTGCAGCGCCCTGGTGGCTCGTCGGCATCTCGATGGTCGCCACCACCTTCAGCACCGACACCCCGAACCTCGTCACCAACTTCGTCCGCGAGCGCGGCGTCGCGGCGAACTGGCTCTGGTGGAGCTTCCTGCTCACCGGAATGATGACGGTGTTCTTCTACGCGCGGCTCTGGCGCAGGTCGGGCGTGCTCACCGATCTCGAGTTCTATGAGATCCGGTATTCCGGCAAGGCAGCGAGGCTCCTGCGCGGATTCCGCGCCGTCTACCTCGGCTTCTTCTTCAACCTCGTCATCATGGCGACGGTGAATCTCGCCGCCGCCAAGATCGGCAACATCGTGCTCGGCTGGCCGACGGGGCGCACGCTGCTCGTCTGCTCGGTGATGACGATCTTCTTCGCCTCGGTGAGCGGGCTGTGGGGCGTGCTCGTCACCGATTCGATCCAGTTCGGCATCACGATGACGGGGACCTTCGCCGTCGCCTACTACGCGCTGAAGCAGCCGGCCGTCGGCGGGCTCTCGGGGCTCTTCGCCAAGGTGCCCGCGCACACGATCGCCCTCCTCCCCGATTTCGGTAACTGGACGACGGCGCTCGCCGTGTTCATCCTGCCGATCACCATACAATGGTGGTCAGTGTGGTATCCCGGCGCCGAACCGGGCGGCGGGAGCTACATCGCCCAGCGCATGCTCGCCTCCAAGACGGAGAAGGACGCCGTCGTCGGCACGCTGCTGTTCAACGTCATGCACTACGCGCTGCGTCCCTGGCCGTGGATCATCGTCGCGCTCGCGTCCACGATCATCTATCCGCAGCTCTCCGACATCGCCGCGGCCTTCCCGCAGCTCGATCCCTCACTGCTCGGCAACGACATCGCGTATCCCGCGATGATGCGCTATTTGCCCACGGGATTCCTCGGCCTCGTCGTCGCCGGCACGCTCGCTGCCTACCGCTCCACGATCGAGACGCACCTCAACTGGGGGACGAGCTATCTCGTCCACGATTTCTATCGCCGCTTCCTCCGTCCCGGGTTGAGCGAGAAGCATTATGTGTTCGCCGGCCGTGTCACGACGGCGGGACTCATGATCTGCGCGGCGTTCATGACGTACGCCCTCGGCACGGCGAAGGATGCGTTCGAGCTGATCCTCTCCATCGGTGCGGGCACGGGGCTCCTCTACCTGCTGCGCTGGTTCTGGTGGCGCATCAGCGCGTGGAGCGAGATCGCCGCGATGGTCAGCAGCTTCCTGGTAGCTTTGGGCTTCTTCATCGCGCGCAAGAACGGGCTCGAGCTCGCGCCGGAGGTGTCGCTGATCCTCACCGTGGCGGTGACGACGGTGGTGTGGGTCGCCACGACGTTGCTCGCGCCGGCTACGGACGAAGAGACGCTCGAGAAGTTCTACACGCTCGTGCGTCCGTCGGGGCCGGGCTGGCGGCCGATCGCCGAGCGCACCGGCGTGCGCGCCTCGGAGGACTCGATGTCGCAGGCGCTGCTCGGCTGGGTGTTCGGCTGCACCTTCGTCTACGCGGCGCTGTTTGGGGTCGGCAGCCTGCTCTACGATCGCATGCCGCAGTTCTGGGTGTGGCTCGCCGTCTGCGTCGCGAGCGGCATCGGGATGGCGCGCGTGCTGCGCGGCTTCTGGGCGACGTCGGACGTTCCACCGAGCTCCTCGAACACGCCGAACCTGCCGCCCTCGCCTACTTCAACGCGGTCGTCCACGCTGGCATGACGATGCCGGCTCCACGCACGACGCAGGCGGTCATCCTCGCGCGCGGGCTCGGCACGCGCATGCGCCGCGACGCGGGGCAGGGGGACGCCTCCCTCTCGCCCGAGCAGCGCGCGGCGGCGGCGAGCGGCTCCAAGGGAATGATGCCGCTCGGCACACGCCCCTTTCTCGACTACGTGATCTCCGCGCTCGCCGACGCGGGGATCACGGACGTCGTGCTCGTCATCGGTCCGGAACACGATCCGCTGCGCGAGTATTTCAAAGTGACGTCGCCGCCGGAGCGCGTCCGCGTGAACTTCGCGATTCAACAGGAGCCGCGCGGCACCGCCGACGCCGTGCTCGCCGCGCGCGGCGTCGTGAACGATGCGCCATTCCTCGTGCTCAACTCGGACAACTATTACCCTGTGGCGGCATACGCTGGTCTCGCGGCGCTCGGTGCGTCGGGGCTGGTCGGGTTCGAGGCCGAGGCGCTCGTCAGCGAGGGCGGCATCGAGCCGGAGCGCGTGCTGAAGTACGCGCTCGTGGACGCCACCGACGATGGCTGGCTGCGTGCGATCCGCGAGAAGCCCGCTGCCGACGACCCGCTCGCGCTGCGCGCCGAACGGTGGGTATCGATGAACGTGTGGTCGTTCACGCCGGTGATCTTCGAGGCGTGTGCGCGCGTGCGTCCCTCGGCGCGCGGCGAGCTCGAGATCCAGGAAGCGGTGACCATCGCCATGGGCGAGCTCGGCGAGCGGTTCCGTGTGTTGCCGATGCGCGCCGGTGTGCTCGATCTCTCGAGTCGCGCCGACGTCGCGTTCGTCGCCTCGCATCTGGCCGGAGTCGTGCCGCGGCCGTGAGCGCCGACGGCGAGCGAACCTTCGTCGTGCCCGGCCGCATCGAGCTGGTCGGCAAGCACGTGGATTATGCCGGCGGCCGCTCGCTCACCTGTGCCGTGGACCGCGCCATCACCGCGACGGTGAAGGAGCTCGACGTCCCCATCATCCGCGTGCGCGACGAGGGGAAGCGTGGCTTCGTCGAGGTGCCGCTCGATGCGGGCGTCGAACGCGCGCACGGCGGCAAGCGACGCGGCACCTACGTCGTCGCCGTCGCGCGCCGCTTCGCGCGGGACTTTCCGCATGCCCGCACCGGCGTCGATATCACGTTGCGCAGCACGCTGCCGCCGTCGGCGGGGCTCAGCAGCTCGAGCGCGCTCGTCGTCGCGATCGCGAGCGCACTGGTCGCGGCGAATCCCACCGACGACGACGACGCGTGGAGCGTGATCTTCAGCAATCCGCTGGCCCGCGCCGAGTACTTCGGCGCGATGGAGACCGGCGCGCCGTACGGCCCCTTCGCCGGCGATGATGGCGTCGGCGCGCGCGGCGGCGCGCAGGATCACGTGGCGATCGTCTGCGCGCGCGACGGCCACGTCGGGCAGTTCTCCTACGTGCCGGCGAGACTCGAGCGGTACGTGCCCTGGCCGGCGGAGTACGTCTTCGCCATCGGCGTGAGCGGCGTGCGCGCGACGAAGACGGGCAACGCCCGCGCGCGCTACAACCGCGTCTCCGATTCCGCGCGCGCGCTGCTGCGAAGCTGGAACGCCGCGACGGCGCGCATGGACGTCACGCTCGCCGACGCGCTCGCGAGCGATCCGGGCGCCGGCGATCGGCTCGCGCGCCTCGCGGCCCAGGGAGCGGAGGAGTTCGACGGCCGCTATCTCGGCCCACGCTTCGCCCAGTTCCGCGAGGAGATCGACATCATCGTGCCGGCAACCGGTGACGCGCTGCACGACGGTGACCTCGCGAAGCTGGGCACGCTCGTCGACCGGTCGATGGCGCTGGCGACGACGGCGCTCGCCAATCAGGTGCCCGAGACGATCTTCCTCGCGCGGCGTGCGCGCGAGCTCGGCGCCGTCGCCGCATCGGCGTTCGGGGCAGGGTTCGGTGGCGCGGTGTGGGCGATGATCCGCGCGAGCGACGCGGACGCGTTCGTCGCCCGCTGGCGCAGCAGTTACATCACGAACTTCCCGCGCCGCGAGCCGCATGCCGACTGGCTCGTCACCAGACCCGACGGCCCCGCTCGCGCACTCGGTAACTGACGTCGCGCGTCAGCGCGGCGTCATCCCGAGCGAGCGCAGCGAGTCGAGGGATCTGCACCTCACGAAGCAGGCATGCCCATTGCCCCTCACGGCGAGTACTCACCGAGGAGGTCAGCGATGGCACGCAATACCGGTCCCGGCCACGACAAGAGCGATCGCGCGCTCGACAAACGCGCATTCGACGAGGAGCCGAAGAGCAAGCAGCATTACGACGCCGATGACGTGCGCAAGCACGACAACCTCGGCCGCGACCGCCTCTTCGAGGGACGCCAGCAGCACGACGAGGCCGACAAGAACCAGGAGAAGCTCCGCCTCGCGCGTGACATCGAGCGCCACCACCACGACGCCGACGATCTGCCGGGCGACTCCGGCATACCGCGTATCGGAGAGAACCTGGATTGATCGAGCTCCGGGTATCCTCCAGAAACAGAGCCGCCCTCGAACGCACTGTTCGAGGGCGGCTCCGCATTCTGGTGGCTAGTATGCCAGTCTCTCGTCCAGGTACCTGGTACTCACTACTGGGAGTGGCAGTTGAAGCAGCTTACTGCTCAACCACCACGAGATACTTGGAAGGCGCCCAGAACTTCGACGCATCGGCGATCTTCAGGTTGCCGCGGAAGGTGTTCTGCTTCCGGTCCGTGACCTCGGCGTTGTCGAGGCTCTGGCGCGACACGATGCGATAGCGGTGCGTGCTGTCCGGCATCGGGATCTCCTTCAGCCCGCGCTGGTCCACCGTCGTGAACGCGTCCACCGGCAGCGTCCGCGCGATCTGCAGCGTGCGGCCCGGGTGCGCGAACAGCAGGTTCGCGCCGCCCTCGCGGACGATCACGCCCTTCTTCACCAGCTCGTCCTCGCGGCCAACGACGACGTACGCCTTCGCGTTCTCCGTCTCGACGTTCGCGAGCGTCGCGGCCAGCTGCTCACCCGCGGTCTTCAGGCTGTCGATGCGGACCGACAGGCCCTCGATCGTCGCCGTCTGGCGCTGGATCGTCGCGTTCAGGTCGGCGATCATCGCCGAGTCGGCGGCGATCTGCGAGAGGAGCGCCGCGTTGGACTTGTTGGCCTTCGCGAGCTGCGCCGCCGTCGCCTGCGCGCGGGCGACGAGCGCATTCACGCGCTCCATCACGAGCTGACGATTCTCGACCTGCCGCGCGAGCGGATCGAGCTGCTGGCCCTTCTTGCCCTTCGGCAGCCCCTTCACGCGGTTCATGCTCGCGTCGACCTTCATGATGAAGTCGTCCGCCTGGAGCACGACGCGCGTCAGCGAATCCTTCTGGGCAGCGAGCTGCGTGGCGAGCTGCGTCTGCTGCGTGGAGAGTGCCGCCGCCGCGCTGTCGGCACGGACGTGCTCCTGATTGGGGCCGCACGCAGCAGCGAGGGCGAGCGCGGAGAGCGTCGCGAACGACGTAAGACGAAGAGTGGTCATGTGACGGATGGTGAGTGCAAGGCACCGCGCGGAGAACAACGACATCTCCCGCACGGCATGGGGAGAGGGTTGCTGAATCTCTCACCCGCCAGAGGCCGCCGCGCTGTCGTCGCACACACTATGGATGTGATTCACCGCACATACCCCGAAAACGCGGTGAGTGGGTGAGTTGGATCGTGAGCTAGTTGGACGGATGGTGAGATGGTTGGGCAACGGGCAGCGGCACGTCCACACGCCAATCGGAGTACTCCTCCGTCTGCAGCGCCTTGCCCTGGTCGAGCATCCGGACCCGCGTCGCGAGCCAGCCGCCGCCGACCGGAACGTTGTTCTCCAGACGCACGTCCTGCACGCGGTGGTCGGGGGTCGGGAACAGTGGCAGGAGGAATCGCGTGACGATCAGCCGATCCTTCTCCACCCAGAACTGCGGCGACGTCGTATCAGAGGGTGAAGCCGAACCCACGACGTGCGTCGGCTTGCCCTCCCAGTCCTGCACGTGCATGCGGGTCAGGTCCACTTTGTACGGGGCGATCTGGGCGACGGTGACGTCGAGTGGCTGGATGTACACGCCCACGATGAGCGGCAGAAATGGATTCCCCTCGGCCACCGTCCGCGCCACCTTCCCCGCTCGCATACAGAGGGAGAGAGGGCAACGCCGTGCAGGGGAAAACGAAGAAGGAAGGTGAAGCGAGAGCGAGAGGAAGAAAGGCTCAGGCCGCCGCCTCCCAACGCCCGCACTTCCCGCCGTGTACCGTCACCGACAACTTCAACATTCTTCGCGCTCCGCATCCCCGCATCCCCGCACCCACACACATGCGCAAACTCACCAGCTCCCTGTTCGTCGCGCTGCTCGCACTCGCGCCATCTCTCTCGCACGCGCAGAATGCGGCCGCGCACCCCGACTTCTCCGGCACGTGGGTCATGGATACCGCCCAGAGCGACAAGGGCCAGATGATCCCGTCGAAGATGACGCTCAAGATCGCGCAGACGCCCAAGGAGATCACCGTCGAACGGCAGCAGACGACGCAGATGGGCGGCGAGGCGACGACCACGATGAAGTACGCGACCGACGGCTCGCCCTCGAAGAACCAGCTCACGATCCAGGGGAACCCCGTCGACGTCTCCACCGTCGTGACCTGGGAAGGCGCCACGCCGGTGTTCACCAGCCAGATGAACTTCGGCGGCCAGGACGCGCAGTCCGTCGAGAAATGGTCTCTGAGCGGCAAGAACCTCACGCTCAACCGCACCGTCAGCTTCGGCGGTCAGGAATTCTCGAGTAAGCTGGTGCTCGTGAAGCAGTGAGTTGGATTGTGAGCTCGTGAGAGAGTGTGAAACGGCCCCGGGAAGCTTCTGCCTCCCGGGGCCGTTTCTCATCCACTCACTATCCGACTCACGAGCTCACGATCCAACGCACCGTTAGAACGTGATACCGAACGTGATCGGAACGGTCTTGTACTTCCCGCCGTTGTCCATCGAGAGCTGGACATAGCGCACGTCGAGGCGCGTCGACAGGCCGCTGAGGCCGAAGTCGATACCACCGCCGGCGTTGAAGCCCCACTTGTTCTGCGAGACCTCCCCGCTCACGCCACTGTCGCTCGCCTTCACCTTGACGTGCCCGTAGCTCGGGCCCGCGGTCAGGTAGGCCGTCAGCGGCGTGCCGGCGCTCGGCATCCAGAACACGGCGTTCGCGTTGCCGCCGAGGTTCGTCATGTTGAGGCTCTCGAGACCGCCGGTGTCCTTCGCGCCGAGGCTCGAGTAGGTCAGCTCGCCGCGCAGGCCGACCGGCATCAGCGGAGCGCGCAGATCGACCGCGCCACCCACCGTGTATCCGGTCTTGAAGTCGTTACTCACATCGCCGCTCGGCAGCGCGGCGCCGCCGAACACGGTGAACTTCAAAGGGTTCGACACCTGCGCCCGAGCAACGACCGGCGACGCAAAGGTGGCGACGGCGGCCAGCGAGAGCAGCATGGTGAAGCTTTTCTTCATGAAGATTTCTCCTGGAACTGGTTGGTGCTCGCAGGGACAGCTGAGCACGTCTACAAGACGAGCGCAACTCTTTTGACGCAACGTCTGTAGTATGAGGCGGGTCCCTCCAACGCGGATTGCGTGCCTGTTCGGCGTGACCTGAATCACGGTTTGGATGAGCCTCGATCGTCTAACGTCGCCCGTACACGGAGCTTTCACCTCCCATGTTTTCTCGTCAGATCTCGCTCGCGTTCGCCGCGACGGTGGCGCTCGCTGCGCCGCTCGTCGCACAAGCGCCGCGCTCGCTTGGCATTGATACCACCAACTTCGACCGTTCGGTCCGTCCGCAGGACGATCTCTTCCGCTTCGTCAACGGCGGATGGCTCAAGCGCACGCCGATCCCGAGCGACGCGCCGCGCTGGGGCACCTTCGACGAGCTCGATGAGCGCAGCCGCGAGGCGATGCGCGCAGTCCTCGAAGGCGCCGCACGATCCAACGCACCCGCCGGCTCCGAAGAACAGAAGGTGGGTGACTTCTACGCCAGCTTCCTCGACTCGGCGCGCATCGAATCACTCGGCGTGACGCCACTCAAGGGTGAGCTGGCGCGCATCGCCGCCATCTCATCGACCTCCGACCTGCCCGCCGCGTTCGTGCAGCTCTCGCGACTGGGTGTTGCGCGTCCGTTCGCCGTCGGCGTCGGCCCCGATCAGAAGAAGTCGGCGGTCAACATCGTGTCGGTCGGGCAGTCCGGGCTCGGCATGCCCGACCGCGACTACTATCTGATGCAGGACGCGCGGATGAACACCGTGCGGCAGGCCTATCAGGCCTATCTCGCGCGTCTGTTCACCCTCGCCGAGCTCCCTGATCCCAGCGGCGCGGCGTCGCGTGTGATCGCACTCGAGTCGGCGATGGCGGCCAGGCAGTGGGACCGCGTTCGCAATCGCAACAAGGACCTGACGTACAACCGGATGACGGGCGCCGAGCTCGCCGCGAAGATGCCGCACTTCGGGTGGGCGACCTACTTCTCCACGGCGGGGCTGGGCTCACCCGCGGCGGTCATCGTCATCCAGCCAGACTACCTCGTCGCCGCCGATTCGCTGCTCGCCAACACGCCGATCGCGACGTGGCGCGAGTATCTCGCTTCCAGGCTGCTCGACGCGTACGCCAACGAGCTGTCGTCTCCCTTCGTGCAGGCGCGCTTCGACTTCCGCGGCAAGGTGCTCAATGGCCAGGAGGTCATGCGCGCCCGCTGGAAGCGCGGTGTGGGCGAGGTGGACGGCGGGCTTGGCGAGGCGGCCGGGAAGCTCTACATCGCGAAGAACTTCAAGCCCGAGGCGAAGGCGCGCATCGACGAGCTGATTCGCAACCTGCGGGAGGCGTATCGCATCGGCATCGACAGCCTCGAGTGGATGACGCCCGAGACCAAGGTGCGCGCCAAGGAGAAGCTCGCGCAGTTCACGGTCAAGATCGCCTACCCGAACAAGTGGCGTGACTATTCGTCGCTGCAGATCCGCCGCGACGATCTCGCCGGCAACGTGATGCGTGCGCGCGCCTGGGCGTTCGAGGACATGGTGAGTCAGCTCGGGAAGCCGGTCGATCGCACGCGCTGGGTGATGACGCCGCAGACGGTGAATGCCTACTACAACTCGACGAACAACGAGATCGTCTTCCCCGCCGCGATTCTCCAGCCTCCCTTCTTCGATCCGTCAGCGGACGACGCGGTGAACTACGGCGCCATCGGCGCGATCATCGGTCACGAGATCGGCCACGGTTTCGACGATCAGGGGCGCAAGTCCGACGGCGCGGGGAATCTCGTCGATTGGTGGTCGCAGGCTGACGCGAAGGCGTTCGAGGAGCGCGCGTCGCGCCTCGGCGCGCAGTTCGACGTGCTCTCTCCCGTGGAAGGGCTGCACGTCAACGGCAAGCTGACGATGGGCGAGAACATCGGTGATCTGAGCGGCCTCGCGCAGGCGTATCGCGCGTACCGCATCTCGCTCGAGGGGAAGGAGGCGCCCGTGATCGACGGCTTCACCGGCGATCAGCGCTTCTTCATGGGCTACGCGCAGGCATGGCGTGAGAACGCGCGCGAGGCCATCGTGCGCCAGCTTCTCCTCAGCGACCCGCATTCGCCGGGTCAGTACCGCGCAATGGTGCCTGTCGCGAACAACGACGCCTTCCAGCGCGCCTTCGACGTGAAGCCGGGCGACAAGATGTACCGTGCGCCGGCGGAGCGGGTGAAGATCTGGTAGTTGCGGGGATGTGGGGATGAGGTGATGCGGTGATGTGGAACGGCCTCGGGAAGCAGTTGCTTCCCGAGGCCGTTGGCACTTCCTCATCCCCTCATCTCCGCATCACCGCATCACCTCTTTTTTGCCGGCGCCTTCGCCGCCTTCGCCGCCTTCGCCGCCTTCGCATCCGGCTCATAGAACGCCATGTTCTGGCCGATCCAGCCGAACTGGAGTCCCGTGCTCGCTTCGATGCCGCTGATCGCCACTCTCTGCGAGTCGAGCGGGGCGCGGAAGCTGGCCTTCCGCTCGAGCAGCGACTGGTTCGGCGCCAGGATCATCAGGGAATACCACCGCTTCATCGTCGACAGCGCCTGGCTCAGCGGCTTGTCGGTCACGACGAGCGTTCCCGTGCGCCACGCATCGGCCTCTTCGCGCTCGGCGGCCGTCGCCGCACGCGCGCTGGTGTCGCTCGCGACGAGCGCGGTGCCCGCGGTCACGTCGTGCGTGTGCTTCCCCTTCCCCACCTTCACCGCGCCGTTGCTCACGACGACCGTCACGCCCGAATCACCGGGGTAGGCCTTCACGGTGAACGCCGTCCCCGTCGCGACGATCGAGGTGTTCCCCGCGATGACGTTGAACGGCTGCTCGATCCCGGGCGCGACGTTGAACTCCGCCATCCCCTCCAGCTTCACGGCGCGCATCTCGGGGCCGAAGCCCTTCGGTATGGTGAGCTTCGTTTCCGGCGCGAGCTTCACCTTGCTCCCGTCGTCGAGCGTCAGGTTGCCGATCTGCGCCGAGATCGTGGCGACGGGCTTCAGGTCGGGCTGAGCGAGCGCGCGGGCGAACTTCGCGTCGGTGCTCAGGCGCGTCATATATGCCGCGAGTCCCAACAATCCCATCAGAACGACGGCACCGATCAGGATCGGGACCCACAGCGGCCTCTCTTGCGAGGAGACCTTGATGTGTTCGGCCGCCTCGTGACGCGAGTGTGCCGCCGCTTCCGCAAGCGCGCCTGGGCTGTGCGCCTCGCCGTGCAGCGCGTGCATGATGTGCTTCCACGCATCGTCTTCCGTCTCGTCCTGCACGACGTGCGCTTCCTGCTTTCCGCCACCCGACAGGCGATGTGCCGCCGAGCGCCGGCTCAACGCGCGCGCGGCCGCGTGATGCACGTCCTCGACGAGAAACGCATGAACCTGCGCCGGCGTCTGAAAGCGCGCACGCGCATCCCACGCGCGCACGAATGCGCCTTCAACGACTTTCGGTGCGAGGGCTCGCGCGTTGTCGCCGAGTTCAGCGCGCGCTTCCGCGTAGAGCGCGGAGTACTCCAGGTGGAACACCTGCCGCAGCGCTTCCTCGTCTGCGAGTGCGATGCCTGTCGGTACGGGAGTATGCGTACCGCCATCGCTGGCATTGAACGTGGTCGACATGAGGCCTCTCCAGGCTGTTGTGGACCGACCGATCACATGGCGCGAATATGGAACCGCCCTCCGGCAATGTCACGTCGGGGGGAGTGCCGAGCTCGCATGGGGAGAGCCCCCACGCCGAGCTCGAGAGTGATCCCGCTCGGTGCCCACTTGCCGCCGCAGGGCGCGCGGCGCGAGATTCCGGGTTCCCTCCCTATGTCGTTGCGCGGCAACGACATGTCTACTCAGGTGCTCCCATGTCCAAGTTCGTTCGCTCGCGCACGCGGATCCTCGCCGGGATGCTCGCCTCGCTTCTCGTCGCGCTTCCGGCCGTTGCCGTCGCACAGATCCCCGCATCGGAGTTCGCCGCGCGCCGCGATTCGCTCGCCGCGCGCGTGAAGAACGGCGTCGTCGTTGCCTTCGGCGGGCGGACTCCGGTCAGCGACTTCGGCCCGTTCTATCAGATCCCCGCCTTTCATTATCTCACGAACTTCGACGAGCCCGATGCGGCGTTCGTGATGGTCGTGCAGAACGGGCGCGGTACGAGCACGCTCTTCCTCACGCCGGTCGGCGCGCGCCAGGCCTTCTATTATGGTCGCCGCCCCGACTCCGCCACCGTCGTGCGCGACCTCGGCGTCCGCGCGCGCGCGTTCTCCGCGCTCCGGTCGTACGTCGACTCACTCGCCGGCGCGCGGTTGCCCATCTACACGCTGCACGACTTCGCCGACGCCGACTTTGCCCAACAGGATTCGTTGACGCGCGGGCAGGAGTTCATCAAGACGCTCAGGGCGAACCACGCCGCGCTCGAGGTCCACGATGGACACGAGATCGTCGACGCGCTCCGCGCGAAGAAGAGCCCCGCCGAGATGGCGCTCCTGCGGAAGGCGGCGGAGATCAGCACGGAAGGACACCGCGCCGCCATGCTCATCCCCGAGCCGAGCAAGGAATACGAGATCCAGGCGGCGCTCGAGGGCACCTTCCTCCGACTCGGCGGCGCCCGTCCCTCGTACGGCTCGATCGTCGGCGGTGGTATCCACGGCACGCAGCTTCATTACATGCGCGATCGCGGCGACGTGAAGCCGGGCGACGTCGTCGTCATGGACGCCGCCACCGAGTACGAGGGCTACGCGGCCGACGTCACCCGCACGCTCCCCGTGAGCGGCAAGTTCACTCCGGAGCAGCGCTCGATCTATCAGCTCGTGCGCGACGCGCAGGCCGCCGCTGAGCGCAACTCCAAGCCGGGGATGTCCTCCGTGGCGGCGCAGGATTCGTCGATCGACATCCGCGTGAAGGGGCTCGCCAGGCTCGGTCTCGTCGAGAGCGCCGACGCCCAGTTCGATCCGCCCTGGCCGGTCGACTGCAAGGCGCGTCCGCGCCAGTGCAACCAGGCGATGTTCTGGATGATCCACGGCATCTCGCACGGCATCGGTCTCGCCGTGCACGACCCCGCCCAGTTCTACGCGGCCGATCATCTCTTCAAGGAAGGCGACGCCTTCACGATCGAGCCGGGCATCTACGTCAGCACGGCTGCATTGGACGCGCTGCCCGACACCCCAAAGAACCGTGCGTTCATCGCCAAGGTGCTCCCCACGGTGCGCCGCTACGAGAACACCGGCGTCCGCATCGAGGACGACTATCTCATCACGGGCAATCAGCTGGAGCGCATCAGCCAGGCGCCACGCGAGATCGACGAGATCGAGGCACTCATGAGCAAGCGGCCGCCGCGCATGGTGCCGTGACCGCACTCTCCGTCTCGACGGCATCGGAACGTTCCCTCTTCTCGATTCCGGCCGACGTCACCTACCTCAACTGCGCGAGCATGTCGCCGCAGCTGCAGGCGGTGACGGCGGCGGGGATCGTGGCGGTGCGCGGCAAGGCGTCGCCCTGGAACCTGCGCGCCAGCGACTGGTTCGTGCACGCCGAACCGCTGCGCGCCCTCTTCGCCCGCGTCGTCGGCGGCGACGCGGAGTGCGTCGCGCTCGTACCGTCGGTGAGCTACGGACTCGCCGTCGCGGCGGCCAACCTGCCCGTGCGCGCCGGCCAGACGATCCTCGTGATCGACCGCGAGTTTCCCTCGAACGTGTACGCGTGGCGTGAGCTGGCCCGGCGCACCAACGCTCGCCTGCGCACGGTGACGCGCGAGCCCGGTGCGAGCTGGACCGACGCGATCCTCGCCGCGCTGAGTGAGGGCGACGTCGCCCTCATCGCGACCCCGGTCTGCCATTGGACTGATGGCACCCTCATGGACTTGGAGCGCGTCGGCGCCGCCGCCCGTGCAGCAGGTGCCGCGCTCGTCGTGGACGCGAGCCAGGCCGCCGGCGCGCATCCGATCGACGTTGGCGTGGTGCAGCCAGACTTCCTCGTCTCCGTCGGCTACAAGTGGTTGATGGGGCCGTACAGCCTGGGCTACCTCTACGTCGCTCCGAAATGGCACGAGCGCGGCGTGCCGATCGAGCAGACGTGGATGTCGCGCGCCGGCGCCGAGGATTTCGCGCGGCTCGTGGACTACACCGACGAGCTGCGACCCGGCGCCCGCCGCTTCGACATGGGTGAGTTCTCGCAGTTCAACCTTCTCCCCATGGCGACCGCCGCGCTGGAGCAGGTGCTCGACTGGGGGGTGGAGCGTGTGGCGCGCGACGTCGGCGCGCTCACCACCAGCATCGCGCGCGACGTCGCCGCGCTCGGCTGCATCGTCGCCGACGAGCGGGAGCGCGTGCGCCACATGCTCGGCGTGCAGCTTCCCGGCGGACTCCCGGCGGGCCTCGCCGATCGGCTGGCGGCGGCGCGCGTGTTCGTGAGCATCCGCGGCGACTCGATCCGTGTCGCGCCCCACCTGTACAACGACGAGCGCGACGTGCAGCGCCTCGTGTCGGTGCTCGAGGAAGCCATCCGGAGCTGACGCCATGATGGCGTGAGTGCCTGACGACCTCGGGCGCCAGGGCCAGTCCTCCGCGCCTCTCTGTTCCCTCCGCCGCCTCGTCGTATTTGCGGAACGCCTCTTGATCCCCACTCGGCCGCCCGACGACGGTTCGATCGACCGTCGTATTGCAGGCGCGACCATGGAGAGGAGAGAGGCGACATGACCCCACAGAGCGAGATTCCCTTCGCTGTCGTCACCGGTGCGTCGAGCGGCATCGGCTACGAGCTCACCCGGCAGTTCGCCGAGCACGGCTTCGACCTGCTCATCACCTCCGAGACCAAGCGCATCGAGGAGACCGCGCAGCGATTGCGCGAGCTGGGCGCACAGGTAGAGGCGGTGCGCGCCAACCTTGCCACCTACGAAGGGGTGGAGAGTCTCTACGCGCAGATCCGCGCCATGCGCCGCCCCATCGACGTGATCGTGATCAACGCGGGTGCCGGCGTCGGCGGGACGTTCACCGACAATGAAGTGAATGCCGAGCTGAATCTCGTCGCGCTCAACGTCACCGCTGTCGTTCACCTGACGAAGCGCGTCGTGAAGGACATGGTGGCGCGTGATCAGGGACACATTCTCTTCACCACGTCGATCGACGAAGGGCCGGCCCGTCTCGAGGCCGTGCAGACGGCGTCGAAGGCGTTCGTGTTATCCTTCGCCGGCGCGCTGGCCAACGAGCTGAAGGACACCAACGTCGGCGTCACGGCGCTCCAACCCGGGGCAAGGGCGACCGACTTCTTCCATCGTGTCCGCACGGAGGACACGCGACCCGCTGCCGAGCAGAACCGCGAGCTGTCAGAACCCGGTTCGGCCAACGCTTGAACCGGTCACGTCCGTAGTATTCGACAATGTTCATCTCCGACTTCGCGATCCGCCGACCGATCATCACCGTCGTGGTGACGATTGCCCTCGCCGTCTTCGGCATCGCCGCCCTGGCGAAGCTCCAGACCGACGAGTTCCCCGACATCGACGCGCCGATCGTCTTCATCGGCATCGTCTACCCCGGGGCGTCGCCCGAGCAGGTGGAGCGCGAAGTCGTGGACCGGCTGGAGGATCGCATCTCGGGGATCTCCGGGCTCGACAAGCTGACGTCGACGTCGAGCGACGGCTTCGCCCAGATCATCGTCCAGTTCAAGTTCGACAAGCCGACCGATCAGGCGACGCAGGACGTCCGCGACGCGATCAGTGCCGTCCGCGCGCAGCTTCCGACGGAGATCATCGAGCCGATCGTCCAGCGATTCGATCCGACGCAGATGCCGATCGTCTCGCTCGCGCTCACCTCGCTCACGCTCACGCCGGCGCAGCTCACCCAGATCGCCGACCAGACGATCGGCGGCGACCTGCGCGCCATCGCCGGCGTTGCGCAGGTCAACATCGCCGGCGCCGACAGCGCCACGCTCAACGTCATCCTCGATCCGGGGCGGCTCGCGGCGTCGGGCGTCGGCGTCGATCAGGTGGTGAACGCGCTCCGCGCGCAGAACCTCGCCGCGCCGGTGGGGCAGGTGACCGGTCCGGTGGTCGAGCGCGCGATCCGGCTCGAGGGGCGGCTCGAGCGCCCCGAGGATTTCGCTCAGCTCATCGTCACGCAGCGCGGCGGTCTGCCGGTCCGGCTCGGCGACGTCGCCACCGTGCAGGCCGGCTCGGCCGAACGGCGGTCGGCCGCGCTCTTCAACGGGCGCGAGGCGATCGGCATCGACATCGTGAAGTCGCGTGGGTACAGCACCACCACGGTGAGTGACGCCATCATGGCGCGGCTGCCCGCGCTGCGCGCGCGCCTGCCGCAGGGCACGACGATCGAGGTCGTGCGCGACGCGGGACAGCGTGTGCGCGCCTCCGTGCGCGACGTGCAGTCCGCGCTCGTCGAGGGGGCGATGCTCACGGTGCTCGTCGTCTTCCTCTTCCTCAACTCCTGGCGCTCGACCGTCATCACGGGGCTCGCGCTGCCGATCTCCGTGCTCGCGTCGTTCGTGCCGCTCATGCTGTTCGGCTTCACGCTGAACACCATGTCGCTGCTCGGCCTCTCGCTGGCGATCGGTATTCTCATCGACGACGCCATCGTGGTACGCGAGAACATCGTGCGACACGTCGAGATGGGGAAAGACCATCTCACCGCCTCGCATGAGGGCACCGACGAGATCGGGCTCGCCGTCACGGCCACGACCTTCTCCATCGTCGCCGTGTTCGTCCCGGTCGGCTTCATGAGCGGGTTCGCGGGGCAGTGGTTCAAGCCGTTCGCCCTCACGATCGCCGCGGCGGTGCTCGTGTCGCTCTTCGTCTCCTTCTCGCTCGACCCGATGCTCTCGGCGTACTGGGCCGATCCGCAGATCGAGGCGCACGAGCGGAAGAACCCGATCGCCCGTGCGCTCGACCGCTTCAACGTCTGGTTCAACCATCAGGCGGATCGCTATCGGCGTGGGGTCGCCTGGGCGCTCGATCATCGCAAGACGATGATCGCCCTCGCCGCGTTGTCGTTCGTCGCGGCCATCGGGCTGCAGATCACGATCGGCGGCTTCGGCTTCGCCCCCGACAGCGACCGCAGCGAGCTCACCGTCACCGTCGAAGCGCCACCCGGATCGAGCCTCGAGTTCACGCGCGTCGTCACCGAGCAGGTCGCGCGTCAGGTCCGCGCGCATCCTGAAGTCGCCTACACGTACGCCACCGTCGGCAGCGCATCGGGGTCGGGCGGCGTGGACGTCGGCTCGGTCTACGTGCGTCTCGTCCCGCGCTCGAAGCGCAAGGTCACGCAGCAGGCACTCGGCCGCGAGCTGCGGAAGGAGCTCAAGCTCATCGGCGGTGCGACGGCCTATCTCCTCGAGGCCGGCGGACCGGGCGGCGGACAGAAGCCACTGCAGCTACAGGTCAAAGGCCCCGACGCGACCACGCTCGCCACTCTCGCCGACTCGGTCGCGACGATCGTGCGCGGGACGCCGGGCGCCGTGGACGTCGGTCTCTCGACGAAGGGACAGAAGCCCGAGCTTCGCGTCTCGATCAACCGGGGGCTCGCCGGAACGATCGGGCTGAGCGTCGGGCAGATCGCGCAGGCGCTTCGCCCCGCCTTCGCCGGCGTGGACGCCGGCAACTGGGTGGATCCCACGGGCGAGACGCGCTACGTCCGCGTGCGGCTTCCCGCCGCGCTGCGCACGAGCCCGGCCGATCTCGCCGCCATCCCGATCGTGCTGCCGAATGCCGGTCCCGGTGGCGGGCCGTCGGTCGTTCCACTGGGTCAGGTGGCGACGATCACCGCGAGCGCCGGCCCGGCGCAGATCGACCACCTCGACCGCAGCCGCGTCATCACGGTCGGCGCGAACGTCGAGGGCTCCATCGGCAACGTGTCGCGCGACGTGCTCCGGCGCCTCGCATCGCTGCGCCTGCCCCCGGGCTACGATCTCGACGCCGGCGGTCAGACGGCGGATCAGGCCGAGGTGTTCGGCTCGATCTTCACCGCGCTCGGCGTCGCGATCATGCTGATGTACCTGATCCTCGTCATCCAGTTCGGGTCGTTCCTCGATCCACTGGCGATCCTCTCGTCACTGCCGCTCTCGCTCATCGGCGTCGTGCTCGCGCTCCTCGTCACGCGCGACACGCTGAACATCATGTCGCTCATCGGCGTCATGATGCTGATGGGGATCGTGGCGAAGAACGCCATCCTGCTCATCGACTTCGCGAAGTGGACGCACGAGGAGAGGGGGCTGCCGATGCGCGACGCCCTCATCGAGGCGGGCGCGATCCGTCTTCGTCCGATCCTGATGACGACCCTCGCGCTCATCGCCGGCATGATCCCCGTCGCCCTCGGTACGGGCGAGGGGGCCGACTTCCGCGCCCCGCTCGGCCGCGCCGTCATCGGCGGCACGATCACGTCGACGATCCTCACGCTGTTCGTCATCCCGACCGTCTACGAGATCCTCGACGACTGGCGTGAGAAGCTCGGCGCACGCGTCCGCGGCCGGCGTGGCGCGGGCCACGAGGTGCCCGTGCACGGCAAATCTCCCGTTCCGGCGTTGGGAGACTGAGTGGCACTGCGGAATCGGGGTCAGAGCCCGGGGTCAGAGCCCGGGCTCTGACCCCAGGCGCCGTGGGAAGCTTCTGCCGTCTGAGGCC
>DASVNI010000188.1:0-2917 GCA_036383935.1 Gemmatimonadaceae bacterium | reverse complement strand
ATGGCGCAGTAGTGCTGCATTCGCCGAACGTGCGCGTTGCGAGTCGGCGACCGCGGCCCACCAGGGCGACTCCACCCCCCAGCGCTCCGCGAGCGGTGCGCACGCGGTGCCCGCACACGAAGAATCGACCGACGTCGATACGACGGCGACCGGGCGTCCCGTGGACCGCACGTACGTCGACTCGGCGAGCAACCGGTAGATCGCGAGCTCCACCTCGTTGGCCAACCGGCGCTGCGGCAGAGGCGGGAGGACCGGATGCTGCCGGCACGATACGAGAGTGACGGCGAGCATGACGAGAGGAAGGAGACGGCGACGCGACATGCTGGTAAGATTCGAGAATGCTCGAACGGTCTCAAGGCTCGCGCACCACCAGCACACCGACCGACGTCGCCGACGCGTACGACCGCTGGGCGCGCCAGTACGACGACGATCAGAACGCGACGCGCGATCTCGACGCGTTCGTCCTGCGCCAGGTTCCCTTGCCGCTCGCCGGCGCGCGCGTCCTCGAGCTCGGATGTGGAACGGGCAAGAACTCGGCCTGGCTCGTATCGCAGGCGCGCGAGCTCATCGCGCTCGACTTCTCGCCCGGCATGCTCGACGTGGCGCGACGTCGCGTGCGGTCGTCGACGGCGCGCTTCATCGAGCACGACATCACGCGGTCGTGGCCGGCGGACACGGGCTCGGTGGACGTCGTCGTCGGCAACCTCGTGCTCGAGCACGTGCGCGATCTCGCACCGGTGTTCGCTGAAGCGGCGCGCGTGCTGCGCGCCGGCGGACAGCTCTACTTCTGCGAGCTGCATCCGTATCGCCAGCTTCGCGGGGGACAGGCGCACTTCGTCGATCAGCGCACCGACGAGACGATCCACGTCGCGGCGTACCGGCACACGGTGAGCGAGTACGTGACGGAGGCGCTCGCGGGGGGCTTTGTCCTGCGCGCACTCGGCGAGTGGCTGGAGCCCGCCGCGGACCCGGGAGTGCCGCCGCGGTTGCTGTCGCTGCTGCTCGAGCGCTAGGCGCGCGTCATCCCGAGCGAGCGGAGCGAGTCGAGGGATCTGCACGTCCGCAGTCAGGCATCGCTGCGCCGCAGTTTCACGCGGAGCACGCGGAGCACGCGGAGGATCGCGGAGGGCGCGGAGGACGACTTTCGGGGTCGAGCTCCACGCACAGGCTCACCCGTCCGAGGCCGGCAAGCAAATCACAAACTCACCGTCCACGCATTTTCTCGTTGAATTCTTTCGACTGCCCACGCGGGATGCTCAGCGACTGCCATGGGCCCGCGGCGGTCATCTTCGCGATGAGGATGATCTGGCCGAGGTGATTCACGATGTGAGCGAGCGAACGGGCGAGGGCGGCGTGCACGGTCATCGCCTGGCCGCGAACCGTCACGGTGCGCGTCACGTCATCATCGGTGAGTGAGGCCAGCGCCGCGTCCACTGCGCCGAATCCACGCCGCATCATCTCGCTGACCTCGGCGCGCGTGTACGGGCGCTCGACGAACTCCGCGTCGCGGTCGCGATCGGGCTTCTCACCGTCCTCAGTGAGGAAGTTGGTGAATCGCGAGACGAGATTCCCGCTCACGTGGCGCACGAGCATCGCGACCGAGTTCCCTTCGGGCGAGGGGACGTGGTTCAGCGCGTCGTCCGGCATCTGCGCGATCGCCTTCTCGGCGACCTCTCGCCAGCGCGTGTACTCCGATCGGAAGTCGTCGATCAGCATCGGCATCTCACCGTGAAAGTCCGAGCGCGCGCTTCTGGGCATCGTTGGCGACGGCGTGCACGCCACTCCGGTCGAGACGCCAGCGATCGAGGTACTGCGCCGGCCTGACCAGCGTCACGTGGGCGCTGTCGAGCAGCGACTCGAGGGAGGGATCGGCATACGGTTTCGCGACGCCGCGCTCGAGTGGAGAGAAGTAGTCGTCCCAGTGCACGGGCAGATAGGCCTTCGGCCGCAGCACGGGGAGCACGAGTCGCGCGAGCGGTGCGCCGCCGCTGCCGATCCACAGATCGACCGACGTGAGACCGGCGTCGCGCAGCGCCGCGCGCAGGTTGTCGATCGGCGCGCCGTAGTTCGTTCCATCGACGACGATCGGCCGGTCGAGATCCACCGGGCTTCCCGTGTTGCTGAAGAAGAGGCTGAGGCGGCCGTCGCGCGTGGGAACCGTGATCAGATACGCGCGGCTCCCGCCGCCATTGGGAAAATCTTCCGTGACACCGGGGCGCAGCCCGCCGTTCGTGGGATCGAGGGTTGGTACGCGGGCCAGCTCGGCCGGGTCGTGCAGCTCCGGATTGACCGCGTGGTCGCCGCTGTGGTTCCATCGCACGACGCGCATCGTGACGCCATCGCCGAGTGGGATCGTCTCGCTCCCCTCAACCGTGGTGCACCGCGACGCCGGCACATTCTGCGCGGCGAGCTGGAAGCACGTCGTGCGCGGGCCGTACACCTCGGCGCGCGACAGCTTCGCCCACATCGCGGCGTCGAACGCGTGATCGAAGTGACTGTGCCCGTTCAGCAGCGCCTGCACCGCGTCGCGCCCCCCGACCAGGCCGAGCATGCGCGCGACGGCAGCGCTGTCAGGCCGGAACGCGGCACGCGAGCGCGCCAGCGTCTGATCGAGGAAGGCATTCTCCGGCAGCCTCGTCACGTAGCCGTCCGTGAGGATGCCGACAGGCCCGGTGCGAAGGTAGACGTTGGTGACGGAGAGCCACGTGATGTCGACCGACGCTGCGGACGATGCAGGCATCGCGGGGAGCGCCGCTTCGCGCGCCGACCAGTCGGGTCGCGCGCCGGTAGCCGGTGTACAACCGGTGAGAAGGAGGACGAAGAGCGCGGCGCGCGCGGCGGCGCGCAACACAGGAGTGTGCAAGGACATCTATGGAGTATGCGTTGCATCGCTGCGGGGACGCCAGCGAAATGCACT